>JBASWU010000040.1:0-7613 GCA_049276635.1 Solirubrobacterales bacterium | reverse complement strand
GTCACAGACCCGTCCCCACCGTCGCCGCAGCCGGCGAATACGGCCGACAAGGCGGCAAGGAGGACAAACTTACGCGTTTTTGACGATGTGCGGATGCTTATCACCTACTTGCGAAATGCCGATATATGAGCTATCAAAGAGAGAGTCCATTTAGCGGGAATTCGCTCGTTTGGATTGGATGGGGACAATGGTTCGATACGACAAAGAACTACAGCGGGTTTGGGTCGTTGGCTGGCGGCTGCACCACGGGTTCACCGGTGCGGTCTTGGCTCTCGCCGGCGGTCTGCTGATGGCACACGACTGGAAGGACCGCAACCACTGGCTGCACGATCACAGCGAGTCCTGAGCTTCGGCTTCGCGAGTCGCACGATCGCCCGCTTCGGTGGACGAGCCATAGCCGGAACCGGAGCGCCTCTGTTCGAGGCGCTCAGCTATTTCCCAGCCGACCGCGACGCCGACGAGCATGCCGAGTCGCGTCTGCTCCAGCACCAGTTGCCGGACGGCGACGATCCGGGCGTCCTGGTCGGGCGCCGTGCTCGCCTTGAGCACAGCGCTTTCGTGCGCCTCGTCGAACCAGCCGCCGGCGCCGAGCGCCGCGTCGAGCGTGCCCTGAAGCTGCGGCGCGATCTCCCCGATGCGCCGGTCGGCGCCGTCGAACCCGCCGGGCTCGGCCAGCTGGGCAAGAATCTCGTCGATCGTTTCGCGGTCGCTCACGATGCGATCTTACGGCGTGTCGCCCGCGTACCATGCGTACACCGCCCAGGCGCCCGCGCCGATCGCGGACTCAGGGGGCTGTAGCTCATTTGGTAGAGCGCCTGCTTTGCAAGCAGGAGGTAGTCGGTTCGATCCCGTCCAGCTCCATCAGGTCCTGACCAGCACGATCTTGCCGATGCTCGCGCTCGGTGGATCGGTCACGACCAGAGGGTCGCTCCCTCACCGCCGTCGCGCTGCGCGTCGACGATCTCGCACCGTTCAGGACCTGATGGTTTGAACATGCGCCGTCTAAGCCCTTGCCACGGAAACCACCCCGTTTCTCGCCGAGTGACAATTGCGGTCCCGAGGGCTCGGCACTCGGCGCATTATGATCTGTTCGTGGACGCCCAACGACCCGGCACCAAACTCGATCGCGCCGAGCTGGCCGCGCTGGAGGCGTCCTTCGGCGGGCAGCTCGTCCTCCCGGCGGATGCCGCCTACGACGAGCGGCGCAAGGTTTGGAACGGGTCGATCGATCGATCGCCCGGCTTGATTGCATATTGCGCCGGCGTCGGCGACGTGATGGCGGCCGTCGGATTCGCCAGGAACGCCGGCATCGAGGTCGCGGTGCGCAGTGGCGGGCACAGCTTTCCGGGTTCGTCGGTCTGCGACGGCGGCCTGGTCATCGACCTGAGCCGGATGCGGGGTATTCGAGTCGATCCCCAGGCTCGCACGGCGCGGGCACAGGCCGGTGTCTTGTGGGGGGATCTCGACCGCGAGACGCAGGCGTTCGGACTCGCGACGACCGGCGGAATCGTCACCCACACCGGAATCGCCGGCCTGACGCTCGGCGGCGGCATCGGCTGGCTCCAGCGCAAGCATGGCCTGACGATCGACCAACTGCTCTCGGTGGACATGGTCACCGCCGGCGGCGAGTTCGTGACGGCGAGTGAAACCGAAAACACAGAGCTGTTCTGGGGGCTCCGCGGCGGTGGCGGGAACTTCGGAATCGTCACGGAATTCGAATACCGCCTGCATCCGGTCGGGCCGATCGTGCTGGCCGGGCCGATCTTCTGGCCGATGGACAAAGCGCCGGAAGTGCTGCGGTTCTACCGTGACTGGTCCGCCGCGGCACCGGACGAGTTGATGACGATCGTCATCCAGCGCAAAGCTCCTCCGCTGCCGATCATTCCCACCGAATTCCACGGAAATCCGGTCGTCAGCGTCGTCTGCTGTTACGCGGGCCCGATCGAGGACGGTGAACGCGTCATACGCCCGTTGAAACAGTTCGGCTCGCCGATACTCGATCTATGTGTGCCCAAGCCCTATGTCACCCATCAATCGACCTTTGACGCTTCGTTTCCGCATGACTGGTGGTACTACATGCGCGCCTGCGACGTGGCCACGCTCAGCGATGACGTGATCGACATTGCGGTCGACCACGCCCGGCGGATCCGCTCGCCGCTGACGGCCTTTCCGATCTGGCAGATGGGCGGGGCGGTGTCGCGCGTGGCCGATGACGAAACCGCGTTCAACGGCCGCAATGCCGGGCACACGTTCAACATCACGGCCGCGACGGCCACGGCCGAGGGCTTCGACGCCGAGCGCGAGTGGGTGCGAAACTTCTGGACCGCGCTCGAGCCGCACCACACCAGCGTGTACGTCAACTTCCTGATGGACGAGGGGCAGGACCGGATCCGCCAGGCATATGGCGCGGCGAAGTACCGACGATTGCAGTCACTGAAGCAGCAGTTCGACCCGCTCAACTTCTTTCACCTCAACCAGAACATCCCGCCCGGGTAGCCACCCAGATCCGTCAGTGCCGAGGTCAGGCGTCTGACGTTGCCCGGCTCGCGGCCCGCCCCTTCACCCCGACGTGCGTTACGTCCTTGACTCCCGGGGCGGGCGGAATGTTCGTCATCGCGTGTTCGGCCTGCGCGGTTATCGTCAGGCTCGGGTTCACGCCGATGTTCGCCGAGATCGCCGCGCCGTCGGTCACCAGCAGGTTGCGGTAGCCGAACACCTGCAGGTTGTCGTCGACCACCCCGCTCTGGGGGTCTCGCCCGATCACCGCGCCGCCCAGGATGTGCGCCGTGGTCGGGGTGTTGAACAGCACCTCGGTGATCCCGCTCTGGGGAACGCCGCCGATCGATTTCGCCACCCACTCGGCCGCGAGGTTGGCAACCGGGATGAAGGTCGGATTGGGCCGCAGCGGATCCTGCTCGGTTTGCAGCTTGACGCCCGTGCCGAGCAGTTTCTTCTTCGGGATGAGCTTCATCGAACTGTCGACCGTTTGCATCACCAGCAAGATCAGCGTCCGGCGCGACCATTTGCCGGGCCAGACCGAACGAGCGAAGTTGAACGGGTGCCGGATCGCCTGGCCGAGGAACCTGACCGGCCGGGTCAGCTTGTTCCCGTCGCCGGTCATCAGCGCGAACAGCATGCTCATCGAGTCGGCACCGCGCCCGTAGGTGACGTTTTCAATGTGCGTGTGTTCGTCTGGATAGATGCTCGACGTGATGGCGATCGAGGCGGCGAAGTCGCGCTTGTCATCCTTGGCCGTTACGCAGGTGATGGCTTCGCTGTTGGTTCGCACCACCGTGCCGAGCCGGTCCGAAAGTCCGGCGAGCGATCCGGAGTGCTTGCAGTTCTGCAGGAGCAGATTCGTGCCCAGCGGTCCCGCGGCCACCACCACCCCGCGGGCGGTCTGGGTGCGGCGGCGCTTGCGCAGCCACGCGCCGGACCGGACGCTTGTCACCGCGTAGCCCTCGCTGCCGTCGGCGGCGCCGATCGGCCGCACATCGACCACGGTGCGCTCGGCTTCGACCTTGGCGCCGCGCCGCTCGGCAAACCACAGGTAATTCTTCACCAGCGTGTTTTTTGCGTTGTGGCGGCATCCGACCATGCAGCTGCCGCACGAGATGCAGCCGGTCCGATCCGGCCCCTCGCCGCCGAAGAAGGGGTCCGGGACCGTCTTGCCGGGCTCGTCGAAGAACACGCCTACGCGGGTGTGCCGGTAGGTGTCGGCGACTCCGAGATGTTCGCCGAGCTCCTTGATCACCTGGTCGCCGTCGCCGTAACCGGGGAAGTCGGTCACGCCGAGCATCTGCTCGGCCGTGTCGTAGTGGGGCTTGAGCGTCGCTTCCCAGTCGTTTAGGCCCGACCACTGCGGGTCCTCGTAAAACGCCGGCATCGCCCGGTACAGAGTGTTCGCGTAGCCGAGGCTCCCGCCGCCGACCCCGCAGCCGCTGACGACGAAGATGTCGCGAAACAGGGTCATCCGCATGATGCCCTTCAGGCCGAGCTTTGGCATCCAGTAGTAACGCTTCGCCTGCCAGGTCGTTTCCGCGAAATCGTCATCGGCGAACCGGCGGCCGCATTCGAGCACCCCCACCTTGTAGCCCTTCTCGCTCAAGCGGAGCGCCGAGACGCTGCCGCCGAATCCAGAGCCGATCACCAGCCAGTCGAAGTCGAATCCGGCGGATTTCTTACCGGCCGGCTTGGCGTTGCGCTGAAGCTGCGTCATTCAATATCCCCAATCATTCGCGTTGCTCAACCGAAACCGTACTCGCATACCGCCGCCGGCGGCGAGCCGGATGGCCGAAGCCCGTCGGATACAAAATTTTCACGACTCCACCGTCCGGCCTAGTACCGTTCACACCAGGTCAGTCGATCCGTGTAGGATCGTTGACGGTAAGAAGTCGCTTTTTGGCATGTTGATCGATTGATTCTCAGCCGTTGTGCGACGTATAAGACACACCTACGGAGGAATCAAAATGCCCACTGGCACAGTCAAGTGGTTCAACGACGACAAGGGCTTCGGCTTCATTGCACCGGAAGACGGCAGCAAAGACGTCTTCGCCCACCACACCGAAATCGTCGCGGAGGGCTTTCGCTCTCTCGCCGAGGGTGACCGCGTGGAGTTCGAGGTTGAGGCCGGGGACAAAGGTCCCAAGGCCGTCCAGATCAAAAAGGCCTAGCGACTTCGGTCACGGCTTTTGAAAAAAGCCCGCGGCGCCTTCCGGCGCCGCGGGCTTTTTTGTGCCCGGACACCGGCCCGTCGGCGCAACCGCGCGTCAGCGGGCGAGATACGCGGCGAGACCCTCGGCCAGTGCGGCGGCTCCAAGTACGAGAATCCGGGTGTTCACGCCGACATCGTCAGTCTTTGAGGACGACGTCGGGCCGAGCGCCTTCGTCATCGTGCTTCGTGCGCGCACGGCGCTCGGCGTCGGCGTCCCTGCGGCGGCGAGCGCCCAGCCGGCGCTTGGGGATCGGCGGCGGTTCGAACTGTGCCATCGGATCCTCGCCCTTATGGCGAAGCGCTCCGATCATCGCGGCATTGACGAAGCCGAGAATCACCAGAGTCAGAAAACTCAGCAGGTCGAATCCGGAAGTGACGATCAGGCCGATTGTCAGCGCGAGCAGCGCGAAGGCGAAGGCGAAGCTCAGCCAGAGAACGGCGTGGCGCGCCGAGTCGCTCGGGCGGCCGGGACCGTTCATCAGCTCGATCACGGTCAGTTCGCGTTCGTTCTCCGGATCCGGATCCTCGGCATTACCCATTTGACCAAGCCTAACGACTCGGTAAGGTCTGCGGAGTGCGCGCAAAGTACAAACCGTCCGTGGACCCGTTCCGCGACACCGAGGTGATCGACCAGCGAGCGCCGCGCACCAACCAAGCCGTGGTCGCGATCGTCACGGGGCTGGCGTACGCGTTCGATTTCTGGCCGCTGGCGAGCTTGATCGGCCTGCAGCTGGTCGTCGGGCTGTCGCTCGGCCGCCGCTGGTGTCTACCGTGTCTGTTGTACTTCAAGGTCATTCAGCCGCGCTTCGGCGAGGGGCGCATCGAAGACTCGCGCCCACCGCGATTCGCGAATATCGTCGGCGCGATCTTTCTCGGAGCGGCAACCGTCATGTTTGTCGCCGGCGCGACTACCGCCGGCTGGGCCGTATCGCTGATCGTCACGACGTTGGCCGGTTTCGCGGCGGTGTCGGGAATCTGCGTGGGCTGTGAGATTTTCGTCGCCTTTGCGCGACTGCGCGGCATCCGGCTGGCGACCTGATAAGCGTGGCCGATCGACTGATTGTGCTGACGGCGATCGCCGTGGCTATCGCCGTCGTGACGATCGTCGCGCGTGCCGTGCTGCACCGGCGCCACGCCCTGCGGGTGATCGATCCCGCCGACATCGGCGCCCCGGAGTCAGACACTCTGGTGATTTTCACCAGCCCTTTCTGCCACGGGTGCAGGCAATGGGTCGACGCGCTGAGCGGCCGTTCGGTCACGCCGGTGCAGATCGACGTCGCCGAACATCCGGTGCTCGCGGCCAAATACAAGATCAACGTCACACCTCGCGTGGCGCTGGTGCGTGCCGGCGACGGGGTCGTTCGCGGCGAGTGGGATCACTACACCCCGCGCGAACACGATCTCGACGCGATCGGCCGCGCACTGGACATTCGTTAGATAGCCGCGCATCGACGCCGAAACTTCGCGGCGCTACGCCGGTTGGTTGAGTTGACCATCCATTATCGACGGAGGCAACTCAATGTCATTCAACAACCTCAACAGAGCTTTTTCGACTTTCGCGGCGACCGCGGCGTGCCTCGCGATCTTCGCGACGGTCGCGTTTGCGGCGGTGGTGACCGGCGACGACACGTCCGAGAACCTCAAGGGCACCAACGGCGCCGACACGATCACCGCCAACGGCGGCGACGACAAGGTCAACGCCAAGCGCGGGAACGACACGATCACCGGCGACCTCGGCAACGACCGGCTGTGGGCCGGACGTGGCGACGACACCGTTAACGGCGGCGATGGCAACGACAAGCTGCACGGCGGCGATGGCAACGACACCCAGGACGGTGGTCCCGGCGACGACACGATCTACGCCGGCTTCGGCGTTGACACCTCCTACGGCGGCGAGGGCAACGACCGCCTCTGGGCGCTCGCCCGGCGCGATGCCAGCGGTAAGGACGACACCAAGGTCGACACGCTCGACGGTGGCCCCGGCGACGACACCTTCCGTGCCCGTGACGGCGAGGCAGACAAGATCACCTGCGGCGAAGGCAACGACCGTGCCTTCCTCGACAAGCGCGACGTGATCACCGACGCGACCGCCGAGAACCCGAACGGTTCCTGCGAGTCGGTCAAGCGTCAGCGTCAGCACGGGCGCTGGTACCAGTCCGGCGAGACGCACAACGAACAGCCGTAGTCGATCCGCCGGCGTTCGTCTGGCGGCGAACGCCGGCGGGCATCCTCCCGATCGGATCGGGAGGTAACACGTGAGGGGCCCGGCCCGTATCGATTGCGGATCGGGTCCCTCATTTCGTGTGCGCGATAATCCCCGCCGATGGACGTCAACGAAGCGATTCGCACTCGGCGAACGGTCAAGGCCTTCACTCCGGAGCCGCTGATCCGGGCGCAACTCGAAGAGTTGTTCGACTTGGCGCGCTGGGCGCCGAACCACAAACTGACCGGGCCGTGGCGCTTCCGCGTGATCGGCCCGCGCGCTCTGGAAAAGCTCAAGGCGGCCGAAATCCGCAGAGCCCGCGAGGACGCGCCCGCAGGCGCCGATCTCGCGGCGATCGGCGCGGCCTCGGCGGCAAAGCTCGACCGTGCGCCGACCTTGGTCGTCGTTTCGTGCGTGCGCAATCCCGATCCGGTACTCGATGCCGAGGACGAGCACGCGACGGCGGTCGCGGCCTATATCGTGCTGCTCGCCGCGCACGATCGCGGACTCGCCGGGTACTGGCGGACCCCGGCCGTGCTGCGTGATCCGGATGGATTGGCGGCCGTCGGCGTACCCGACGGTGAAAGGATCCTCGGACTCCTGCACCTCGGCCGGCCGGCGCAGGCGCTGGGCGAGCCGCCGGCGCGCGGCGAGACCGGTTCCTTCGTGACCTTTCTCGACTGAGCGCGCCGACGC
>JBASWU010000039.1:0-7458 GCA_049276635.1 Solirubrobacterales bacterium | reverse complement strand
GCCGACGGCCGCACCGCGATCGCCCCGGTCGGCGCGCCGCTGCCGGTCCAGAAAGCGATCTGGGCCGCCAACGAGATCAACCGCAAGCCCTACCTCTACGGTGGCGGTCACGCCAAGTGGAAGGATCGCGGCTACGACTGCTCCAGCACGATCAGCTACGCCCTGCACGGCGGCGATCTGCTCGATCGCCCGCTCAACTCATCCGGCTTCATGAAGTGGGGGGTGGCCGGCGAGGGCGACTGGATCACCGTCTACACCAACCCCGGCCACGCCTACGTGATCATCGCCGGCCTGCGCCTGGACACCTCGGGCCCCGGCGAACGCGGCCCGCGCTGGCGCGCCAAGTCGCGCTCGCCGAAGGGCTTTCGCGTGCGTCATCTCGCCGGTTACTGAGCCTGCGGCGGCCCGGCCGAATCGCACCTGCCGTCGAAGCGCCCGCCTCGCGCGGGCGCTACGCGCTGGGTAACTCATCCGCGCCGGATTCTCGATAGTGTGAATCCATGAGCAATCGTTTCTACGAAGCACTCGGTCGCGCCACTTGGGCGATCGGCAAACACAAGGTCAAGCAAAAGGTCAGCGCCGCCCAGCCGGCCGCCCGGTACCTCGCCGCCGGCGCCGCGGTCGTCGGCATCGCCGCCGTCGGCGCGCTGGTCGCGCGTTCGGGCTCGACGGATTAACCGGGCTCTCCGGTCGCCGCCCCGGTCGTCGCGTCCACTCGCGTCGCGACCTTCATAGTTGGCTGCAAACGCCGTGGTGACCGACGGCCGCGATAACAAAAAATTTCACTTTCGGTTGATCGAAAGAGCCCAAAGGCTGTACCGTAGCCCCCGTGAGTAATCGATTTTCGTCACGGGGACTCGGGCATCGAGTGGTGGAGCTTGGTGGGATCGAGGCGATTGCGTCGCTGACGCGCTTGAGGCGACGCCCGAGTAGCTTGCTGCCGGCACGTCGTTCACCGGCGGCGGCGTATGTGTGTTTTGCCGTCTCGCTCGCCCTTGTCGGGCTCGGCGTGCTCGGAACCTCCACGGCCATGGCGGAGGCCCCTTGTTCTATTACCTGGGACGGCGGCGCTGTTTCAGAATCCTGGCACGACGCCGCCAACTGGGATCTCGACCGGGTACCGGAGGCCGGCGATCACGTATGCGTCCCGGCCGGCGCCGCGCCGGCTGTGATCAGGTATTCAAGCGGAGTAAGTTCGATCTCAAGCCTTCGCGCCAGCAAGCCGGTTGTTCTCACCGGCGGCGAACTTTCGGTGACTGACGTCACCGAGGCATCCTCGACCACGGATCTGACGATCAACGGCGGACTTCTTGGCGGCGCCGGTGACATCACGGTCTCCGGCCGCCTGACCTGGACCGGCGGCAGGATGGGCGGCAGCGGCACGACGCTCGTCAGCCCCGGCGCCGCGCTGCAGATCGCCGGAACATCCTCCTTCCCGCCGGTCATGAGCGACACCCGCGTCCTTTACAACCAGGGCGCCGGCGTCTGGAGTTCGGGCTCGGTTCTCGCCCGCGGCACCAGCGCCACCCAGCCTGCCTTCGTCAACTCCGGCAGTTTCGAGATCGCCGCCAACGGCGGTTTTGCGCGCTGGTTTGGGAACGAAAATCCGCGCTTTGTCAACACCGGCAGTGTGACCAAGACCGCCGCCGCCTCCTCGGCGATCGGCTGGTCGCTGGAGAATGACGGGTCGATCGACGTTCAGGCCGGGAGCCTTGACGCGGGGCCCTATGCGCAGACCTCCGACGGCGAAGTACGTTTTGAATTACGTGGCACAAATCCCGGAGCCGACTTCGGGCGCTTGTCCGTAGGGGGCACTGCGAAGCTGTCGGGCAGACTCACCGTCGCCACAGCTGGTGGCTTTTCACCTGTCGCCGGCAGTACGTTTGAAGTGCTCCGTTATGTCGACCGGAACGGTGAGTTCGCCGCCGTTGCCGGTTCCGACGCTGGCAACGGACTCACATACAACACCCAATACGAACCGCGGTCCCTCAAACTTGTCGCCGAATCTGCGCCGTCCGATATTGACGCCGGATCCGAGTCGGCGGCATCGCGCATGGCGTTTCTGTCTCCGTTTGGATCTATTGAGCCGGCGCTTTCCGATGAGGAGCGCGCCTACTGGGACGAGGTCTCGGGCCGCGACGGGACCGGTTATGTGAGGGCGGTTGAATCCGTCGGCCTCACGCCGAGACTCGACGTCGACGTAACGGTCGACAAGCCAGACGCAATTCCGGGAGACACGATTGAGTACGCCGCGACCGCGCGCAACCTAGGCTCGACGCTCGAACTCGCCGGGCGCATCGACACCGAACGTGCACACAAACCGTCCACGGTCACTTCGTATTTTGCCTACGTCGAGTATTTGTCCGCGAAATCCAACAGATGGACGCCCCTAGCTGGAACCCTTCGCGCTGCGCCCGGCCACACTCCGCGGCAGCAACCACCGATTTCAAGCGGACTCAGCTTGATGGCCGAGCCAATTGCGGCCGAGGGCGTCGTATATCCGGCACCCGGTGACGATCAATTGCTTGGTGCCAGTCTGGGACGTAACTCACGAGCATCTTGGGTCTACGGCGCGAGGATCTGGCTCACACCAGAGCAAATCGCCATGCTGACGGACGACACCGGCACAAAGCACTTGAGGTTCGTCCACCGCATCGAAACAGCGCGGGAGGATGACGACAGGCGTGGCCAGACGCACTACTCCGGTAATACGGAAAAGACTTCGTTTGCGAAGCAGTTCGAAACACAGTCGGGTGACCTACGGGATCTCCGAATCGAATTCACAGATCCAGGCGGCGAAAAGATCATTCGAACCCGCCACGACTCCGCGAATATGGCGCGTCTCGGTCCCGGAGAGACCCAAACGGCGCGATCCGAATTTCAGTTGCCGCCCGTGGCCCGCAAGGGCGCTGACGAATCCGACGAGGCATACCTCGCGCGACTACGCGGGTTGGACGGCAAGGCGCTGGTAGCCGATGTCACAGCGACGGCCCTCGCAAACGGCCGTGCAACCCGCACGTTTTCCGAGCCGGATAGAACGGTAACGACCCCCGTCGCGTCCGCGGACTCAACCCAACGCCTGCCGGTTGTAACCGTGGACAAGTCGGGACCGGAGTCGGTGAATGCCGGCGGCACTGCCGTCTACGACATCGCGCTGCGCAACGAGGGTGGGGCCACGGCGAAGCCTGCCGTAACCGACTCGGTCGACGGCGGCGCCGCCGGACCGGCGGATGGGGTACCGGAATCACTCGCCTCGTCCGGAGCCGCGACGGCACACGCCTCAGTGCCTGTCAGGTCGGATCGCCCGGCGGGTGACATGACCGACACGGCCAGCGTCGACTGGAGCGACGAAAACGGGAATGCGTACGGCCCCGTCAGCGACAACTTCACTTCCCAAGTCGTTTCGATGGGAGATGAGGCCCCGCGCGCTCCGCCGGTTGACACTAGTGTCCCGGCGCCGTCCTTCGACGGCCAGGTCAGCTTCCTATACGAAGGCGACAACCCTGTCCAGACGGGTGTCGACCCAGAAGACATCAAGCCCGAGCGAGTTTCGGTCCTACGCGGCATCGTCAAGACGATCTCCGGCGAGCCGCTTTCGGGCGTTAAGGTGACGATTGACGGTCATCCGGAATACGGTCAGACGACCACCCGTGTCGACGGCGCGCTCTACATGGTCGTCAACGGCGGCGGAAGTCTGACACTCAACTTGGAGAAGCCGGGCTTTCTGCCGGCTCAACGCAGCGTCGTTCCCGATTGGCGCGATTACGCATGGCTTGACGACGACGTCGTGCTTGTCGAACTCGACGACAACGTCGACGAGGTGGATCTCGACGGGTCCAACACAGCGGCTCAAGTCGCCCAGGGCAGTCCGGTTAGCGACGCCAGCGGCGCTCGCCAGGCAACGCTGATCTTTCAACCGGGCACCCGGGCGTCGGCGGTAATGGCCGATGGTGCCGAGGTGCCGATCTCCGCTCCCAATGTCCGCGCGACGGAAATCACCGTTGGTCCCAACGGCCCACAGGCGATGCCCGGCGATCTGCCGCCCACAAGCGCATATACCTACGCGGTCGCGTTTACCACGGACGAGTCGATCGCGCTGAAGGCCAAACGCGTGAAGTTCACCAAGCCGGTGATCAACTATGTCGAGAACTTTCTTAATTTTCCCGTCGGCGAGAACGTTCCCACCGGCTACCAGGACCCTTCACGCAACGTCTGGGTGCCGGAAGAGAATGGCCGCATTGTTCGCGTCGAGTCGATCGACGGCGGCGTTGCCGCGCTGGACGTCGAGGGCCGCGGCGACTCGGCCGACGCGACCGCGCTCGCCGAGCTTGGCATAACCGACGACGAGCTACGCAAGGTGGCGGAACTCTACGAACCCGGTGAGGCACTATGGCGCGTGCCGATTCCTCACTTTTCGAATCACGGTGTGAGCGCGGATGAGATCTTGGCAACTTCCGGAAGGGGATGGGACCACAACTTTCCCTTCGGTATCCCCGCCGACGCGCAGCCTCCGCCGGGTGCCGGCGAAGAGACATCCGGGTGCTCTAATTCGGCCAGAAGCGGATCAGTTATCGAATGCGAGTCGCAGACCCTCGGGGAGATGGTCGAACTCGCAGGGGTCCCGTTCGACGTCAATTACTCAAGCGGTCGGGTTCCCGGCGGCGCCATGGCCAGATCACCGAAGATCGTTCTGTCGGAGGATTCAGTGCCGGCATCGCTCAAACGAATTGACGTGATCGTTGAAATCGCAGGCCGCAGCGAGGTGTCGTCTTTCGCTCCTGATCCAAGCCAATCGTTCGAATACGTTTGGGACGGTAAGGACGTCTTCGGTCGCACGCTCGGGGGTGTGCAGGATCTGAAGATCCGCGTCGGATATGTGTATGACGGCACTTACGGCCCGACCCGGCGGTTCGGCTCCTCGGTCGCGATTTCCCGATTAGCGAATTCTGATGCAACGCAAATGTTTGTCAGTGCCAGCAGGACGCGTCAGGAAGCCACAATGTGGCGCGACCATCGCAAGGCGGTGGTCAAGTTCGATCTGCGTGGATTCGGACTGGGCGGATGGACCCCAACCATTCAGCACTTCTACGATCAGGTCAACGGCGAACTTTTCCGAGGCGACGGACAAAGTGGCAGCGCCTCGCCGCTCCGGCTTCGACGGCTTAAACTATTCGCCGGCGACGGAAGCCCGGGTTACGTCGGAGACGGCCAACCGGCCGTCTCCGCTCGCCTCAACTCGCCGCAAGGTATTGCAGTTGACTCAAACGGATCGGTGTTTATCGCCGACACCGAGAACAACAGAGTTCGCCGGGTAGCTCCGGACGGCACGATCTCCACGGTCGCAGGTACAGGTGGCTACGGCTTTAGTGGCGACGGCCAACTGGCGACCGCCGCGCGCTTGGCGGCCCCCGCTGGCGTCGCGATCGGACCGGGCGACGAACTTTTCATCGCGGACACCAATAACAACCGGATTCGGCGGATCGATCGGGACGGGGTTATTTCTACGATTGGGGGCGGCGGCCCGCGCGCCGATGACCTTGGCGACGGCGGCGCGGCGACATCGGCTCGCCTAAGTCAGCCGGTGGGCGTGGCGGTGGCCCCCTGGGGCGATATCTACATATCCGACTCCAACCATCACCGGGTTCGCCGCGTGAGTCCGGATGGGCGAATCTCGACGTATGCGGGAACGGGCTCACCCGGCTTTGCCGGCGACGGCGATCGCGCGAGCAAGGCAAAGCTCAATATGCCGGCTGGCCTCGACATCGACCAGGACGGAAATCTCTTGGTCGCGGATACCTACAACCACCGCGTGCGGCGGATCGCGGCGACCGGGTTGATCGAGACAGTCATTGGCGGCGGTGATAGCACTGCCGACCGGGGTACCGCCACTGAGGCGAGATTGCTTCTTCCCCGTGCCGTTGCCACGACGCCCAGCGGCGAAATACTTGTCTCAACCGAGGGCGACGATCGGGTGCGCCGGATGACAACCGACGGCAAGATATCCACTATCGCCGGGGGCGGTAACTCCCGGGCTGGCTCGAGCGAAACGACCGCGGCATCGACTGCCCTGCGCGGGCCGGCGGGTGTGGCGATCTCGCCCGGTGGGGAGATATATATCTCAGAACGGTCAAACCATCGCGTGAGCGGTATTTCGCTCATCGGCCAAGATTTCACCGAAAACGATCTGCTCGTGCCGTCCTCTGACGGCGCCGAGATCTACCAGTTCACCGCCGAAGGACGTCACCTGCGAACGCTCGACGCAACGACTAGCGCGACGGTCTTCGCGTTCGGCTATGACGAGGCCGGTCGCCTGGCGACGATCACCGACGGCGACGGCAACGTAACCACATTCAACCGCGACGATCAAGGGCGGCCAGTGGACATTGTCGGCCCATACGGTCGTACGACGCGACTGAGCGTGGGAGCCGATGGCTATCTCTCAAGCATCGTCGGGCCCGACGAAGCGCGGTTCGACCTGACCTACCAATCCGGAGGTCTGCTCTCGTCTTTCACCAATCCAAAAGGTCAGACCTCGCGTTTGACCTATGACGCAAAAGGACGCCTCGTCAAAGACGAAAACGCGGCCGCCGGCTACAGCGCGCTGGCGCGCACCGACCTCTCCTCAAGCGGCCACGAGGTACGTGTCGAAACCGCCGCCGGCCGCACGAGCAAGTACAAGGTCGAACGCCTTGCCGGCAGCCAACAGCGCGTCCACACCGACGAACGCGGCCTAGACACAACGTCGACCATGTTTGACACCGGCGAAGCCGTCAAGTCGCTGCCCGACGCCACAACCGTAAAGAGCACCATCGGCCCCGATCCGCGCCTCGGCCTGCGCGCGCCCTTCAGCCCAAGCTCAGAACTGAGCACCCCATCGGGCAAGCGCATCGCGTCACGGCGTGACCGCACCGTCAGCGTCGGCGAAACCGGGAACCTCCTGACCCTGACCGGCCGCACCGACACCAGCACCACCAACGGCAAGACCCACACCACCACATATGAGCGCACCGCCGCCTTCGGCCCGCTCGCCTCCAACACCCCAGTCGGCAAGCTGACAGACACAACACCGGCCAACCGCCAGACGACCACGACGATCGACCAGCAGACCAGAGCCCTGCGCAGCGAAACACCCGGCATCGAGCCGCTCGATTACACCTACGACCCCGCCGGCCGCCTGATCACCGCCACCCAAGGCACCCGCCAACTGACCTTCACCTACAACCCCGCGGGCGATCTCGCCACCACCACCGACCCACTGGGCCGCCAAACCTCCTACGACTACGACGCCGCCGGTCGGATCACCGCCGAACACCTGCCCGGCGGCCGCACGGTCGCCTACACCTACGACCAAAACGGCAACATCACCACCGTGACCCCGCCCGATCGCCCGGCCCACGACTTCAGCTATGACCTGCTGGACATGCTGAGCGCCGCGACCGTGCCGGCGGCCGGTCCCGC
>JBASWU010000038.1:0-1609 GCA_049276635.1 Solirubrobacterales bacterium | reverse complement strand
GCGTCGGGGGCCGTCAATCCGCCGCCCGTCTGCTCGCCCTGCTGCTTGAGCCCGCCGAACGCGATCAGCGCGCCGCCGATCAGCGCGGCGATGATGCCGATCCCGCGGTTGACCTCCACGAGCTGCTCGGCCACTCCGGTGTCGGGCGTGCTGATAAATCGAAGCACGGCCCAGGCGACGGCGAGGATCCCGGCGCCCAGCGTGACCACACCGGGGTCGACCGGGAGCTCGATCTCGAGATCGAAGATGTCAAGGGCCGCCGGAGCGATCGCGGCGAGACCGGCGAGCAACAACACGAAATCGCCGATATCCAGCGCCTGCCAGCCCGTCGCCGAGGTGTCAATACCGAAGCCGCCGGCGATCCCTCCCGGTAGGCCCTTCGCCTCGAAGCTATACCAAGTCAGGAAAAGCGAGATGATCAAGATGATGCCGCCGGCGGCCGCGATCAGACGCCCGGTTGTCGTTTTCTCAGCCACGTGGACCCCTTTGAATGGATGGACTCTCTGATTGACCCGCCGCTCGCCGTTGACGCGCGCCGCAGCCCCAGAATACATTTCACTACTGATTTATACGAGAGTTCGCAGACGTTGCGTGAGCGAGTCGGCCGGATCGAGCGTCGGCGCCTCCCCTCTACCCTGCTATCCGGCATGCAACGCGGGCGCTCGAACTTTGTAATTCCGGTGATATTTGCGGTCGCCGCCCTGCTGGCTTTGCTGATCTACGGGGTCGCCGAGAAGGGCGCGGGCGGCCGTTTTGACGACGCCGTCGCACAGGGCCGTCGCGAAGCCGCGCCGATCCGCGCCGTTCGCAGGCTCGGCTCCGACCAGACGACATCGTTGGCCGACTTCCGCGGAAAGGTCGTGCTGCTGAACTTCTGGGCCAGCTGGTGCCAGCCGTGCAGGGTCGAAGCGCCGGCGATCGAGCGCGCCTACCGCAGGTACCGGGATCGCGGGTTCGTGGTGATCGGCGCCAACGTCGATGACCTGACCAAAGACGCCCGGGAGTTTGCTCGCGAGTTCGGAATCAGCTACCCGATCGTTCGCTACCGCAGCGCCGACGCGACCGACGACTTCGGCGCGCGGCGCCTGCCCGAATCGTTCGTGATCGATCGGCGCGGGCGCGTGGTCGCGCTGCAGCGATTCCAGATCGACGACAAGTGGCTCAACTCGACGATCGGGCCGGTCGTGGCGGAGCCGCGGTGATCCAGCTCAACCGGAGACGGATTGTGCTCGTAGTCGCGATCGCGATCTGCGCGCTCGCCGCGGGCGCCTCGCTGGCGTCGGCCTGCCCGGTGACATCGCTGCCGGCGATCGAGAACGAGGTGATGTGCCCGATCTGCGGCGTCCCGCTGGTCAACGCCGGCGGTCCACAGGCCGAGAACGAGCGCGAATTCATCCGTGATCTCGTCGACAAATGCGCAACCAAGCAACAGATCAAGACCGCCCTGATCTCCGAGTACGGCGAGGAGATACTGGCCATGCCGAGCGGGAACGGATTCGGTCTGGCCGCGTACCTGGTGCCTATTTTCGGCATCTTGCTGGCGGCCGCCGGCGCCGGTGCCGGTGCCGTGCGCTGGCGGCGAACGCGCGCCGGTGAGACGACGCCGGCC
>JBASWU010000037.1:0-26575 GCA_049276635.1 Solirubrobacterales bacterium | reverse complement strand
CCGCGGCGCTTGGCGACGGCGGTCGCGATCGCCGTCGGCGCCGAGAGCGAGTCGCCGCCCGATCCGGCCGAACTCGGTATCCCGCCGCTGACGCCGGCGCTCGAGGGTGATCTGGCCGAGTTGCGCGATCGCGCCGCCGCTGTCGCGCTCGCCAACCTGCCCGACGCCGCGCGCTGGGACCGCGAGGAGGTTTTCGCCGAGGCGTCCTGGGAGCGCATGCGCGACGCCGGGCTGCTCGGATTGACGGTTCCGGTCGAATACGGCGGCGAGGGCCGCGGCGTGCTCGAGGCCTGCATCGTGCTCGAAGAGCTGGCCGCGACCTGTATGTCGTCGGCGATGGCCGCGCAGATGTATCTCAACGGACCGCCTCGCGCGGTGCTGGCGCTGGGTACCGAGCAGCAGCGCAGTCGGTTTCTGCCCGGCACCGTCAGCGGCGAGCGCTACTGGGCGATCGCGATCTCCGAGCCGTGGGCCGGGTCGTCGGCGACCGAGCTTGAGACCCGCCTCGAGCCCGACGGCGACGGCTTCCGCCTGCACGGCGGCAAGTGCTACATCACCGGCGGTATGCGCGCCAACACCTTTCTGATCTTCTGCCGGTTGGCCGGTACGGCCGGCGCCCGCGGGATCGGCGCGGTCATCGTCGAGACCGGCCAGGACGGTTTCGCCCCGCCGCGAACTCAGCCGAAGATGGGCGGGCGCGGCGTCGGCGAGGCGGTGCTGAGCTTCGACGGAGTGCGCATCGAGCCGGACGCGATCGTCGTCGCGCCGGACCCGCAGTCCAGCGCCGGCACCGCGATCATGCTGCGCCAGTTCAATCCCGAGCGCTGCGGCAACGCCGCGATGTGCCTTGGCGCCGCGCGCGCGGCGCTCGCCGACTCGCTCGTTCACCTGCGCAGCCGCCGCCAGTTCGGCCGTGAGCTCGCCGAGTTTCAGGGCCTGCAGTGGAAGATCGCCGACATGTCGATCGCGCTTGACGCGGCGCGCGAGCTCACCTACCGCGCCGCCGCCTCCGACGAGGGCGGCTTCCCGATCACCCGCTGGACCGCGATGGCGAAGATCTACGCCAACGAGGCGGCGAAGATGATCTGCGACGAGGCGATCCAGCTGCACGGACACGCCGGCTACTGCCGCGAACTGCCGGTCGAGCGTTACTACCGTGACGTGCGTGGCATGGGACTCGGCGGCGGGACAACTGAAATCATGCGCAATGTGCTGGCCGGCGAGGTCATCGGCCGGCGTTTCAGCCAGCGATAGCAAGATCACCAGAACACGAGGAGGCGACGATGCGAGCTTTACCGGTTGCAGGTCCGATGATTGTGGGATGCGGCGGCGATCACGCCTCCGGCGGCGCCGCGGTGGCCGGGCGATGAGCGCCGGCGCGACTCCCGACTGGGACAGCTATGAGCACCTGCGCTTCGAGCGGCTCGATCACGGCGTGCTGCTGATCACGATCGACCGGCCCGAGGTCTACAACGCGACCAACGCCCGCCTGCACCGCGAGCTGGCCTACGTCTGGCAGGACGTCGCCGCCGACACCGAGGTTCGTGTCGCCGTCGTGACCGGGGCCGGGCGCGCGTTCTCGGCCGGCGGAGATCTCGACATGGTCGAGGGCCAGATCGGCGACTTCGAGCAGATCGCCGCGATCTCCGAGGAGGCTGGCGACCTCGTCTACAACATGGTCAACTGCCCGAAGCCGATCGTCTCGGCGATCAACGGCGTCGCCGTCGGCGCCGGCCTCGCGGTCGCGCTGATGGCCGATATCTCGATCATCGCCGAGGACGCCCGGCTGACCGACGGTCACCTGCGGCTCGGCGTCGGAGCGGGCGACCACGCGGCGATCATCTGGCCACTGCTGTGCGGCATGGCCAAGGCCAAGTACTACCTGCTGACCGCCGAGTTCATCGACGGGCGCGAGGCCGAGCGGATCGGACTGGTCAGCCGCTGCGAGCCACTGGCTGACGTCGTCCCGAAGGCGCTCGAGGTCGCCGAGGGACTCGCCAAGGGACCGCAGTGGGCGCTGCGCTGGACCAAGCGCTCGCTGAACAACTGGCTGCGCCATGCAAGCCCGATCTTCGACGCGTCGCTGGCATTCGAGATGCTGAATTTCTTTGGCGATGACGTAAGTGAGGGCAGCGCCGCGATCAAGCAGAAGCGCGCGCCGAACTTCCCGTCGGCGCAGCGCCCGGCTCCGGTGCAGGGTCTCGCCCGTCCGGCCGCGGCCAAGGGGGACTGACGGCCATCGCCGCCGAAGACGGAAACACCGCGCCGCCCCGAGCCGGCGATACCGCGCCCGACTTGCTGCACGAGCTGACCGGCGGCACGCTGCTGGTCACGCTCAACCGGCCCGAGCGCCGCAACGCGATCAGCTGGGACCAGATCGCCCGGCTGGCCGAACTGCTCGGTGAGGCCGCGCTCGACCCGGCGGTTTCGGCGGTCATCCTGACGGGAGCCGGCGGCGCGTTCAGCGCCGGCGGCGACGTAAAGGACCAGCGCGCCCGCCGGTCCTGGGGGCCGGTCGAACGCCACAACCGCGCCGCGCCGATGCTCGACGCGATTCGCGCGGTGTGGGATTTTCCCAAGCCGTTGATCGCCGCAATCAACGGAGTCGCGACCGGCGCCGGTGTCGGTCTCGCGCTGCTGGCCGACATTCGCCTGGCCTCGCGCGAGGCGGAGCTGGGGTTTGCCTTCGTGCGCGTCGGCCTCGGCCCCGACTACGGCGTCTCCTACACGTTGCCGCGCGCGGTCGGACCCGGTCAGGCGGCGAAGTTGCTCTATTCGGGGGCGACGATCGACGCCGAAACCGCGCTGCGGATCGGACTCGTCGAAGAACTGCATGAGCCGGGCGCGCTGTTGCCTGCGGCCGAGGCGCTGGCGGCCGAGATTTCGGCGCGCGCGCCCTACGGAGTGCGCATCACGAAGGAGGCGCTGCGCCGCGCTGCGACGATGGATCTCGCGACGGTGCTGCGTACCGAGATGAACGCCCAGATGGTTGCCTCGATGACCGAGGATCACGGCGAGGCCACGGCCGCCTTCGCCGAAAAAAGGCCGCCGTCGTTTAGCGGTCGCTGAAGGCCGGCGCCGCGCCGGCACCGGCCGACCAAAGGTTCGCCACAGAAAGGTTTTGCGAGTGAGTGATTTAACCGACACGACAGATGCCGTCCTCTACGAAACATCGGCCGGCGTCGCCTGGCTGACGCTCAACCGCCCTCAGGCCCGCAACGCTTTAAACGCGGCGGCACGTGACGGCCTGCGCGACGCCTTTACGCGGTTCGCCGACGACCCCGAGGCCCACGTCCTCGTCTTGACCGGCGCCGGCGACGCCTTCTGCGCCGGCGGCGATCTCAAAGAGATGGCCGACACCGGCCTGAAGGTGCCGCCGCCGGACTTCATCCCCTATCTCAACCGCAACGTCCAGACCGACAAGCCGGTGATCGCCGCCGTCAACGGGATCGCCTACGGCGGCGGCTTTCTGCTGGCGCAGATGTGCGACATCTGCATCGCCTCCGAGGACGCCAAATTCGGCATCACCGAAGCTCGCTGGGGCCGCGGCGCGCCGTGGGCGGCGCCGCTGCCGTGGCTGATCGGCCCGCGGATCGCGCTTGAGTTGCTGCTCACGGCCGAGCCGATCGACGCGGCCCGCGCGCTTGCAGCCGGGTTTGTCAACCGCGTCGTGCCGGCCGACCGGCTTGAGCGCGAGACCCGCGCGCTGGCCGAGCGGATCGCCGCCAACGCGCCGCTCTCGGTGCGCGCCGGAAAGCGCATGGTTTACGCCGCCGCCGAGCGCGGCTGGGCCGACGCCCTGGCCGAAGGCGAGCGGATCTTCGAGCCGGTCTACCTGAGCGAGGACGCCCAGGAGGGTCCGCGCGCCTTCAGCGAGCGGCGCCCGCCGCGGTGGCAGGGGCGATGAGCGGCGGTCAGAACCTCGTTCAGATCGAGACCGGCGACCGGATCGTCACCGCGACGTTCAACAGTCCGCCGGCCAACGCCTTGTCGCTGGAGCTGGCCGCCGGCCTTCAGGAGGCCTGCGACGCGGTCGAGAACGCGGGGGCGAGGGTGCTTGTGCTGCGCTCTGCGCTGCCCGGATTCTTCGTCGCCGGGGCGGACCTGAAACTGATCGGAACCGCCACGAGCGAGGAGTTCGCGGACTACCTCGAACGCCTGCGGGCCGCGATCGAGCGCGTCGCCGAGCTCGCCGCCGTGTCGATCGCCGCGATCGGCGGCCACGCGCTCGGCGCAGGCCTCGAACTCTCGTGCGCCTGCACCCTGCGTGTCGCGAGCGAGGATGCCAAGCTCGGCGTGCCCGAGATCAAGCTCGGGTTGCTGCCTGGCGCCGGCGGGACGCAGCGCCTGCCGCGGCTGATCGGCGCCGGCCCGGCTCTCGATCTCCTGCTGACCGGCCGATCGATCGACGGCGCCGAGGCCCACGCTCTCGGTCTCGTCCAGCGGCTCGCCGCCGCCGGCGAAGCCGATCAGGCGGCCGCGAGCCTGGCCGGCGAGATCGCGGCGATGCCGGCCGAGGCGCTCGCGGCGATCAAGCGCTGCGCGCACGCCGCCGGCGAGCAGTCGTTCGCCGACGGCATGGCCTTCGAGGCCCGCGAGATTCTCGCCCTCTTCGACGGCGACGCCGCACGCGAGGGACTGGCGGCGTTTCTGGGCAAGCGCCGGCCGGACTTCGGTTGATCCCGACACGGG
The DNA here is from genome assembly GCA_049276635.1 of Solirubrobacterales bacterium. GTDB lineage: Bacteria > Actinomycetota > Thermoleophilia > Solirubrobacterales > JACPNS01 > JACPNS01. The sequence continues at coordinate 21,883 of JBASWU010000037.1, read as the reverse complement.
CGCGCCGTCTGCGTCGCAGCGCTTGACCTCGGAGCGCCAGAAAGCGCCAAGAAAAACCGGAAACGCTGTCAAGGAAATACCGAACAGCCATGGCCGGCGCGGCAGCTGCTGGCACCGCGTCGACGGATTGCATTCTCGGAAGCCAGCGAACGTCGCTTGTTCGGCGCCCCTGTCGTACCGCCAAATCGAAAGTCAGCTCGCACCAAGGCTCAATGCCGCAGCTCGTCCGCGGATCGCGCCGATGAAAGCGGTGAAGCTCAGCTCGGCGGAAGGTTCATGGATTGGAGCCTGCGGATCGGCGGACGATGTCACAAGACATGCCGCGTCATACAGCCGTTCGAGCAGGAGCCTCCGGCAAAGAATCTCGTAGCGCTTTTTGTACGAAGCGTCTTCAAACTCGGGGTCGACATCGAAGAACGGTTCGGCCACCTTCACCGCCTTGGTCGACCCCTCCGCCTCCTCCAACAAGAACATGTAACCAAGCCAAGGCCGGCTGGTTCCGAACGTGCCTTCCCTGAACGCAGTCCAGACGTCCACGGCGTTTCCAATCGCTTCTTCGCAGCGGTTGTTGAAGTTGTTCCCAAATGATGGCCCGACTTGGCTCTTGAATTCGATCGCTGCGGCAAGAGTCCCCTCGTGCACGACGACGAGATCCCACTTCTTCTCGGCGCGGAAATACCCAGGCAGCTCAACACGTGAAGAACGGTTGATGCTCGATTCGGGAAACCCTGCGTCGAGGAAGATTTCTTCTATGAGGTCGGCCATCGCGTCGAGGTGCTTGCCGCCGGTCACCGCTCCGCGCGAGCCCGCATCGGACTTGCCAGCCGCCGCTTGCTTGCCGCTCTGCGCGGTGCGGACTTCCCAATACGAGCGAACAGCCGCTTCAAACCGTTTCTGATCCATGCGGCGATGGTTCCGGCCGCACCGGATGTCTCGTTAGGCGGGGAGAGACTCCAGCCCGTAAAGCGGTAGAGCGATGGCGCTCGCGGCCCGGTGGTCACGAGCCCTGAACGCCTCGGCGAGCGCGTCCATCGCATCGGTGCTGACGTGGTCGTACTCTGGCACACGAATCTTCCGCAGGTATTGGGCCTGGAACCGAAAGAACCCTCCGCGCATCCGAACGGCGTAACACTCGACAAACATTTGCGCGATCGCTGAGAGCAAGAGCCCGCCAAGCGCTTCCAGGTCCCACCGCTGGGACTCAACGAAGTAGAGGTTGTGATGTGGGTAGTACTTGCCCGCGTCGAGAACGGGGTGCAGCCGATCTTTGATGTCGGGGATCAAGAGCTTTGGCCTCTGCGTGAGAGCCGGATCAACTCGGTCGATTGTTCTGAACCACTGCGCGGGACGTCGGCTTGCGACGTTTCGTCGTAGCAGCGACTCGGCATTTGCTTCAAAATACGCGGCGAGCTTCGGAAAATCATCCAGCTCGACGAGTCCGCTTCCGTCGTCGGCCCACGGATTGACGAGGTGGCGCCCGGACCACTCCATGACGCCACTCGCCGTGTCCGCGGCCATCGCGAGCGGCAGAAGCCGACCCTCTTCAATGGCGGGAGGCTCCTTAGGAATCAGCACGGAGTCTGCTCCGGTTGCAACCCCGATCCCCACCCGAGTCCCGGTTTGGGGATCCTCAAGCGCCGGAAACGTTTGTTCAAGATCTCGCAGCAGCGCAAGCCGTGATGGCGACCCGCTGGGCCACGGAGCCGTTCCCTTGAACCAAGCGCCAAGCTCAGAGACTTCGAACGCCGCATCGTCAAGTACCTCGGCCGTCGGGGCTGTTGCCCAGTCCACCAGGCGACGAGACGCCGGCCCGTCGAAGCTTCGGCTCGCGTTCGCGACCACTGCCGTTTGCTGCGGACGGCGACGAATGACCACGACCGACGGATAAGCCGAGACATCGGCATCGAAAGCGTCGACGTCGTGCATCTCGACTGTGGCCTCAACGCTGAAGTTCTCTGAAACCAAGGCGCGCAATCGCTGGCCATATTGATTTCGCATCCACCGATCGGCGCAGATGAATCCCAGAGCGCCATCCTCGCTGAGCATCCGCAAACCAGCTTCGAAAAATCCTACATAGATGTCTGACCGACCCCCCATCGTCGAGCACGCTTTTCGATACGCCGCGCTGCGTCCTTCCGACACTGCTTCGAGACGGATGTAGGGCGGGTTCCCTATCACAAAATCCGCCTGTTCGTGCTCGTACGACGCCAACAGAAAATCACTGTGCATCACCCAAGACTCAGCTAGCGTTTGAGACGCAGCTTCTGCCACTCCGTGGTTGCGGAGTTCCGACGCGACCCGAACCCTGCATTCCTGGACGTGACCCGGTTGGAGATCCACGGCCCAAATCGCGCTAGTCAAGCTCTCGATGTCGCGGTCGTGAATCGCGCACGAATCCGCAAGGCGCCGGATCATCGGAATCAAGAACGATCCGTGTCCGCAGGACGGCTCGACCGCCTGCATCGAACCAAGGTCGCGGTCGGCGCTGTAACCGACCAAATCCAGGATCATCTCGACGACCCAATCTTTCGTGAAGATCGCCCCGTACTCGTCATCGGGTGCTTCCGCGATCGAAGCGGCGAGCGACGCGTCCAGATCGGCGGTGTCGTCCAGCAGTGTCATTTGGGTTCGTGGCGCCGCGATGTTGCACACATTAAGCCGCAGGCCAGTTGCAACTCAACACGCAATCGCCAATTCCTCGCAACGCACGTGAAAAAGATCTGCCGCTGAGGCAATCAAGCTGGCTGCATTTTGAATGCCCTACCCCCGCCCCACGACCGCCTCAGCCCCCACCAAATCGTCGATTTGCGCGGCCCCAAGACCGAGGCGCTCCCGCAGCACCTCGGCGCTGTGCTCGCCCAGGTGCGGCGCCGCTTCGGCGGCGACCAGGCGCTGACCACCGAAGCGCAGCGCGCCGGCGGCCAGATCGAGCGGCTTGCCGAGTCGTTGCTCCTTATAGATGCCCCCGGACTCGGTGATCTGACGATCGGCGAGCACCTCGCTGAAGGTCAGCGTCCGCCCGCTCGCGATTCCGGCCGCGCGCAGGGCGCTCACCAGTTCGTCCGCCTTCCAGTCGGCCAGTGCCGCTTCGAGCTCCCGCCGCAGCGCCGGATAGTCAGCGAGCCGCCCGTCGTTGCCGGCCCACGCGGATCGCTCAAGCCACTGCTTGCGACCGAGCAGTTCGCAGAGGTGTCGCCAGCGGGCCTCGTCCCAGACACCGAGCACCACGAGCCCGTCGGCCGTGGCGAACTGGTCGGCGACCAGTGGATGGCTGCGGTTGCCCAGGCGCGGCGGGTCGGCCCCCTCGATTGAGCGCACCGGGAAAAAGCTGGCGTTGAACATCAGGCCGACGTCCAGCAGCGCGATCTCGACATCGGCTCCACCGCCGCCGCGCTCGCGCCCCAGCAGCGCCGCGAGAATCGACGCGGCGGCCGTCACCCCGGCACCGACGTCGATCACCTGCGGCCCGGCGCGCATCGGTGTTCCGTCGGGCTCGCCGGTCAGCGCCATCATGCCCGTCATCGCCTGGATCACCGGGTCGATCGCTGTCGCCGTCGCGTAGGGACCGCTGGACCCGAAGGCCGAGATCGTGCAGGCCACGGCGTCGGGGTTGCGACCCCGCAGCAGCGGCCCCGCGAGGCCGAGGCGCTCGGCGCCGGCGAGGCCACGATTGTGCACCACCACATCGCTCGCGGCGGCGAGATCGGCGACCAGCTCCCGCCCGCGCGGGGCGCTCAGGTCGATCGCGATCGAGCGCTTGCCGCGGTTGCCGGCGGCGAAGATCGCCGAGGTGCCAGGCTCGGACTGCGGGCCGATCCCGCGGGCGAAGTCGCCTTCGGGCGGCTCCACCTTGACCACGTCGGCGCCGAGATCGGCGAGCATCATCGCCGCGACTGGGCCGGCGAGAAAGCTCGAGCACTCGAGCACGCGAATCCCCGCCAGCGGCGTTCCGGCGCGATCACCCGGAGCGGCTGTCATGCGTCACTTTCGCGGATCGATCCACCGAGCGAAGCCCGAAACCGCCGGGGCATTCCAGACTGAGACACGGGATGCAGCCTACCTGCCGGCGCTCGGTTCTCGGACGCCGCTCCCGTCGTCGCGGTGGAGACCCTCGGTATCGCCGACGCGGCAAGCCAGCTTGACGATCGGCCGATCGGCCGATCGAACCATCGTTCGCTCTCTGAGAACCGCATCAAGGCAGCGAAGTTCCTGGCCAGAACGACGATCGAGGAGTTCGACTTCACGTTCCAGCGCTCGGTCAGAAAGCCCGTCGCCGAGCATCTGGCGCGGCTGGACTTCCTGCACGAGAAGTCCTCTGTCGTCGCCTTTGGGCCGCCGGGGACGGGCAAGACCCACCTGGCGGTCGCGATCTGCTTCCAGAACTCTCGCTCGATTTCGCGGCGATGCGACGGCGCGCCCGGCGATCTCATCGGAGATCGCCCCGTTAGCTCGTTCATCTATCCAGCTGGCCTGCCCCATAAATACCTCCATGATCGAGGTGTTGCGACGACCGATTGAATCCACCCAATATACGAGTTGCGCGTTTACGAAACGGCGGATCGACGCCGGCATCGAGCCGTCGATCGGCTCGGTCGGCGACGCGTATGACGACGCCCTGGCCGAGACGACGATCGGACTCTTCAAGACCGAGATGATCGTGCCAAACGGTCCGTGGAGAACAGTTTCAGACATTGAACTGGCGACCCTCACCTGGGTCGACTGGTACAACAACCGCATGCTCTATGGAGCCTGCGGAGATGTGCCGCCCGTCGAGTACGAGATATGTATCACTTGGCGGCGGCTATTTGACAGAGCAAACTGTCTCCAACGAACCCGGAGCGATTCAGTGCAACCTCAACACTTCGCCCGCACCTGCTGATTCTATGTCGGCGGGTGTTCCCCCTGCCAATAGTCCACTGCGGATGACATCTCGAAATTCATTCGCAGTCCCTCCGCGCCAGCACTGACATCGCGCTGACGCACACCAACCTTGTTGGAGTCGGGATAGATCGCGATCTCGGGCGCTCCCGCAGTGCTGACGACCAGGATGCGTACCGACTCGTCCGTTCGATTCATCAGCTGGTGTCCGCCTTCGACGCCGGGTAGAAAGGAGACAACCTCGCCTTCCTCAAGATCACGCCAGCCGCTCGGCGTGCGCAATCTCGGCAATCCGCTGAGCACGATCATCATCTCTTCTTCAACCAGGTGGTAGTGGTACGGATATGCGGCATCGCCAGCCGGAATCTCCCAGAGACTCATACCAAGACGCTGCGCTCCAGCCCGACGACCGACAAATGCACGGCCATGGGCAAAGCCTGGCCGCTCGCTGACATCGTCGAACTCTGGCTTGTAGATATTGGGCATCGTCTTCTCCTCCGATTCGCTGCCAGCGGAAGCCCAGCCTCCGAAATGAGATAAGCGGGCCAGCCAGGACTCGAACCTGGAATCCCCGGTTTCGGAGATCGCTGCCTTAAGCCAATTTGGCCTCTGGCTCGCGCGCAGTGCGGTTTAGTGGTCTTCGTGCGGGCCAGGAACGTGGTTCGAGCCGGCAAAGTAGCCGCAGGTGGCCGTCGCGCGCCGTCTCTTACGGGCGGGCGTACCGCGTGGAAAGCCGGTGATGTCGCGTCTGCCGATGCGTTGGTCCCACCAGATCTCAAGCCACTGGCGCTGCTGACGGATGAAGAAGTTCGCCTGTCGCCGCGAGACCTGTTTCAGGCGGACGCCGCGGTCGGCATAGTCGCGTAGAACCTTGAAGGTACGGCGGATGACCGTACGGCCGGAACGCCCGCCGGCCCGCGCGATCTCGCGCGGCGTGAAGGCGTGACGGCGTGCGGCCATGTAATCGGGGCTACGCACGCCGAATATGTACTTTGAGTTCAGCGCAATCGCTGGATTGTGAAAGTAGTGAAAGAAGACGTGCTGCGAGAGATGGCCCTGGGTCATCAACTCGCCGGCGCGACGCTGTAGCTCGGCGAACTGCGCAGTATCCACCTTGCCACGCCACTGCGCCATCAGCTTCTGGACGATCACGTCGGGGTCCTTGCCCCGGCGACGAATCAGCTTGGCGAGCGTGTGACGGTCGTCGTCGCGAATCCAGCGCTTGAACTGCCAGCGCTTGATGCCCGTTAGCGCATAAAGATGCCGCTCGTTGAACGGAATCCAGTGAAACATCGCCCAGTTCTCGCAAGGCAGCCAGCGGTCGCCGGCCTTTGCTGGCGCGTGTGTGTCCTTGGCCACCGCAACAACAGCAAGCACGCCAACGACAAAGGTCACTGTCAAAGATGCGGCGAGGAGTGACCGGGTCTTCACGATGCCGCCATCATTACTGGTCTAGCGGCGGTACCGTGGGCCAGCGGACCGGATCTGGCAGGCGCACACGCTAAGCCGCCGTCTCATCCAGTTGGAAATGGATCGCGCAGCGCTGCGACCGTTCGCGATACCGCGTCCTAATGGTACAGTTCGAGACGTCTAAATAGCATAGTTGAAGACGTCCATATGGTATTGTTGTTTTGATGAACGCCGAACCGCACAAGTATCAGCGCAGGGTCATTGACAGAGTTTTGGACCTCCTGCAGCCAGAGCTTCCAGCTATCGCGATCGAAGGGCCGAGAGCCGTTGGGAAAACGAGGACCGCGCTTGAGCGGGCGGAGACGGTCGTCAGGCTTGATGATCCTGCCGAGCTTGAGCTGGCGCGGTCCGAGCCGGCTCGGTTGCTCGAAGGGAAAGCGCCGATTCTCATCGACGAGTGGCAGCGGCTTCCTGAAGTATGGGATCTGGTGCGTCGCGCAGTCGATGATGGGGCATCGCCCGGAAGCTTCATTTTGACGGGCTCTGCAATCCGCGCAAAGTCACCGACGCATTCGGGTGCCGGTCGCATCACGACTGTGCGCATGAGGCCGATGACCCTCGCTGAACGTGGATTCCAAACCCGTGTGAGTGTTTCTGCCCTACTTCGTGATGAACGGCCTCCCATCACTGGCTCGACAGCTTTTGCGCTCACTGACTATGTGGGCGAAATCCTTGATTCGGGTTTTCCGGGAGTTCGAACCCTGAGCGAACGCTCGATACGTGCCCAGCTGGACGCATACTTGAGCCACGTCATCGAGCACGATATCCCGGACGATGCCGGGAAGCTAGTGCGGAATCCGACCGCTCTTCGAAGGTGGATGACCGCTTATGCGGCGGCGATTTCAACCACTACGTCGTTCGAAAAGATTCGCGACGCTGCAAGCCCAGGGAACACACAGAAGCCCACCAAAGTCACGAGCCTGGGATATCGCGATGCCCTCGCGATGGTGTGGCTTCTCGACGAGATACCCGCATGGAGCCCGACTTTCAATCATCTGAGACGGCTCGCCGTTGCGCCCAAGCACCAGCTCGCCGACCCAGCCCTCGCAGCCCGACTGCTAGGCCTCAGTTCATCCGCTCTGCTCGAGAACAAGATTGGCGGACCGCTGATACCTCGCGATGGGACGTATCTCGGGGCGCTGTTCGAATCACTCGCAACTCTGTCAGTGCGCGTCTTTGCGGATGCCGCTGAAGCGACGACGGGCCATCTAAGAACGAGAGCAGGCGAACAGGAAGTTGACCTAGTCGTAATTCGCCCCGATGGCAGAATCATCGCCATCGAAATCAAACTCGCGCGAACAATTGACGACGCAGACGTTCGTCACCTTCACTGGCTCGAAGAACGCATCCAAGATCAGATGCTCGACAAGGTGATCATCACCACAGGGCCTGAGGCATACCGCCGACCCGACGGGGTGGCGGTAATACCGCTCGCGTTGCTCGGCCCCTAACGAGCCAGGCTACATTCGTCTGATCGAGCGGAAGCCCTTCGTCGTGGCAGGTCCGATGAGTCACTCGTTCTCCCGTGACACCTATGAGTTCGTGACAACGGTGATTTGCTTTATCGTGGCGCCATGCAGTTTGGGGATCAAATGCCGGCCGCTGACCGGCGCCACTGGAGCGCCGCCGAGGCGCTCGCGCCCGACCAGGCGCGCGCTACTCAAGACGCCGCGCTACGCACGCAGCTCGAATACCTCTGGGAGCGCAGCGACTTCTACCGCGACAAGCTCGGCGGCGCGGGACTCGGCCCCGGCGACATCGAGAGCGTCGACGATCTCGCCCGCGCGCCGTTTACAGAGAAGGACGAACTGCGCGACTCGCTGCTCGCCGCGCCGCCGCTCGGCCGGCACCTCGCGGCGCCGCTGGAGGACGTGATCCAGGTTCAGGCCTCCTCGGGCACGACCGGAAGCCCGTCGTACGTCGGCCTTACACGCGGCGACATCGAGGTCTGGTGCGAGCTCGGGGCGCGCGCCTTTTACGCCAACGGCGCCCGCCCCGGCGACCGCGCGCTCCATGCCTTCGGGATGTCGAAGGGCTTCGTCGGCGGCCTGCCGGTCGTGCAGATTCTGCAGTCGATGGGCATCTGCGAGCTGCCGATCGGCGCCGACAGCGGCGTCGAGCGGCTGCTGCGCGTGCAGGCCGACCAGCGCCCGAATCTGATCTGCGGTACGCCGTTTTTTCTCGGGCATCTCGGCGACTGCGCTGAGGACGTCGTCGGCCGCCCGGCCGGCGAGCTCGGCGTTACCCGGCTGATCGTCGGCGGCGAGCCCGGTGGTGGCGTGCCGGCCGTGCGCGAGCGTCTGGAGGACACTTGGGGCGCGACGGTTCGAGAGATGCTCGGCGGCACCGATCTCGCCTGCACCTACTGGGGCGAATGCGACGCGGCCGACGGCATGCACTTTCTCTCACCGGACCTGATGGTCGCCGAGCTGATCGACCCCGACAGCGGCGACCGGATCGATCCGGTCGAGGGCGCCACCGGCGAGCTCGTCTACACGGCGCTGCGTCGCGAGGCCTCGCCGGTGCTGCGCTTTCGTACGCGCGACCACGTCGTCGTGACCGGCACCGCCTGCGCGTGTGGTCGCACCGGCTTCAAGATCCGCTGCGTCGGGCGCACCGATGACATGCTGATCGTGCGCGGCATCAACGTCTTCCCCTCCGCGGTCAAGGATCTGGTGATGACATTGCGCCCGCGGGCGACCGGTGAGCTGCGCATACGACCGGATTTCGACGGCCATACGACCCAGCGTCCGCTACCGGTTGTGATCGAACATGCGGCGGGACTCGACGACGCCGGCCGCGAGCGGCTGACGGTCGAAGCCGAGGCGCGGCTGCGCGGAGCCCTTAACATCAAGGCGATCGTCACGCTGGTCGAGGAGGGCACGCTCGAGCGTCCCGGGCTTCAGAAGGTGGCGCTAATCGAACGGGAGGAGTCGCAATGACCGGTTTGGCCGATGGTGGTCCACTGCCCGATCGCGTGATGGTGCGCGAGGAGGGGCCGCGCGATGGCTGGCAGAACATCGAGGACCCGCAGATCCCGACGGAGAAAAAACTTCAGCTGATCGACGGCCTGCTCGACGCCGGCATCACGCGGATCTCGCTGACGGCGATGATGCGCCCGGACTGGGTGCCGCAGCTCGCCGACGCCGAGCAGGTGCTGCGCGGGGTGACCCGCCGCCCCGGCGTCTCATACGGCGTACTCGTGCCCAACGAGAAGGGCTGGCAGCGCGCTCGCGGCCTGCGTGAGGAGGGCTGTCCGATCGATGAGATCTCGCTCGTCATTTCGGCCTCCGAGGCGCACAACCAGTCCAACGTCAACATGTCGATCGCCGACTCGCTGCGAGCGCTGGAAGGCGTGATCGGGGCCGCCCGCGCCGACGGTCTGCACGTCTGCGGCGGCATGGCGATGGCCTTTGGCTGCTGCTTCGAGGGGGCCGTTCCCGAGGATCGTGTCGTCGAGCTGGCGCGGGCCTTGCGCGAGATGGGCTGCGACGAGCTCGTGTTCGGCGACACGACCGGGATGGCCAATCCCCTGCTGGTGCGCGAACGCGCCGCACGGCTGCGCGACGAGTTCAGCGACACGACGATCACATTGCATTTTCACAACACGCGCGGGGCCGGGCTGGCCAACGTCCTGGCGGCGCTCGAGGTCGGTGTCGACTCCTTCGAGTCGGCCTTCGGCGAGCTCGGCGGCTGCCAGTTCGCCCATGGGGCGACCGGCAACATCGGGACCGAGGATCTCGTCTCGATGCTCCATGAGATGGGCATCGAGACCGGCATCGACCTCGAGCGGCTGCTCGTCGTAACCCACGAGATGGAGGAGCTGCTCGGGCGCCGGCTCGACAGTCACGTCCTGCACGCCGGCCCGATCGATTGGACCGGCCAGGCCGCGGCCGCCGGCGGCAGGGAGGCGCCCGGTGTCATCTGATCCAGGCGCGAAGCCCGGCTCGCCGCAAGGCGAGCCGAGTCAGGACGCTCCACCTTTGCTCGAAGACCAGCTGCGCGATCGCGCCGAGCGCGCGGCCGGCGGCGGCGCGCCCAAATACCACGATTCGATCGCCAAACAGGGCAAGCTGTTCGTGCGCAAGCGTCTCGAGCTGCTGCTCGACGAAGACTCGTTCGTCGAGGACGGCCTGCTGGCGCGCACAATGGATGACGGCCTCGCCGCCGACGCGATCGTCACCGGTCTCGGCCGGATCGACGGCCGGCAGGTCTGCGTGATCGCCAACGATCCGACCGTCAAGGCCGGCGCCTGGGGCCGTCAGACGATCCGCAAGTACATCCGCATGCAGAACGAGGCCGAGCTCAGCCGCTGTCCGCTGGTCTACCTGGTGGACTCGGCCGGCGCTCGCCTCGACGAGCAGTTCGACCTGTTCATCGACCGCAACCACGCCGGGCGGATCTTCTGGAACCAGTGCCGGTTGTCGGGGCAGATCCCGCAGATCTGCGTGCTCTTCGGGCCGTCGCCGGCCGGCGCCGCCTACGTGCCGTCCTTTTGCGACGCGGTGATCATGGTCGACGGCAACGCCTCGGCGTTTCTCGGCTCGCCGCGCATGGTCAAGATGGCGATTCAGGAAGACGTCACTGCCGAGGAGATGGGCGGCGCGCGGATGCACTGCGAGGTCAGCGGGCTCGGCGATCACCTCGCCAAGGACGACGAGAGCGCCCTGGCCGCCGCGCGCGGATACCTGTCCTACCTGCCGCAGCACTGGGAGGAGGCAGCGCCGGCCGTCGAGTCGCGCCCGCCGGCACCGGGCCGCTCGATCGGCGAGATTGTGCCCGAGAACCAGGCGCAGGCGTTCGACATGCGCGAGCTGCTCGAACGCGTCTTCGACGACGGCTCGATCTTCGAGCACAAACGCCGTTTCGCCAAGGAGATGATCGTCGCCTTCGCCCGCCTCGACGGCCGCTCGGTCGGCATCGTCGCCAGCCAGCCGAAGTACAAGGGCGCGATCATCACCAGTGACGTCGCCGACAAGGGAGCGCAGTTCGTGCAGATGTGCAACGCCTACGGAATCCCGCTGCTGTTCTTCTCCGACACGCCCGGCTTCATGGTCGGGACCAAGGTCGAGCGCGGCGGAATCATCCGCCACGGCGCCAAGTACCTCTCGGCGATCGCTTCGTCGAGTGTTCCGCGCATCTCGGTGATGGTGCGAAAAAGCTACGGCGCCGCCTACATGGCGATGTCGGGGGCGACATTCGATCCCGACGCGATGATCGCGCTGCCGACGGCGAAGATGGCGATCATGGGCCCGGAGGCCGCTGTCAACGCGATATACGCCGCCAAGATCGAAGCGCTTGAGACCCAGGCCGAGCGCGACGCGTTCGTCAAGGACCGGCGCGACGAGTACGCCGAGAACATCGACGTCTTTCGCACAGCGTCGGAGTTCTTCATCGACTCGGTAATTCACGGCGATTCGCTGCGCGACGAACTCGTCCTGCGGCTCGGCCACTACGAGAACAAGAAAATGGAAATCCTGCCGCGGCGTAATGCCGTGATCAGGGGGTGAGCTACACAGGGATCATTGGTATATAGTTCGTTCGAATGTTTCATTCGGTCACGATAGATCGCCTGCTGGTGTCGCCGGCGCGTCGGGTCGAGCGTCTCACCGGTGTGCCGGCATTTGCCTCGGCCTCCTCGCTGATCGCGTTCATCGCGCTCGTGCCGGGGCTGTTCGTCCTCTACTCCGACATTGCGGTCCACATCGACTTCGGGCGCGACACGACGCTGCTGACGCCATCGCACACGATCGGCGTGGTCGCGCTCAGCGGCATGATGATCGGTGTAGCCTTCGCGCTGGTCCTTTACCCGCAGGACACGAACACGGGTCTGCTGTGGCGCGGGAACCGCTACCCCTACGGAGCGGTGTTTTCGTTGCTGGCCGGGCTGTTCACGATGGCCGGGTTCCCGCTCGATTTTCTCTGGCATGAGCTGTTCGGCGAGGACGTCACGCTCTGGAGTCCCAGCCACCTTCAACTGATCGGCGGCGGCGCGCTGAGCGTGTTCGGATTCTTGATGCTGAGCTATGAGGCGCGGCGCATGCCCGGCTGGCGACCGACCCCGGCGGGAAAGTTCTTGATGGCGTGCAGCGTCGTCGCCGGTCCGGCGGTGATCTCGGTGTTCGCCGCCGAGTTCGACTTCGGAATCGCCCAGTTCCAGGTGCTCTATCTGCCGCCGCTGGTCGCCTTCATGTCGGCGGCGACGTTCGTGCTCGCACGGCTGCTGCTTGGCCCCACCGGAGCGCTGCGGGCGCTATTGATCTGGCTTGTTCTGCGCGGCGCGGTCTTCCTCGGCGTCGCTGCGCTCGGGCTTTCCGAGCCGCGCTTCCAGCCCTATATCGTCGAAGCGCTGATCGTCGAAGCGGTTTTCCTGCTGCCGGCGATCGGGGTCCGGCGGGCGGCGCTGACGGCCGGGGTGCTGATCGGCACCGCCGGCTGTGTCGCGACGTTCGGGTTTTCGCGTCTCTGGGGTTACCACGAGCTGCCCTGGGCGATCCTGCCTCAGGCGATGGCACTGGCCACACTGGCGGGCGTCGCCGGTGCGGTACTCGGCGTCGCGGCCGCCCGCGCCCTGGCCCCGGATCGCGTGCCGGCAGGCGTCGTCACGGTTCGGCACGCCGCTGTGGCAGGCGTGGTCGCGATCATCGCGTTTACGGTGCCGCTCCCGCGCGGCGGCGAAAAGCCCTATGTCGCGGACATCGACGTCGAGCGAATCGACGACGGCCACGTCAGCGTCGTCGCGCGCTTTCACGATCCCAAGCTGCTTGAGGGGCGCGAGTGGTTTGATCTGATGGCCTGGCAGGGCGGGCATGGGCGGGCCCACATCCTCAAGCCGATGGTGGACCTCGGCGGGGGCGTGTTTCGCACGCCGCAGCCGGTGCCGATAACCGGCGAGTGGAAGTCGTTTCTGCGGATCGCCGACGGCAGCTCGATGCGCGCCGCGCCGATCCGCTTCAACTTCGATCGCTTCGTCGCCGCGCCGCCGATCGCGGCGGTCGACCGGCCGGCGTTCGCCTTCCAGCGCGAGCAGCAGTACCTGATGCGCGAGTACAGGGGCGGCAAACGCGGATTGATCCTGCCGGGCTATCTGATTTCGCTGGCCCTCTGGGTCGGCTTCGTCGCGTTCGCTGTCATCTTGCTGCGGCGGATGTACCGCGATGCGCTCGGCGACCGCCCGCGCCTGCCGGAGATCGCGACGGTTGCCGACCCGCCGCCTACTTTGTCGTTGCGGAGCTGAGGTGCAGCAACGGCGCCAGGTGCCGCAACGCGAACTGGCGGGCGTCGTCTGTCGTCTCGAGGCGTGCGACGCTGTCGGGCGTGAGCAGAAACGAGAGCACGAGCCGCGCCAGCAACTCGCCGGCAACCTCCAGGCTCAGCGGCGGCGGGCGCTCGGCGCAAACTTCTTCGCCGATCCGAGCGGTGAGGAACTCTCTTGCGGCCGCGAGGATCGGTCCGGCCTCGACGGTCAGGTACGGCACCAGCGACTCAGGCTCGGTCTTGAGCAGGCGGTTAAGCAGCGTGTGTCCGCGCAGGAAGTTGAGCGTGAAGACAAAGCCCTCGACCAGTCTGTCGTCGGTGTTTTCGTAGCGCGCGACCGCCGCGTCGAGCTGGGCGAGAAACGATCGCAGCTCGCGCAGGATCACGGCCTCTATCAGCAGCTCTTTGCGCGGGAAACGCCGATAAATCGTGATCCGCGACACGCTCGCGCGCCGGGCGACATCTTCGATCGTCGCGCGTCGCAGCCCGAAGTCCTCGAACTGGCCCAGCGCCGACTCGAGAATCCGGTCGGTGGTCTGGTCTGGTTCTGGAGCGTCCTGCGTGCCGAACGCTCGCTGCAGAAGCGGGTCGCTCACGCGTGGGACCTTTGCGGCGCCGGCCGGCCCGTAACCCGCAGCGGTCCGCGCCGACAGGCGCGACCGCCCAAAACCGCCGCTAACTCCACCAGATCGCAAGCCGCACCGTCGATGTCGTTCAGATACATGGTTACCGATGATGCTACTTGCATGCGCCTCGTTTCGGCCCGGCATGCACGGCGGTCGTCGGGCGCGATCACCGCCAAGAGCCGACCACCAAGCGTCGCAACAAAGGAGCAGACATGCGTTTCAGCATATTTTACGAGCACCAGCTGACCCGCCCGTTCGAGGCCGATAGCGAGCGGCAGTTGCTGCAAGACGCGCTCGAGCAGATCGAGATCGCCGATCGCGTCGGCTTTGACTGCGTCTGGGAGGTCGAGCATCACTTCATGGAGGAGTACTCGCACTCCTCGGCGCCCGAGGTGTTTCTCGCGGCGGCCAGCCAGCGCACGAAGCGCATCCGCCTTGGACACGGGATCGCAAACGTCATGCCCGCCGTCAACCACCCGGCCCGGGTCGCCGAGCGAATCGCGATGCTCGACCTCGTCTCCGGTGGGCGGGTCGAGTTCGGCACCGGCGAGTCGAGCTCGGCCGCCGAACTGGGCGGTTTCGGCATCGACCGCACGAAGAAGCGGGCGATGTGGGAGGATTCGATCGAAGCGATCGCCCGGATGTTCGTCGAGGAGCCGTTCGCGGGCTGGGAATCGGAGTTCTTGCGGATGCCGCCGCGCAACGTCGTGCCGAAACCGCTGCAGAAACCACACCCGCCGATCTGGGTCGCGTGCAGCCGGCGCGAGACAATCCACTATGCGGCGCGCAAGGGCATCGGCTCGCTGTCATTCTCCTTTGTGGAGCCCGAGGAGGCCGGCAAGTGGGTCGGCGAGTATTACGACCTGATCGCGTCCGAGCAGTGTGTGCCGGCCGGCTTTGCGGTCAATCCCAACGTCACCGTGGTACTGCCGATGATGTGCCACAAGGACGAGTCCGCCGCGATCGAGCGGGGCATCGACGGCGCCCACTTCTTCGGCTACTCGCTCGCCCATTACTACGGCACCACGCCGCACGTGCCGGGTCACACCAACATTTACGACGAGTTCCAAGAGCGCCGCGGCCAGACCGGCTTCGCCCGCGAGATCGTGACCGCCGACCAGGCCCCGCTCGGGGTTCAGATCCTCCAGCACGGGCTCGGTTCGCTACGCGGTGCGATCGGCACGCCAAAGCAGATCATCGAATTGGTTCAACGCTACGAAGCGGTCGGGGTCGACCAGATCGGCTTCGTGCTGCAGGCGGGAAGAAACCGCCACGAGGACATCTGCGAGTCGCTAGAGCTTTTCGGCAAGGAGGTGATCCCCGAGTTCGCGCCGCGGGTCGAAGCGCGCGAGCAGGCGAAGATGGGGCGGCTCGGACCGGCGATCGAGGCGGCGCTCGCCCGCAGAGAGCCGGCCCGCGAGGCCCCGCTCGGCTACACGATCAACGAGCAGGCCGAGCTCGAGCGGGCACGCAAGGCCCGGCGACGCGTACCCAAGCCACGCGAACTCGTATCGCTCGGTCGCGAGGAGGCGCGCCAGGCGGCGCGGCGGCGCGGCCAGGGGGCGATCGCCAAGCTCGTGCGCGGGGCATCGGATCGGCAGATTGAGCGCCGCTTCGGCAACGAGCTGGCCCAGCGGGCGATTTTCTCCGCGATGGCGCGGTCGTTCGAGCCGAAGATGGCGCTCGGCTTCGAAGGCGAAATCGCCTACGAGCTGTTGCCGCGCGCCAACGGCCACGGGCCCTCGCGCTGGACGCTCGTGGTGAAGGACGATCGTGCGACCGCGCGGCGCGGTAACGGCCACGACGCGGCCGTCACGTTGCGACTCGGCACGGCCGACTTCGTCCGGCTCGTGGCCGGCGAGGCCAATCCCGGGGCAATTTTGCTTGAAGGCCGGGCCGAGATCGAGGGCAGCCTCGACGTCGCGCTGCGGCTGGTCGAGATGTTCGGCGGGCCCTCGCCGTATTGATCTGGACCGCCGTGGCCGGCAGCCAGCTACTGCGCTGGCAACCGCCCTTGCCAGCAACCGCCCTGCCGGCCAGCGCCGTGCCGTCCAGCGCGCGTTACACGGCCGATCTACCAGCGCACTCGTTCGGCAACGCGCTGAAATGGCGCCGGCAGGTGAAAGACGCCCGCCGCCCGCCGCGGGCGGATGACGCGCCGCCGGTTCTTCTCGATCGCCCGGACGATCGATTCGCCGGCAGTCTCGGCGCTGAGCAGCGGACTCGCACCGAGCCGCCGTGCCAGGGCCATGTTCTTGAGCGCACGATCGCCGACGGCGGCGTCGGCGATGCCGGTCGCCAGCAGCGGCGTGTCGATCGTGCCGAAGTAAACGGTGGTGACGCCGACGCCGAGCGGCTTGAGCTCGCTCCGCAGCGTCTCGGAGAAGGCGGCCACCCCGGCCTTGGAGGCCGAGTAGTGCGGCAGCATCGGGATCAGTATCCGCGCGGCCATCGAGGCCACGGTGACGATGTGCCCGCGCCGTCGGGTCAACTCCGGCATCAGCGCTTTGGTCAGGCGAAACGGCGCCGTCAGATTGACTTCGAGCGTCTGTCGCCAGGTCTCGATATCGAGCTGCTCGACCGTACGCGGCTTACCGATCCCGGCGTTGTTAATCAGCACGTCGATCGCGCCGAAGCGCTCGAGCGCTTCGGCGATCATCGCCTCCACCTGGGCGTCGTCGCAGATGTCGGCCTTGATGGCGAGCGTCTCCGCCGGCAGCGACGCGGCGAGCGCCCCGACGGCGTCGCCCTGCAAGTCGACCAGCACGAGCCGCGCACCGCGGCGTGCGAGCGCGGCGGCCGTGGCCGCGCCGATCCCCTGGGCGGCACCGGTCACGACGCACACTTTGCCCTTCAGTTTCATGTCCGCCTCCGATCAGCGCTCGCGGTCGTCAACTCCCGAGTCCTCGTTGTCACCGTGCGCACCCGCCAAGATGAAGTAGAAGCAGACGAGCACCGCCACGGGGACGAGCATCAGCCCCAGCGAAATCCAGTCGGCGGCGTGGGCAACGGGAATACAAGGCATTGCGCGCTCACGCAGCCGGCGCAGTCTGCGCGATGCCGGCGTCGCGCACCAGCCGCAGCTGCAGCACCGCGAGCAAGACTCCGAAGGTCGCGGCCAGCAACAGGCCGGCATAGGCGATCGGCTTGAGCCAGTCCGGTGGGCGAGAGGGCGCGCTTTCGTCGACGAGTTCCAGCGCAATGCGACGCGTGCCCGTGTCACGTCCGCGCCCGAACTTGTCACTCACCGTGATTCGCTGGCGGTCGGTCCAGCGCAGGTCGCCCAGATAGAAAGTCGGGGTCGTCATCCACCGGCCATTCGTCGGCCAGACCAGTGAGCGAGTCTCGAAGCGTCCGGGATCCGTCTCATGCAGCGGCACGTATATCCACTTGCCGCCATAGAAGGTCTGGATCTCCGGTGGCTTGCGCTGGCGATCGAGGAAGGGCGCGGTCCTAGTCGTAGGCCTGACGCCTTCTGAGAAAGGGAACTTCGGCGTCACCTCAAGCACGCTCTTGAAGCCGGTCACCCGGATCGTGACCGGTTCGCCCGGCCGCGGTTCGGCCGGGGTGATCTCGATCGTCGAAGGCACGACGACCCGCGCTGCGGCACCGGCCGGGAACACCGCCAACGCGAGTACGACGGCGCCGGCCACCAGGGTGCGCCGGCCACGGCGCGCGGCCGGCGACGAGCGTGGCGGCGACGGCCGCAGCGCTCGACCCGCGAGTACGCCGAGAAAGCCGGAACCGGCGCCGACGGCGATCGCCACCGCAAAAGAGGACGGCGACAGACCGGGCAGCCATTTGTCCTGATCGGTTACGAGCAACCGCAGGGCCTCGGTGCCGACGACCACCACGGGAAACGCAAGCAGCGCCGCGGCGAGCGCGCGGCCGCGCAGCCTGCCGCCTCCGGCGATGGCGATCGCGTCGACGGCCAAAGCCGCGAACACGGGCAGCACGATGTCGGGCGCCGTCCGCCCGGTCGCCATCACGAAGCCCACGGCGATCAGCCTGATCAGCGCGAACCCGCCGATCACGAGCGTGGCGGCGAAGCGCCGACCGAGCGCCTCGATGGCCAGAAAGGCCGGCAAAGCGGTTAGTCCGGCGAGCACCGACGGCCCCAGCGACAGCCGCCACTGAGGAATGTCGAAGTCGAACTCGGCGTACGGGATAAACAAGACCGCCGCGAACAGCGCGAGCGTTGCAATCGTCAGCCACTCGGCCGCCGGCGTGCCGCGCATCGGGCGAAGCCGGTCGTGCGCGCGCTCCGGATCGCGCTGATTGAGCTCGGCGAGCACGATCGCGCTGACGGCGAGGAAGGCGATCGGCGCCGTCAGCAGCGCCAACAGGTGAGTGGGACTCCACAGCGAGACGTCGAGGCCGTAGGTGCGATGCCAGAGCTCGTCGAGGCCGAGCGCGATCTGGGGCACGATGATCGTAAGCAGACCGATGATCACGAGCGGCGGGTAGGCGACGCCGCGGTATCGCCGCACCGGCATCAGCACACGTCCGCCCTCGCGGTCGACGAGCGCCGTGAGCACCGCGAACAGCACGAGCGCCGGAACGCCGACCAGCGAGGCGCCGGCGATCATCATCACATGGGGCGGCGCCAGGGCGGTGTCGCGGCCGAGGTCGATGTGCCAGCCGATGTCCCAGTACATACCCGGGACGGCGAGCAGGCCGGTGAGTATCAGCGCGAACATCAAGGGCAGTTGCGCGGTCGCCCCGACGGTCGCGGGCAGCCGCGGCTTGACGAAACGCAGGTAGACGCCGTTCGCGCGACCCGTCGCCCGGTGCCCCATTTCCGCCGTTGTACTCATCTTTGTCCTCGCTGGCCGGAATCTCACCGCGGTCTCGCCCGCATTACGCGGAACGACCGGCGCGTGCCTCGATGTAACAACTGGACTAGGAAGATATCACTTGTTTCAGTGGAGTCGCGGCCGAGATGCTTCCAGGTCTTTCTCGCGCCGCAGGAGTAATTGCCGTCTTCTCTGAGGCACTGATTTCGCGCCATGGCGCTTCGCGTTGAAGCGACCTCGGCGGCCGCGACCGGCGCCTCTGCGCGCGGTAGGTCGAGGAGCAGATTTCCGAGGCCCGGTCAGTAAGCCGACAGACACCTTGTTAGCATCGCTGACGCCGTTGTCAGCTGAGCGTCCGTAACATACGATGAGCGTCCGTAACATACGAGCGTCCGTAACATACGAGAGGTAGCCCGCACCGATGAACCAGCCAACGCTTACCCGCTCGCCCGATGCCGATACGCCGTTGCTTCCGCTGGTCGCCTCCGCCGAGGAACGTCAGCTGCGCGAAACGGTCCGCTCGATCGCCGAGGATTTCGGACCGTCGTACTTCGAGAAAACGACCAAGGCCGGTGAGCCGCCGACCGAGTTGTGGGACACGCTTGCAAGTAAGGGTTTCCTCGGCGTCAACATCCCCGAGGAGTACGACGGCGGCGGGCTTGGTCTCTACGAACTTGCCGCGGTCGCCGAAGAGGTCGCCGCCGCCGGCTGTCCGCTGCTGCTGCTCGTCGTGTCGCCGGCGATCGTCGGCAGTATTCTCACCCGCCACGGCACGCCGGACCAGAAAGACCGCTGGCTGCGCGGTATCGGCAGCGGCGAGCAGAAGATCGCCTTCGCGATCACCGAGCCCGACGCCGGCTCCAACTCGCACAACATCTCGACCAAGGCGCGGCGCGACGGCGACAAGTTCATCCTCAACGGCACCAAGACATTCATCTCCGGGATGGAAGACGCAAACGCGGTGCTGGTGGTCGCCCGCACCGGCGAGAACGAAGCGTCGGGCAAGGGCCTGCTGTCGCTGTTCATCGTCGACGTCGACGCACCCGGCCTCGAACGCCAGCACGTGCCGACCGCGATCGAATCGCCGGAGAAGCAGTGGATGCTGTTCTTCGACGACGTCGAACTCGAGGCCGACCGCCTGATCGGCCCGGTCGACCACGGGCTCAAGGTCGTCTTCGACGGGCTCAACCCCGAGCGGATCCTCGCCGCCGTGATGTGCACCGGGATCGCGCGCTACGTGATGCAGCGCGCCGCGACCTACGCCAACGAACGCACGGTCTGGAACGGCAAGCCGATCGGCAGCCACCAGGGTCTCGCGCACCCGCTGGCCGAGGCCAAGATCCAGCTCGAGCTCGCGCGCCTGATGACCCAGAAGGCGGCCGCGCTTTACGATGCCGGCGCGCCGGCCGGCGAGTCCGCGAACATCGCCAAGTTCGCCGCCGCCGAGGCCGGTGTGCGCTGTGTCGACCAGGCGATCCAGACCCACGGCGGCAACGGCGTGGCGCTCGAGTACCAGCTGACCCAGTACTGGTGGATGGCGCGCCTGCTGCGCACCGCGCCGGTGTCGAGAGAAATGATTCTGAACTACGTGGCCGAGCACTCGCTCGGCCTACCGCGCTCGTACTGAGCAACTAATTCGCGATCGGAGCAAGCATGAGCCAGAAGACGTACGTCATCGGTGTCGGAATGACCAAGTTCGAGAAGCCCGGCGCGCGCGACTGGGACTACCCCGACATGGCGCTCGAGTCCGGCACCAAGGCGCTCGAAGACGCCGGTATCGGCTACGACCAGATCGAGCAGGCGTTTGTCGGCTACTGCTACGGCGATTCGACCGCCGGGCAGCGGGCGATCTACGGCCTGGGCCTGACCGGCATCCCGATCACCAACGTCAACAACAACTGCGCGACCGGCTCGACGGCGCTGTTCATGGCCCGCCAGATGGTGCGTGGCGAGCTCGCCGACTGCGTGCTGGCGCTTGGCTTCGAAAAGATGGAGAAGGGATCGCTGGGCATGAAGTTCACCGATCGCACCAACCCGCTCGACAACCACCTCAAGGAGATGGCCGCCGTACGCGAGCCCGAGGCGTCGCCGTTCGCGCCGCAGATGTTCGGCAACGCCGGCCGCGAGCACATGGAGCTCTACGGATCGACACCCGATCACTTCGCCTGGATCGGCTGGAAGAACCACAAGCACTCGGTCAACAACCCGTACGCTCAGTTTCAGGACGAGTACTCGCTCGACGAGATCAAGGCGGCGAAGATGATCCACGAGCCGCTGACCAAGCTGCAGTGCTCGCCGACCTCAGACGGATCGGGCTGCGCGATCATCGCCTCCGAGCGGTTCGTCGACGAGCACGATCTCTGGGACCGGGCGATCGAGATCGCCGGTCAGGCGATGGTCACCGACACGCCGGCGACATTTGACGATCGTTCCTGCATCAAGATCGTCGGCTCCGACATGTCGCGCGAGGCCGCGCGGCAGGCCTACGAGCAGGCCGAAGTCGCGCCCGACGACGTCGACGTGATCGAGCTGCACGACTGCTTCAGCGCCAACGAGCTGATCACCTACGAGGCACTCGGCCTGGCCGCCGAGGGCGAGGGTCACCGGCTCGTCGACGAAGAGGCCACCACCTACGGCGGCCGCTGGGTGGTCAATCCCTCCGGCGGGCTGATCTCCAAGGGCCATCCGCTCGGCGCGACCGGCCTGGCGCAGTGCTCGGAGCTGACCTGGCAGCTACGCGGCCAGGCCGACAAGCGGCAGGTCGAAGGCGCGAAGGTCGCGCTCCAGCACAACATCGGCCTCGGCGGCGCCGTTGTCGTGAGCATTTACCGGCCCGCGGCTTAGACCCTTAAGGCG
>JBASWU010000036.1:0-8865 GCA_049276635.1 Solirubrobacterales bacterium | reverse complement strand
GTCGCGCGCTACGCGCCGGGCTACGGCGGCGCGTTCGTCCAGGGGCTACTCGCCGCGCTCGGCGACGGCGGAGACGTCGAAGACCTCGCCGCGCGCTGTGGCACGACCGTCGCGCAGCTGCGCGAAGTCGCCGCCACGCTTGAGGGCGCCGGCCGTGTCGCGATCCTCTGGAGCGAGCGGATGCTGATGACCCACGCCGGCGCCGCCCCGGCGCAGGCGTTGTGCAACCTCGGCGACAGGCTCGGCGTCGCGGCCGTCGAGGGCTCGGGTCTGTTGCAGGTCCCGATTCAGACCAACGGCCGCGGGCTGCGCGAGATCGGCTTCCTGCCGAACCTTGGCCCGGGCCTCGCCGACACCGAGCCCGAGCACGAGGGCATGTGCTCGAACGAGATCGCCGCCGCGCTCGGCTCCGAGCTCGGCGGCATCATCTTGATGAACGCCGATCCCGTGGCCGACTACCCCAACGGCGCCGAATGGGACGCCGCGCTGCACAGGGCCGCCAGCGTGATCGCGGTTTCCGCGTGGCTGGATCCGGCGGCCGAGCGCCACGCGACCGTCGTCTTCCCGTCCGAGGTCGGACCGGAAAAGGAAGGCACGATCACTCATCCCGACGGCCGCCTGCAGCGCCTGCGTCAGACCGTCGAGCGCAGCGGCCAGGTCAATCCGGGATGGTGGGTGATCAACGAACTGGCCAAGCGCGTCGGCGTCGACTTCGGCGTCCAGGTCGTGTACCAGCTGACCGCGCAGATCGCCGCGGAGGTGCCGATCTACGAGGGCATCACGACCAACGAGATCGGTGGTACCGGCGTACGCTGGCAGGACCGCCCGGCTGCCGCCAAGCTTCCGCCCGCGCGGCATTCGACCTTCGCGCTCGATCCTCCCGCCGCCGCGCCGCCGCCCAACGGCCTCCTGCGCTTTGGCAGCTTCCTCTCGCTGTGGTCGGGCAAGGACGTCGAGCACGCCGAGACGCTCGCGCCGCTGGTCTCGGGCCGGCGTGTGGAGCTTTCGCCGGCCGATGGCGTGCGCCTGGGCGTCAAGACCGGCGATACGGCCGCGCTCAGGACACCCGCGGGCGAGGTGACGGCGCTTGTCGCGCTGCGCGACTCGATGCCCGAGGGCACCGCGTTCCTGCTCGACGGCCGCGACGACGGCATGCGCCGCGTCGTCGCCGACGACCCCGAACTGGTCGAGGTGGAGCTCGCCGCATCGGCTCCGTCCCCGCTGCCGCAGGCCGCCCCGGCGGAGGGGTCGCGGTGATCGCGCCGGTCGCGGCGGTTGGGTTTGACCCGGGCTGGGCCTCGCAGGTCGTGGTGTCGCTGATCGTCTTCATCGTCGTGCTGCAGCTTGTACCGCTCGTGCTGCTGCTCGAGCGCAAGCTGCTCGGCCGCTTTCAGGGTCGCTACGGTCCCAACCGTGTCGGACCGTTCGGCGCGCTCCAGCCGCTGGTCGACATCGTCAAGCTTGCCGCCAAGGAGGACTTCGTGCCGCGCACCGCCGCGACGGCGATCTTCATCATCGCCCCGGTGATCGCATTGTTCACGGCGATCGTCTCGATCGCGATCATCCCGTTCGGCGACACCCGCACCGACGGTCTGTTCGGCGGCGACTACGCGCTCTACGGGCTCGACGCCTCGATCGGCGTGCTCTACGCCTTCGCCTTCGGCGCGATCGCGTTTTACGGTCTGATGCTCGGCGGATGGGCCAGCGGCTCGAAGTACTCGTTCCTCGGCTCGATGCGCTCGGCGGCGCAGCTGATCAGTTACGAGCTGGCGGCCGGCCTCAGCCTGATCGGGGTCGTGATGATGGCCGGCACGCTTTCGCTGACGGAGATCGTCAACCAGCAAGACGAGATCTGGTTCATCCTGCCGCAGTTCGTCGGCTTTCTGATTTTCACCGTGGCGAGTTTTGCCGAGACCAACCGCGCGCCGTTCGACCTCGTCGAGGCCGACGCCGAGTTGGTCGCCGGCTATCAGACCGAGTACGGCGGCATGCGTTTCGCCTCGTTCATGATGGCCGAGTACATGAACATGATCACCTTCGCGGGGATCGCGACGGCGATGTTCCTCGGCGGCTGGCACGGTCCGGGTCCGGGCTGGCTGGACCCGCTCTGGGTGCTGGCGAAGATGTTCGCCTTCCTCGTCTTGTTCATCTGGATCCGCGCGACGCTGCCGCGCCTGCGCTACGACCAGCTGATGAGTTTCGGCTGGAAGGTCCTCGTCCCGCTCGCGACGCTCAACGTGATCGTCACGGCGATCCTGGTGGTGGCGGTGTGATCGAGGCAAAGATTTACGACCCCAAGGCCGACGCGATCGCGGTGCAGCGCGGCCCGGACCCCGGCGGCGCGGCCGGGTTCTATCGCGCCTTCGGCGAGACGCTGCGCGGTCTCAAGACCACGCTCGGCCGCTTCGCCGAGGGTACGGTCACGATTCAGTATCCAGAGGAGAAGACCGCGGTCTACCCGCGCTTTCGCGGGCGCCACAAGCTGCACAAGTTCGAGGACAGCGATCTCGAGAAGTGTGTCGGCTGCTCGCTGTGCGCCGCCGCCTGCCCGGCCGACTGCATCCGCGTGGTCGCCGCCGACAACGATCCCGACGACCCGACATCGGCCGGCGAACGCTACGCGGCCGTCTACGAGATCAACCTCGCGCGCTGCATCTTCTGCGGCTACTGCGAGACCGCCTGCCCGTTCGACGCGATCACGCTCGGTCACGACTACGAGCTCTCCGACTACAACCGCTCCGACCTGATCTTCACCAAAGAGATGTTGCTGGCCGAACCGATCGAACGCACGCCGTTGCGCCGGGAGGGCGAGTAGTGGTCGTATCGATCCTGTTCTTCGTCGCGGCGATCGGCGCGATCGCCGGCGCGGTTGCCGTGGTGATGCTGCGCAACCCGTTTTTCAGCGTGCTCGCGCTGGTGCTGCACCTGCTTGCGCTGGCGGTGCTGTTCCTGCTGCTGCACGCCGAGTTTCTCGCGGCCGCGCAGTTGATCGTCTACGCCGGAGCGGTGATGGTGCTCTACGTCTTCGTCGTGTCCTACGTCGGCGGCAGCGACGAGCCGCCGGCCGAGGGCGGGGCGCCGCGCGCGCTGGCGCCGTTCTTCGCCTGTGCGCTGCTGATCGTGTTCACGCTGACGATCGGCGGCTCGGCGCTGAAGGCTCTCGACACCAAGGGAGGCGACCTGCCGGCCGGGTTCGGCAGCCCCGGCGAAATCGGCGAACTGCTGCTGACCAAGTTCCTGCTGCCGTTCGAGATCGCGTCCTACATGCTGACGATCGCCGCCGTCGGAGCCGTGCTGCTGGCGCGCCGCCGCCGCGGTCTGGAAGCGATCGAGGAGCAGGCCCCCTAGTGGACGTCGCTTGGTACATCGCGCTGTCGGCGGTGATCTTCTGCATCGGCGCGGGGGGATTGCTCGCGCGGCGCAGCCCGCTGGTGATGCTGTTGTGCCTGGAGCTGATGCTCAACGCCGCCAACCTGGCGCTGATCGGCTTCGCGCGGATGCACGGCGACGGCGACGGTCAGATCTTCGCTCTGGTCGTGATGGTCGTCGCGGCCTGTGAGGTCGTGATCGGCCTCGGCCTGATCGTCGCGATCCATCGCAACCGCCTGCCGGTCGACGTCGACGCGCTGACCGAACTCAGGGACCCGCGTGCCTGACCTGCTCGCACAGCTGGATCTCGGCGCCCTCGCCCTTGTCCTTCAGCCGCCGCTGGCGCACGCCGCCGATTTCGCCGAGGGCGCGGCTCGTTCCGGCGAGAGCGCTTTGTTTGGCTGGCTGCTGCTTTTTGTTCCCTTGGCCGGCGCGTTGATCATCGGGCTCGGCTACCGCGTGCTCAGCGAAAAGCTGGCCGGGCTGATCGGCACCGCCGCGATCTTCCTGGCCTTCGCCGCCGCGCTGGCCTGCCTGCTTCAACTCAACGGGCTCGGGCCGGAGGAGCGGCACATTCTCGACGGCTACCAGTACGCGCAGACGCTCGGGCTCGACTTCCGTTTCGACATCTATCTCGATCCGCTCGCCGTGTTTATGGCGCTGGTGGTCACCGGCGTCAGCGCGCTGATTCACCTCTACTCGCTCGCCTATATGCGCAGCGATCAGGGGTACAGCCGGTTCTTCGCGTACCTCAACTTCTTCGTCTTCTCGATGCTCCTGCTGGTGCTGGCGGGCAACCTCGCCCTGCTGATCGTCGGCTGGGCGTTCGTCGGCGCGGCCTCGTATCTGCTGATCTCCTTCTGGTACCGCCGCGAAACCGCGACCAAGGCCGGTCTCAAAGCCTTCGTGATCAACGTCGCGGGCGACATCGGCATCGTGCTCGGCGCCTTTCTGTTGTGGAACGAGCTCAACACGCTTTCGATCCCGGCGCTGCTGGCGTCCGCGGAGGACGCGTTCGCCGTTCAGCCGTCGGCGACGCTCACGGCCGCGGCTCTGCTGCTGCTGGTCGGCGCGTTCGCCAAGTCGGCGCAGGTGCCGCTACAGACCTGGCTGCCCGACGCGATGGAAGGCCCGACCCCGGTCAGCGCGCTGATCCACGCCGCGACGATGGTCACCGCCGGGGTTTACCTGATCGCCCGTTTTTTCCCGTTCTTCGAGCTCTCGGAGACCGCGTCGATCACCGCCGCCGTCCTCGGCGCGACGACGATGATCCTCGCCGCGACCGCGGCTCTGGCGCAGACCGACCTCAAACGGATCATCGCCTACTCGACGATGAGCCAGATCGGCTACATGGTCGTCGCCGTCAGCGCGGCCGCCTACGGCGCCGGCCTGTTCCACCTGATGACCCACGCCTTTTTCAAGGCGCTGTTGTTCATGGCGGCCGGATCGGTGATCGCCGCGATGGGCGGGATTCAAGACGTTCGCCAGATGGGCGGTTTTCGCAGATCGATGCCGTTCACCTACGCGACGTTCGTGATCGGCGCGCTGACGCTGGCCGGTTTCCCGCTGCTTTCCGGTTTCTTTTCGAAGGACGAAATCATCAGCTACACACTCAACCGTGGCGGCGTCTTCACGTTCGTCGCGATCGCGCTCTACGTCGGCGCGATCCTGACGGCGTTTTACGCGACGCGCGCGGTCATCCTGGTGTTCCACGGCGCTTCCTGCGAGCAGGCGAGAGAGCTCGAGGGCGGCCGGCTCCATCACGGTGACCACGTCAATCCGGCCACCGGCGAGCAGGAGGACACCGAGGTCGGCTTCCCCGGCGCCGATCACCACATCGCCGAGCGCGAGCCCGAGATGAAGATCGCGATGGCCGCGCTGGCCGCGCTCTCGCTGATCGCCGGCGTTTTGCAGATTCCCGGCGTCACAAGCCGGATCGAAACGTTCCTCGAACCGACGTTCGAGGCCTCACGCTACGCCGGCGTTCACCCGACCGACACGGCCGAGTGGGCCGGGCTGGCGCTCGGCGCCGCGATCGCGATCGCCGGAATCGGCCTGGCGTTGTACGTGTACTTTCGCCGCGCCGGGTTTACCGAGCGTCTCGCACTGCGCCTGCCGCGTGTACGCGGCTTTCTGTACAACGCCTGGTACTTCGACGCGCTTTACGACCGCGTGGTCGTGCGCCCGCTCGCCGGCTTCGGCCGCTTCTGCAACAACACGGTCGAGCGCGTAGTCGTCGGCGGGATCGTCACCGCCACAACCGGCCTGGTTCGCGGCGGCGCATCACGCGTGCGGGCGCTGCAGTCCGGACTGGTCCGCGCCTATGCGCTCTGGTTCGTGCTCGGCGCGACCGCGGTCGCCGTCTACTTCTACGTGGTGGCCGGTTAGATGAAGGACAGCGCGTACCTCGTGATCTTGATGGCGATGCCGCTGCTCGGCGTTGCGCTGGCCAGCCTGTTCCCGGAGCGCCACGTCGGTCCGGTCGCCGCGATCACGACGATGGTTCAGATCAGTTCGGTCGCCGTGATGCTCTTGAAGTTCGAGTCCCAGGCCGGTTTTCAGGAGAGCATCGATCAGGTTTGGGTCGGCGAGCTCGGGATCCACTTCGCGCTCGGACTCGACGGGCTCAACGTGTTTCTCGTCGCCCTGACCGTGCTTGCTTGGACGATCGCGACCTGGGCGGCGAGCCTTCGTGAGGTGCCCCGGCCGCGGATCTTCTACATCATGCTCGCGCTCGCCGAGGTCGGCACGCTCGGCGCGTTTCTCGCCCAGGACCTGATCCTGTTCGTGCTGTTCTTCGACCTGCTGCTGATTCCGTTCTACTTCCTGATCGGGATGTGGGGCAATGGCGATCGCCGCGCGGCGACAACCAAGTTTGTGATCTACACACTCGCCGGAAGCCTGCTGATGCTGGCATCCGCCGTCGCGCTGGGCGTGATCTCGGCGCAAGAGAACCAATCCGAGCTGAGCTTCCTCTACTCGGACATGATCGCCAACCCGATATCGAGCACCGCCCAGACCTGGATATTCCTCGGCTTCGCCTTCGCGCTGCTGATCAAGATGCCGCTGCCGCCGCTGCACGGCTGGATGCCCGACACCTACCGCGCGGCGCCGTTGCCGGTGCTGATCCCGCTGGCCGCGGTGGTCGCGAAGCTCGGCGCCTTCGGGTTCCTGCGCGTCGTTCTGCCGCAGCTGCCGATCGCGAGCTTCAACTTGCACGAGTTGATGATTGTTCTCGGCCTCGCCGGGATCGTCTACGGATCCGTGATGGCGTTGATGCAGGACAACGTACGCCTGGTGATCGGCTACTCGTCGATCGCGCAGATCGGTTTCGTGACGCTCGGGATCTTCGTGCTCGACGCGAAGGGCGTCGAGGGCGCGGTCCTGCAGATGGCCAACCACGGGCTGGTGGTGATCCCCTTGTTCCTGATCGTCGGTTTTCTGGCCGAGCGCGCCGGCGGCGAAAAGCTCTCCGAGATGGGCGGACTGGCAAAGAACGCGCCGTTGTTTGCGGCGCTCTTTCTGATCGTCTCGCTGGCGACGCTGGCGATGCCCGGATCGGCAAACTTCGTCGGCGAGCTTTACATTTTGTTCGGCGCGTTCGAGAGCGAGTTCGTCTACGGCGCCGTCGCGACGGCCGGGGTGATCCTCGCCGCCGCATACATGATCCGCCTGTTCCAGAATGCGATGCACAAACGTGCGAGCGAGGGCGCCGACGGCGCATCGCGAGAGATCGACGCCAACGAACTCGGCTTGTTGCTGCCGACGGTCCTGATCTTGCTGGCACTGGCCGTTTACCCACAGTTCATGGTTGAGCGGATCGCGCCGGCGGCCGACGAGGCACTCGCCACGCTCGAGCTCCCGGGGGCAGCCGATCTCGGGGAGTCGCCCGACGTCTCGGCCGAGGACGAACCGCCGCCGATCAACGTGCGACCGCCGCGCGAGGGTGACCGATGAGCGCGGCGCTATGCCCGCTCGCCGCGGTCACCGCCCCGTCGGTAGAGTTCGAACCGCTGCTGCCGTTTTTCGTGTTGGCCGCCGGCGCGCTGCTGACGCTGATCATTTCGCTGTTTCCGGGCCGCGTGGTGCAGCGGGTCATCACGCCGCTGGCGGCGGTCGCGACACTGGTGGCGGCCGGCGCGATCTTCGCCGTCGGGTTCGGCGAGCCGGACGGCGACATCCTCACCGGAGCCCTCGCGCTCGATGATCTTGCGCTCGCGTTCGACCTGATCTTCGTCGCCTCCGCGCTCGGCGCCGCGGCGCTCGCCTGGCGCTCGAGCACGATGGCCGAGGCCGGCCGCGGCGAGATCTATTCGCTGCTGATCACCGCCGTGCTGGGCATGGCGCTGCTCGCCTCTTCGACCAACCTGGTGACGCTCTTCCTTGGTTTCGAGTTGTTTTCGATTCCCCTCTACGTTCTCTGCGCCGCGGATCTGCGTCGCAACGGCTCGCTGGAGTCGGGTATCAAGTACCTGATCATCGGCTCGCTCGGCTCGGCGACGATGCTCTACGGCCTGGCCTTCATCTACGGAGCGACCGGTTCGACTGACTTCTCTGAGATCGGCGAGTCGCTTGCGCTGCCGGCGATCGGCGGCGACCCGGTTTTGCTGGTGGGCGTCGGGTTGACGCTCGTCGGTCTCGCGTTCAAGGGATCGATCGCGCCGTTCCACCAGTGGACCCCGGACGTCTACGAGGGCGCGCCGACGCCGGTGACCGCATTTATGGCGGTCGCGACCAAGGCGGCGGTCTTCGCGGTTTTGCTACGCCTCAGCGGCGACGCGCTTGGGCCGATCCGTGACAACTGGGCCGACGTCCTCGCGGTGCTGGCGACGGTGACGATCGTCGTCGGCAACCTCGGCGCGCTCGGCCAGGAATCGCTCAAACGGATGCTCGCCTACTCGGGGGTCGCGCAGGCCGGTTACCTGTTGGCCGGCGTCGTCGTCGGCACCGGTCTCGGCGCGGCCGCGGTCGTTTTCTATCTGTTCGCCTATCTGCTGATGAACGTCGGCCCGTTCGCGGTGATCGTCGCAGGCGAGCGCGCCGGCGCCGGTGACGGGCTACGCGGGCTTCGCGATCTCGGCCGCGAAGCGCCGCTGTTGGCGTGGCCGATGACGATCTGCATGATCTCGCTCGCCGGTCTGCCGGTCACCGCCGGATTCATGGGCAAATTACTGCTGATCGAGGCCTCAATCTTCGGCGACTACGAGTGGCTCGCCGTCGTGATCGTGCTCGGCACGGCAATCTCGCTCGGGTATTACCTGAAGGTGATCGCGGCGATGTGGATCGGCGGCGGCCGGACCGGCCCGGCCGATCCGCCACTCGCCGGCTCGGCGCCGGAGGCCGATGCCCGGCCCCATCCAGAGTTAGTCGCCGTCGCCGCGCTGGCCGCCGCGGCCACGCTGTTGTTCGGGATCTACCCCGGACCGTTGCTCGATCTCGCGCGGATGGCCGGCGACGCCTTCATCGCCCTCGCTTTGTAGCGGCCGGCCGGCCCCC
>JBASWU010000035.1:0-4601 GCA_049276635.1 Solirubrobacterales bacterium | reverse complement strand
ACGCGACTGCGGCCGTTGGCGTGGGCGCGGCCGGCGAGCAGATCGCGATCGCCAAGCTGCGCGCCGCCGAGGCGGCCGGGACCGTCGCCGCGATCGCGCATCAGGTTCACGGGGCGATGGGGGTCACCCGCGAGCACCGTCTTCAGTACTTCACCCGCCGGCTGTGGTCGTGGCGCGACGAAGACGGCAACGAGCAGCTGTGGGGCCACTGGCTGGGCCGCCGCGTGCTGGGCCGCGGCGCCGACGCTCTATGGCCGTCGATCACCGGGTCCGCAGTCAAGCCCGAGGGCGATACCACTCTGTAATAAGCTTGACTGGCCAAGGACTGTCCAAGTTCTTGAGGCGATCACGTCATGTCGGAACTCGCATCCACTCGCTCGATCGACGAACTCCCGGGTCCCACCGGACTGCCGCTGGTCGGCAACGCCCACAAGATCTCGGCCGACCGGCTGCACCTGACGCTCGAGCAGTGGGCCGACCGCTACGGCCCGGCCTATCGCTTCAAGCTCGGCCGGCGGCAGATACTGGTGACCGCCGATACCGGCGCGATCAACATGCTGCTGCGCGACCGGCCCGAGGGCTTTCGCCGCTGGAGCGAGATCGAAGGCGTCTTCGGCGCGATGCATATCAACGGCGTCTTTTCGGCCGAGGGCGGCGACTGGAAACGGCAGCGGCGACTCGCCGTCTCGGCGCTGAACACGAACCACCTCAACCGCTACTTCGACGTGATTCACACGACCACCGAGCGGCTGCGCAAAAAATGGTCACTTGCGGCCGATTCCGGCGAGGTAGTGGATATCCAGCGCGATTTCATGTCACTAACCGTCGACATCACGTCCGCGCTCGCGTTCGGCCACGATCTCAACACGATCGAGCGGGCAGACAACGAGCTGCAGGCGCACATAGAAACGATTTTCCCGATGATCGCGCGCAGAATCAGCTCTCCGTTCGCCTACTGGCGCTGGCTGAAGCTCTCCGGCGACCGGGCCTGCGATCGTTCGCTCACGGCCGTTCGCGACGCCGTTGACGAATTCGTGCGGCAGGCCCGCGAGCGACTCGACCGCCACCCCGAGCTGCGCGAGCGGCCGACGAATTTTCTCGAGAGCATGCTCGTTGCCCACGATCAAGACGACGGCGCCTACAGCGAGGACGAGGTCTTCGGCAACACCTTCACGATGCTCCTGGCCGGCGAGGACACGACCGCCAACACGCTGGCGTGGACCACGTGGTACCTGGCCCGGCGGCCCGACGTACTTGCGCGGGTGCGCGCCGAGGCCGACCGGCGCCTCGGCGAACAACTGCTACCCGGCGACTTCGAGACCGCCGGCGGCGCCACGTACGTCGACGCGGTGGTCAAGGAGTCGATGCGACTCAAACCGGTGGCGCCGATCTTCTTTATGGAATCCCTGACCGACGGAGTCGTCGCCGGCACCACGGTCTCGCCCGGGACGCGGATCATCTTGTTGACGCGGTACGCAGCGACCCGCGCCCACAACTTCGAGCGGCCCGGCGAGTTCGACCCCGGCCGCTGGATCGACGCCGCCGCGAGCGACGACGAACACCCCGGCGGCGCGCACAATCCGAGCGCGTATGTTCCGTTCGGCGCCGGACCGCGGTTTTGTCCCGGCCGTAATCTGGCCTTGATCGAGGCCAAATCCGTCCTGATGATGCTCGCGCGCAATTTCGAGGTTCAACCGGCGGGCAGCGAAGCGATCGAGGAGCGATTCGCGTTTACGATGTCGCCGAGCGAGCTGATAGTCCGGCTCGCACACCGTGACGTCGCCGGCACAACGAGTACCGATGCGGCCGCGCCGTCTCGCGGAGCCGCCGGGGCTTACGCGGCGTCGAGCTGAGCGAGCGCTTGACGTCTGGATGCCGCGTTGGATTTCGCCCTGACCGATGAGCAGGAGTCGATTCGCCGCGCGGCACGCGAACTCGCCGCGACCTTCGACGACGACTACTGGCGCGAGCGTGACGAGGCGCATGAGTTTCCCTGGGACTTCTACGCGGCCTTCGCCGAAGCCGGATGGCTCGGGATCGCGATCCCGGCCGAGAACGGAGGCTCGGGCTTGGGCATCGTCGAGGCGTCTCTGCTGCTGGAGGAGGTGGCGGCGTCGGGTGCGGCGATGAGCGGCTGCTCCTCGATGCACCTGACGATTTTCGGCATGAATCCAGTCGTCAAACACGGCTCCGACGAGCTCAAGGACCGCACCTTGGCGCGAGTCGTCAGCGGCGATCTGCACATCGCCTTCGGCGTCACCGAGCCGACCGCGGGTTCCGACACGACCGCGATCACGACGATCGCCCGGCGCGACGGTGACGACTACGTGATCACCGGCCAGAAGGTCTGGACGTCGAAGGCGCTCGAGGCCGAGAAGGTCCTGCTGCTGACGCGCACGACGCCGCTGGCGGACTGCCGCAAGCGCACCGACGGAATGACGCTCTTTTTGGCCGACCTCGACCCGGCGGCGGTCGAGATCAAGCCGATCGCCAAGATGGGTCGCCACGCCGTCGACTCCAACGAGCTGTTCATCGACGGGCTGCGGGTCTCGGCCGCCGATCGCGTCGGCGAGGAGGGCGAGGGGTTTCGCTACCTGCTCGACGGGCTCAACCCGGAGCGAGTCCTGATCGCGCACGAGGCGCTCGGGATCGGCCGTGTCGCGCTACGCAGGGCGGTCGACTACGCGCGCGAGCGCGTTGTCTTCGACCGGCCGATCGGCCAAAACCAGGGCGTTCAGTTTCCGCTGGCCGAGGCGCTCGCGCGGCTCGACGCGGCCGAACTCGTCGCGCGCAAGGCGGCCTGGCTGTACGACCGCGGACTTCCCTGCGCGCGCGAGGCGAACGTCGCCAAATTTCTCTGCGCCGACGCCGGCTGGCAGGCTGCCGACATCGCCGTGCAGGTTCACGGCGGCTTCGGCTACGCGGCCGAATACCACGTCGAGCGGTATTTCCGCGAGGCGCGGTTGATGC
Organism: Solirubrobacterales bacterium; assembly: GCA_049276635.1. Taxonomy (GTDB): domain Bacteria; phylum Actinomycetota; class Thermoleophilia; order Solirubrobacterales; family JACPNS01; genus JACPNS01. Next base: position 1,631 of record JBASWU010000035.1, on the reverse strand, counting down.
GCCTGGCGCCGATCAGCCAAGAGATGATCCTCAACTACATCGGCGAACACGTCCTCGAACTGCCTCGCTCGTACTGATCACGGGCGGGGCCGCCTGCGGTCTCGCGTCGTAAATCCCCGGCCGACCCGGGCACCGTCTCGGACGTCAGCGACCCCGGGGCACGCCGATGCGCGGTCTCGGATATGTTGGTCAAATGAGTACCGCGCGATCACCCGGTGCGGGCGAGCGTTCGCGGCCCGACCAGAAGGACGTCCGTCGTCACGCGGCCGGCCCCGACCGGGCCGAGGCGGCCGTGGCGGCCCGCCGGCCCGAGACCGGGCCGGCACAGTCGGCCGAAGAGTGCCTGATGTTCAGCGATCCGGCCTGGGACGACGCGTTTGGCTCGTGGACCGGCACCTTGAGAATCTGTTGCCTTTGACTCGCTGGTCGGCGGCGGCCGCGCGCGGTAGCATCGGGGCAATTTCGTCGATTGGAGCAGACATGGTCAAGTGTATTTTCCGGCGGGCATCCGCCCGCCGCAGCGGCATCGATCAGAAGGCAGGACGGTCTTGAGCGCCCGTGTGGCCTTGGTCACCGGCGGCGCGCGCGGGATCGGCCGCGCGATCGTACTCGCGCTTGCCGAGCAGGGCTGCGCGGTCGCGATCGGCGACCTGCTCGCCGACCAGGCGGCCGAACTCGCCGACGAGGTCCGCGGCGACGGCGGTCGAGCGCACGCCGTCACGCTCGACGTCACCGACGAGGCGTCTGTGACCGCCGCGGTCGCCGAAATCGAGTCCGAGCTGGGTCCGGTCGAGATTCTCGTCAACAACGCCGGCTGGGACGAACTGAAGCTCTTCCTCGACACCGACGAGGCGTTCTGGGATCGCGTGATCGAGATCAACTACAAGGGTTGTCTGAGGCTCACACACACCCTGCTGCCGGGCATGGTCGAACGCGGCTCCGGGCGGATCGTCAACATCGGCTCCGACGCCGGCCGCGTCGGCTCTTCGCTGGAAGCGGTCTACGCCGGCGCCAAGGGCGCGGTGATCGCCTTCACCAAGACGATCGCGCGCGAAGTCGCGCGCAGCGGCGTGACGGCGAACGTCGTCTGCCCCGGCCCGACCGACACGCCCCTGCTGGGGCAGATAGTCGATGCCCAGGAGAACGCCGACAAGGTGATCGGCGCGATGACCCGCGCGGTGCCGATGAAGCGGTTGGGCCAGCCCAGGGAAGTCGCGGCCGCGGTCGCCTTCTTTGCCTCCGAGGACGCCGGCTTCATCACCGGACAGACGCTCTCGGTCAGCGGTGGGCTGACGATGGTATGAGCGGTATCGCCGCGATCGGTGTCTACGTTCCCGCCGGCAGACTGCCGCGCGAGCGCATCGGTGAAGCATGGGACTCACCCGGCGCCAAGGGCGAGCGCTCGGTTGCCGGCGGCGACGAAGATCCCGTGACTATGGCCGTTGCGGCCGGACTCAGCGCGCTGGCGACCGGGGCGGTCGACGCGGCGGCGATCGGATCGGTCTACCTTGCCACGACGACGGCCGCCTACCAAGAGAAGCTCGGCGCCGCCACCGTCGCCGCCGCGCTCGACCTGCCCTCGAACTCGCGCACGCTCGATATCTCCGACAGCCGCCGTTGCGGTCTGTCGG
>JBASWU010000034.1:0-5438 GCA_049276635.1 Solirubrobacterales bacterium | reverse complement strand
ACCGTCGGCGACTACCGCCGGACGGCCCGCCGCGCGCGCACGGCGCGGGCGCGCGGTCGAGCCGCCGCGAGCATCCGGTCAGGAATCCATCCCGACAAACAAGCCGCCGGTCACGTTAAGCACCTGGCCGTGCACGTAGTCCGAAAGCGGAGAACACAAGAAGTAGATGCCGCGCGCGGCCTCGTCGGGCGTGGCCTCCCTGCCGAGCGGGATCATCATCTTCATCATCTGGCGCATCTGCTCGGGCACGCCGACCTGGACGGTACGGCCGTCCACTTCTACCACCGAGTCATCGCCCTTGGCCACCGTCAGCCGCGTGTCGATAAAGCCGAACGCGACGGCGTTGACGTTGATCTTGAACTGCCCCCACTCCTTGGCCAGCGTCTTTGTAAGGCCGACGACGCCGGCCTTCGCGGAGGAGTAGTTCGCCTGTCCGGCGTTGCCCATCGTTCCGGCGATCGACGTCACGTTCACGATCTTGCGAAAGACCTCTTCGCCGGCCTCGCGCTCGGCCTTGGCCGGCTCGCGCAGGTGCGGAGCCGCGGCACGACACACGCGAAACGGCACGATCGTGTGGATGTCGAGCATCCGCTGAAACGCGTCATCGTCCATCTTGTGAATCGGCGCGTCGATCGTGTACCCGGCGTTGTTGACGATGATGTCAAGACGCCCCCAGGCGTCGATCGCCGTCTTGACGAGCTCGTCGGCCGCCGACTCCTTGGTCAGATCGCCGGAGTGGACGACGGTCTCACCGCTTATCTCCGAGGAGGTCTGCTGCGCCACGTCGCCGTCGAGATCGTTGATCACGACCTTCGCCCCCTCGCTGCTCAGCTTCTCGGCGGTCGCCCGGCCGATACCCCGAGCCGATCCGGTCACGATCGCGACCTTGCCATCAAGTGCACCCATCAGCGTGTCCTCCGTCCTCCATTGGTTGATCGAGACGCCGCATCCTAGTAATCGGCGCCACCCTCACGAGGCCAGATCACCCACGAAAGCCCCGCTCGCCCGGCGCCGCCGGTGGGTCACGCCGACCCGCGCGCTCGGCTAGCCTCATCCCAGCCAGGAGAGGTGGCGGAGCGGCTGAACGCGCACGCTTGGAAAGCGTGTAGGCGGGGAAACTCGTCTCGAGGGTTCGAATCCCTCCCTCTCCGCCAGTTTGATGCTATTCGAACCCCGTCCCGGCCAACGCGCAGGGGCGGGGTTTGTTTGATTGCTAGGCAGAGCCATAGAGTCGTTGTCAAAGCCTCGCCGGATCGCGCACAACAACCGGCATCGTGAACGTGCGAGTTCAACGCGACACGAATAGCGACGCGAATTTGTTCGCCGATCTCACCGGTTTCGATCTCGATGCTCATGAAGTGAAACGTTCGGGAGATTGATGGGCGTCTTTCGGATCAGAATCGTCTCAGCATCACGTATCTCGTTACGATTTGACAATGCGTTCGCGAGAACAAATCCTTCTGGAGATCAAGAGAACCGCCCGAACCAACGACGGAAAGCCGCTGGGTATGCAGCGGTTCGCGAGCGAGACTGGAATTCAAAAAGCGGAATGGGCAGGCCGGTATTGGGCGAGGTGGAGCGACGCCATCGCCGAGGCAGGCCTTACCCCGAACCAATACAACCAGGCTCATGATTCCGAATGGCTTCTGGAGTGTGTGGCGACAGAGGCTCGCCGATTGGGACACATCCCGACGGACAACGAGTTAAAGATGGCGCGGCGGGACAACCCTGAATTTCCAAGCGCAGGTAGCGTGCATCGGCGTGGACCCAAACACTCGCTTATCCGTGACCTCGCCGAATTTTGTGAACGAAGCGGAGATTTTGAAGATGTCCTGGCGATCGTACTGCCACAGCTTTCGGGCGAGACGCGCGACAGCGACTCGGGAGAGGCTCAAGCCAACCGAGAGGGATTCGTCTACTTGTTGAAGTCTAGGGCGTCACTACAAAATCGGGCGCACGGTTTCACTCGCTAGACGAGATCGCGAGATTGCGCTTCAGCTACCTGAGCCCGCCGATCGAGTGCACGAGATCCGTACAGATGATCCCGCGGGGATTGAGTCGTACTGGCACCAGCGTTTCGCGAACAAACGCGCTAACGGCGAATGGTTCGCGTTGTCAACAGCTGACGTCCGAGCGTTCAAGCGCCGAAAATTCATGTGACATTGGTCGCGAGGGGCCTGCTATGTCACCTTCCGGCCACGCAGCGAGGTCCTTCTCATACATCTGTGAGGCGGCCTACGGTCTCTTACTAGCTGGGAGAACGCAGTCGGGAATTCGAGCCTATTACCGACGTCGCAAAAAGTGCTACATTTATGTACATGGAATCCGTAGGTATCGCCGAATTACGTCAGAATCTAAGCCGTTATCTGCGGCGCGTCGAGAAGGGCGAGCGACTCTTGGTGACCGACCACAACAATCCCGTGGCGGAACTCGGACCGGCACCCTCGACCGGGCGCGATCTCGACCGCATTCTTGCTGAAGGACGTGCATTTGCACCGAAGCGACGTACGCTGCCGGAGCCACTGAAGCTGGATGGCGATCCGCGGTCGATCAGTCGCGCTCTCGACGAGATTCGTGACGAGCGCTGAATTGCTGCCGGGCCTTGTCGCTTTTCTACCTCGACTCATCGGCAATTGTGAAGCTCATTCGAGACGAGCGTGAAACGGCAACGCTCCAGACGTTCATCCGCGATGCTGAACTCATCTCGTGCGCCCTAGTGTTGACCGAAGTGCCGCGGGCGGTAAGACGCGCGGCGGCATCTGAACCCCGTCTTCCACTCGACGCATTGATTGCTCATGTCGGCGACTTGATCGACGTGTTTGCCTTGGTTCCGCTCGACGAGGCATTGCTCGAAGTTGCGGGCGCTCTCGAAGCACCAGCACTTCGATCACTTGATGCGATTCACGTCGCAGCCGCAGCCAGCGTGTCGCCAATCTCTGCGTTTGTCAGCTATGACGAGCGCCAGAGCGCCGCCGGCCGCCTTGCAGGTCTGCGTACTGCGGCACCTGGTGGCTGAGCGCTCGCCGAGTTCGAAATGTGTCCCTCCCTCTCCGTTTTCGCATGGCTATGAAGACACTGAGAAATCCGCGTCCAAACTATGCGCTCGTGCTCCTGGTATTTGTTGCCAGTTCGATGACCGCGTGCGGCACCTCTGACGAGCCCGAGGCCAGCGCGACCATCAAGCCGCCGACCGCCGATGAGTCGGTGGGATGTGAGGAGCGCGTCGAACCAATGTTTCGTTTTTCGAGCGACGCGCCCGGAATCACTGGCGCCAACGTCGGGGACGCCCACCTCGTTCTCGCGCCTCCAGGCCCGGACTTTGTTGCTCCCCGCACGCGCAACGGGGACGAACGGCTCTGGGTGTGGAAAACACCGTTGACTGTCTCGGCCGACAGGTCGATGATCGTCGCAGTGAATCCGGCGCAAGCCGAGGAAGTGCGCCTCCAATATGCCGGTCGTGACGGAGTTTTTGAGGATTTTTCCCGAGTCACTCAGTTCACCGCCTGCGACACCCCGACCGGGTGGGCCGGGGGCTTCGCCACCCGAGCATCCAGCGTCTGTGTGAAGTTGCAGGTGTGGTCTGGAACGGCGAACCAACCCAAGAGCGTGGTTGTCCCGCTCGGTCAGAAATGTTCGGCTGGCGCGACGTCGTAGTCGCAGTCGAGGTTCAATTGTCGTTGAATCGGGAGGCAACCGTTGAGCGGCAACAAATTAAGAGAGGCTGCTGATGAGCGCATCAACCAGCTCATCAATGGTTGATTCACGGGTTCGAAGACTGTCCCTCCCTCTCCGTTTATCGCCGCGGCGGAGTTCGTCACCAAACACAGAGGAGCGGGTCGCGGGTTCGAATCCCGCTCCCTGTATTGCTTAACGGAGCGTGCTCGACAACTGCGCCGCGCGGTTCGCGATGACTGCTGGGATAGTGGAACTCACGAATGATCCAACAGCCCGTTCTCGCGATCCTGCTTGGGAACTGTACGCTGCGCCGAATGCGGGACTACTTCGATCAGGTTCGAGCTGCGGCGAATAGCGACCTCTACTTCCTCGCGCTGGGCGGCGCATTGACGATTCCGGATATGTGCGCGGCGATGGAGGCGAACGACGGTCGGTCCACGGGCGGGCGCTACAAAGCGTGGTTTCAGAAGCACGTGTCGCCGAAGTACGTCGCCGCCGGAATGCCTTCATTAAGCGGTGAAGACGCCTGGGGGTTTCGCTGCTCGTTTCTGCATCAAGGGCGGCTTCAGCCGCACCACGGTGTCTACAGGCGCGTGCTGTTCGTTGAGCCCCGCGACAGCGGAATCGTCTTGCACAACAACGTCATAAACGACGCTCTGAACTTAGATGCCGGACGGTTCGTGCTCGATGTGGTGGAAAGTGCGGATGCGTGGATCGGCACTGCCGAACAGTCGAAGGTCTTCGGGAACAACTTTGCGAACTTCATGCAGCGGTACCCGAACGGCCTCTTGCCGTATATTGCTGGAGTTCCAGTCATCTCGTGAACTGGCAGCGCGAATCCGCTCGACGCACGCCAATCAAAGCTTGGGTCAGGGCCCACGGGATCCCAGCCAGCGTCTTCCAATCCACGAACGCGCATAAGTGCGCAGCCGAACTCGAACTCGTCTGTCTCGCGGGCGGTTTGGAAAATCGCGTTCACATTCGCCGCGACCGCACGCGGGGCGTCCGTAGTGGCTGGGCTGGCTGGAAGCTGGGCCCGGCTAGGGTGGACTGATGGACTCCAGAGAGCGCTCGTCAAAGATGCCATTCGATGCCGCTGACCAGCCTCGCCTAGAGGAGTTCCAAGCTCTTCGCAAAGAAATCGATCGCCGTTCGGATGCCCAAGACAAATTGCTCGCGCTTCTAGTGACCGCGGCAACCGCGATCATTGGTTTACTCGTTAAGAATGACGGCCTCGACGACCGGTTCGGTTTGGCCTTAGCGACTATGGCCGGGGTGTTCGGTGTCCTTTGGGTCGATCATGCGAGAAATATTGCGATGATCGGCCAATACGTGCGCGACAAGCTGTGGGTGTGGGCGCCGTCCTGGGAGTTAGATAAAGGTCAAATTGAGAAATCGGGATTCGAACGATTCATTTTCGCGATCGCCGTGTCCCTGACATTTGTGGGGTTGGGGGTTGCCGGTTTGGTTATCTCGTACTCGGATCTGCCGGGCACATGGTGGGCGTTAGCATGGATCTCCGTCGCCTTGCTAAACGCCACGATGGCAGGCATGTGGGTTGCTCAAAGCGTGTATTGGTTGAGCGATCCGAGCAAGCGGTAAGCCTGCCGCTATACAAGGGGCTGGCCTAGGAGCCTCCGCCCCTCGCATCCCGTTGGGCTAACGCGTCCGGCTGAGATGCGAGGCTCGGCCGATGCCGAGGATCAGCGCAACGGGGGTGAGGTGCCCTCGGCCTGAGCACAGAGGCTCGCGGGTCAAGCTGG
>JBASWU010000033.1:0-31317 GCA_049276635.1 Solirubrobacterales bacterium | reverse complement strand
CTGGCCTGCTCCCCGCCAGAGTTAACACCTCAGGCCGCCAGTTTTTGTAGATCCTCAGGGTAATCCCAGGTCGCTCGCACCTCTTTCGGCGTTCGGTAGTTGAGGAACTGATGCGGTCTTCGGTGGTATCGATCGACGTAACCGCCGACGGCGGCGCGGGCATCTTCCAACGTCTCGTATTCGTTGCGCCAGACCTCGCGCTCTTTGAGCTTGGAAAACCAGCTTTCGATAAACGCCTGGCTCTCGGGGTCGCGGTAACCGCCGCGACGGTGAGTGATCCCGAGTTCGACAAGCCGTGCTCGGAATGACCGCGAGGTGTAGGCGGTGCCGTTGTCGGTGCCGAGCGTCAGCTGATTGGGGCCGATGTTCTGCGCCGTCGCCGCAGCCTCGATGCAGGCGGACGCCTCCTGCCATCGGCAGCGGATATCAAGGCTCCAACCGACAATCTCGCGGCTACAGCAGTCGATGATTGCGTTGAGATAGCACCAACCGTTCTCGGCAACCCAGATCGACGTCATATCCATGTGCCAAAGCTCAAGCGGGCGCTCGACACGGAAGAAGCCGGGGCGCTTCCTGCGCTGGTGACGGCGCTTTGGCTGGATCAGCTTCTGCTCACGCATCACCCGCAAGACGCGCTTGCGGTTGATTGCCTTGCCGGTCTTGCGCCTGGTGAGCGCCCAGACCATGCGGTAGCCGTCGGTCGGGTTCTCCTTCGCGGTCTCGACGATCGCTGTGTCGATCTCATCGAGACTGATCGGGCGCACCGGCCGGCGCCTGGGCGCCGGGGTCCGGTAGATCGCCTGCCGGGATATCTGCATCACGCGCGCCGTGGTGGCCAGGGGCATTCCCCTGGCCACCATCTCGCGAGACCGGGTAACGCGCTGCCTTACTCCCAGCCCCGCAATGCTTCCCCCGCTATCTCCAGCTCGAGCGTCTTCTTGCCGAGCGAGCGTTCGAGGCGCCGGATCTGCGTCTGTAGTTCCTTCTCACGCTGGTGCTCGTCCTTGCCGGCGAAGGCGACCTTGCCGGCTTCAAGCAGCTTGTCGCGCCACTGGTAGTAGAGGTTTTCGCTGATGTCGTGTTCGCGGCAGATCTCGCGGATCGTCTTATCGCCGCGGAGTCCCGCGACGACGACTTCCAGCTTCTGCTGCGGGGTGTGCTTGCGGTACTTGCGCTGATCGCTCAACGTGCTTCTCCTTCGAGTTGAGCGGCCATCTTCCCGATCATGCCAGACGATCAGCACATGTGCTGATCGTCTACATATCTCGGTCAGTTAGGTGTCAACGCGGGAGTGGGGAGCAGGCCACGACCATGTCATTCCGTGGAGTCAAGTTCAAAGTCATGACTCGAACAACATCGTTCTTCTCTGCGACAGGCATCACCGCGAAAAGACTTCCGGCCTTTTGCCCGACGCGATCCTGCGCGAAGCCAGGCTCACCCCGCACAACCAGAAAACCGGTTTCTCGAGCCCGTATGAACTGCACTACGCGGGGAAGCAATGCGAAGCAGTCATCGGGTCAAACAGACATGTTTGGCCGGTCATAAGCAACGGTGATTTCACGGTCCCGCTCATCGTTGACGACACGCCGCTCGTATTTTTCGCTGCCGAAGAAGACCACCTCTTGTTGACAGTTCAGCTTTTTGACGAAATGAATGAGCTTCTACTCCAGATTGACGCGAACGAAATGGTCTACTCGTCGACATCGTGGGATATCGAGCTCATCGGTAAAACCCTCACGATGCGCGGGGGAAAGCGAGACATCTTTGTTCGCATCACGTTCGATCCGCCTTCCCGCGTCATTGTCGACAAAGGCCATCTATGGCGAAACGGCATCGAACTGGTGATCGAGCCCGATCACCTTCTCCTCGCAAACAACAACCACAGGATCAGCGGTTGCGAGGCGACCAACTGCCAGTTGGGCATTTCTGTGGGAGACCCGCTTCCCGGAATCGGCGGCGCAATGCATTTCGGGTCAGATCGCAATCCCACCACCTCGCGAGACGCCGATACCGAAGGCCTAGTCAAAAAACTCGTTTGCCGAGAGCAGCGCTCTTCCGACTCAGCAACGAAGATATGAGAGACAAAAAGAACCCCGCTCGGGGAGCGAGGTTCTTGATACCGCCACGGGGATTCGAACCCCGGTTTCCGCCGTGAGAGGGCGGCGTCCTAGTCCCCTAGACGATGGCGGCAGGGTATGGAGAATCTAGCAATTGCGCGGCCGGCCGGCCTTCCCTCGCCGCGCAACCAAGGCGCCCCGCCGGCTACAGGCGCAATTCCTCCGTAGTTTCCCTGACCGGCCTCGTAGCCGCTGCTGATATCAGGCGCGCCGGCAACGCGTAGCATGGTCCTTATGTGGAAGTCGACGTTCGTGATCGGGCGATTTCGGGGGATCGAGATCGGCCTCAACTGGACGTGGTTCGTGATCTTCGGGCTGATCATCTGGTCGCTGGCGTCCGGGCTGTTTCCGGAGATGGCACCTGATCTGGCGGACGAGACCTACATCGCGATGGCCGTCGTCGCGTCGGTGCTGTTCTTCTCCTCGCTGATCTTGCACGAGCTCGGGCACGCGGTGCAGGCGATGCGCGAGGGCATGCGCATCGAGGGGATCACGCTGTGGATTTTCGGCGGCGTCGCGAAGTTCTCCGGGATGTTCCCGTCGGCCGGCGCCGAGCTGCGGGTGGCGCTTGCCGGCCCGTTGGTGACGCTCGTGATCGCGAGTGCGGCGGGGTTGCTCACGGCCGTGCCGGGGGTGCCGGACCCGGCGCTCGCGGTGATCGAGTGGCTGGCGTCGGTCAACACGCTTCTGCTCCTCTTCAACATGCTGCCGGCGTTCCCGATGGACGGCGGGCGGGTGCTGCGCGCGGTCGTGTGGGGGCGGCTCGGGGACTTCGGGCGGGCGACCGCGATCGCCGGTTCGATCGGCCGGTTCTTCGGTCAGATGTTCATCTTCGGAGGATTGGCGCTGGCCCTGTTCCTGGGCGCGCCGGGCGGGCTGTGGCTGTCGCTGATCGGCTGGTTCGTGATCTCCGCCGGGCAGGCCGAGGTGCAGCTCGCGCGGATGCGGACCGCCTTCGCCGGGATGACCGTCGCCGACCTGATGGTCACCGCTCCGGAGACCGTGGATGAGTCGCTGACGATCGAGCAGTTCGAGCGGTCGGTTCTGCCGCGCGGGCGTTACCGCGCCTACCCGGTGCTCGGCCCGTCGGGTCAGGTGGCCGGACTGCTGCGCTCCCAGTCCGCGACCGCCGTCGCGCGCCGCGACTGGCCGACGACGCGCGTCGGCGACCGCATGGTGCCGCTGGACCAGGCGTTGCAGCTCGACAGCCGCAAAGACCTCGGAGAGGCCGCGATCGAACTGATGCAGACCGAACCGGGACGCGCGCTGGTGGCCGAGTCGGGCCGGCTACGCGGCCTGCTGTCGATTACGGATGTCGCCAGGTGGCTGGAGCTTCCCGAACTCGACCGCACGCCGCGGCAGGGCTTCGCGGCTTAGGCTTCGCGGTCACGCGACGCTTCGTAATTCGCGCCTGCGACTATCGGCGCCGTCTCCATCAGTTCCAGCCGGTTGCCGGCCGGATCGCGCACGTAACATCGCGGCGATCCCCAGTGCGCGGCACGCGGCTGCAGCTCGACACCGGCAAGTTCAAGCGCGGCGGTCACGGCGGTGTAGTCGGCGATCACGAAGGCGGCGTGCCCCGGTCCGCTGCCGCCGGCCACCTTCACCTCGGCGCCGTCGGCCGAGCGGAACTGGAGATGAATTTCGAAACCGTCGTGCTCGAGCCAGATCGCGCGATCGGCGAGCGCCGGCGGCGGCGTCACCCGAGCGAACCCAAGCAGCTCGTAGAACGCGGCGCAGTCGCGGGCCAGCCCCTGTGGCACCTGAAAGTTGAGGTGATGAATCACGAACCGCACACTATCTGGCGACAGCGCCGTCGAATCCCCAGGTCCGGCCGGCGTACCCTCTGCCGCCATGCTCGTGCTGCTGCCACCTTCCGAAGCGAAGGCCGACCCCCCTCCCGGCTCGCCGCCGGTCGATCTGGCGGCACTCGCGCATCCTCAGCTGACGTCCCGGCGCGAGCGGCTGATCGGCGTGCTCGGAAAGACCTCCGCCGGCAACCAGAGCCGTGCGCTCACCGCGCTGGGGCTGACCACCGGTCAGGCCGGCGAGCTCGAGCGCAACGTCGATCTGCTCACCGCGCCGACCGCGCCGGCGGCCGATGTCTACACGGGCGTTCTCTATCGGCAGCTCGATCTCGCCTCGCTCGGCACCGCGGCACGGGCACGCGCCGCCGAGCGGCTGTTCGTCGCCAGCGCGCTTTGGGGAGTCGTCGGTCTCGACGATCGAATTCCGGCCTATCGCCTGAGCATCGGCGCGAAGCTGCCGCGGATCGGCGGGCTGGCCCGGTTCTGGCGGCCGGCGCTCACCAAAGCGCTATCCGCCGACGGGCTGCTGGTCGACCTGCGATCTCAGAGCTATGCCGCCGCGTGGCGGCCGGGCGAGGCCGCGGTCGTCGAGACTCGCGTGTTCGTGGAGACCGGCGGTCACCGCAAGGTGATCACGCACATGGCCAAGGCCACCCGCGGCGAGATCGCGCGTGTCCTGGCGAAGTCGCGTGACGCGGCCGTCGGCCCCGAGGATGTCGCCGCGCGAGTCGAGCGGGCCGGATTCAAAGTTGAACTCTCTGCGCCGTCGGCCGCCGCAAAAACGTGGCGCCTCGACGTGATTCGCGACAACCCTTACTAGGACGGCTACTTCGCGAGGAAGCCAAGCTTCGGCTCGTCGTCGGGAAAGCCGGCGCGCTCGGTGCTCGCGCCGACCAGGTCGCGATACAATGCCGCGCGGTAGGCGTAGTCGAGCGACGTGGAAAATGCCGAGACGGCGATGATGGCCGTGGTCAGCTCTCGCGGGGCGCGTACCGGCTGTGCAGCATCAGATCGTTGCCGTCGGGATCAGTGAAGAACGCCATGTGGCAAACCCCCGTGTCAAACGTCGGACCCGCGAACTCGACGCCCTTGGTCTCGAGCTCGGCGCGCGCGGCCTCGATGTCGTCGACGTGAAGCGCCACGTGAGCATTCTTCTGCGGCGCGAATTTACCGCCCATCCGGTCGGGCTCCCAGATGCCAAAGCAGGTCTCGCCGACCCAGAACTCGAACCGAGCGTGGTCATCCGGCCGCAGGCCGAGTGTTTCGACGTAGAACGCGCGGGCCCGCTCCGGATCCCGCGACGGAACGGCGACGAAGTCGAGTTTGCCGATCATTTTTCGCAGACTAGCAATCCCGCTGCCTGGCTGTAGTCCCCGGCGAGGTTGTTCAGCTCATCGAGCCGAGCTGAGCCGCCGGAGTCCCCTCGTCCGAGGCGCGCTGCGTTCGTCGTGTTGACAAATTGTTCACCTATAGCCCAACCGCGACCTATATTCTTGACGGTCAAGACTCGAGTTTGGCGCCGTGCGCTACTCACTTGGCATCGCTACTCACTCGGCATCTACTCGGCGGCTCATAGCAACTCGAATCTATCGGAGAACCACTCATGCTGCTCGGCACAACGGTTTCGGTTCGCGTGGCTGTCGAACAAACAGTTGAGGAGGCGTATCGAAAGGTCTCTCTCAGCTCTGCACAGCAGGATCGAATTCGCAATGCAATGCGTCGTCACGCCAGCGCGCTCGATGACGCTGCCGCTCCCGCACGACGACAGGTGACTGAGAGGCTCGACAAACTCGCCCATGAAGAGCGCAAACTCCTGCGCGCACACTACGACGACGATCTTTCAGTGGAACTGTTCTCTGAAGAGCAGCAACGTATCCAGCGCGAAGTAGCCGCAGCAAAACAAGATTGGGCGGTACTGGAGACGGATCATCGCGCGGTGTTGAAAGCCCTTGACATTGCGCTCGGGCTGTCAGATCGCGTTTACGAGGGGTACTGCATGGCCAAGCCAACGACGCGTCGCCTCATGAATCAGGCGATTTTTGAATGGATCAAGGTCGACCGCGAAGCGGTCGACTCCGTTCGACACGCGGAACCGTTTGCGACGTTGCTGAGCAACGAGATGACGCCAATTAGAGAGGCCCCGTCAACGGCGCCCGCCTGTCAAAGAGAAAGAACCCCCACGGCGTCTTCTTGCCGTGGAGGTTCGAACCTCGAAGTTATGGTGCGGATGAGAGGACTCGAACCTCCACGGGGTTGCCCCCACGGCGACCTGAACGCCGCGCGTCTACCAATTCCGCCACATCCGCGTGGAGCGGTGATCTTAACCGGCGGCCGAGGGTGGGTTCGGCGGCAGGCCGGTCGATGGTCCCGGCGGCAGGTCCGGGACAGGTCTGATCAAAGGCGGCGCCGTGCCCGCGGGCAAGGCGGTCGCGTTGTCACCGGCGCCCGGTAGCGGCGCGCCGGCCGGCCCGGAGACCAGCGGGTGGGCGGGCGGCGGCGCGGCGGATTGCTTGTGCCGGTCGGGCACGACTTGTAACGGTTCGCCCTCGGCGAGGATGCGCTCGGCGATGCTGGCGGTCGACTGCAGCAGAAATTCCAGCGACGCGGCGTCGCTGAGGTGCTTGGGCACGTAGGTGACCAGCGTGCCCCCGGAGTATTCGAAGTACAGCGGCATCGGCAGCGCGTCGAGCCACACCTGAAACGACGGCTGAAACAGCTCGATCAGGCGCGTCCGATTCTGCGCCGGGCGCACGTGCAGTTCGTAGCGGCTGGCGATGCCCGCGCTCTCAAGCTCGATCGGCTCGAGGTCGTCGTAGTCGAGCCACGTCGACCCGGCGATGCGGCCGAGCAGGCCGCGGCGCTGCGACAGGAACACGCCGGGGAACGTCGTGATCGCGCGCTGCAACTCGACCACGCAGACAGTGAACCGGCTCGGCGTCCACGCTTCGACGATCCGGCCGCCGCGCGTCTTTCGGTGGCTGCGATCTTCGTAGGTGTAGAGCGCCAGACCGGCGTGGAGCGCCGGCAGTTCGGCCGAGATCGGCCCTTCCATGTAGTGGTCGCAGCGGCGCCGGTCGCCGGCGCCCAGCAGCGGGGTCACCTCGAGCAGTTCGAGCGAGTGCGTGTAGGTGAGGCCGTGGCTGTTGGCGAACCCGGCGAAGAAGTCGAGCCGGGCGTGCTCGGCCGCTTTGGCGAACGCGACGAGTCCGACGACCAGGCCGACGGCGACGGGCGCGACCAGCGCCCAAAGCAGATTCCCGATCGCCGCGGCGGCGAGAAACGCCCCGGCGGCAAGCAGGGCGAAGGTCCATACGTAGGCGCGGGACTGCAGCAGGCGCCGCACGTGGCCGCCGCGATTGCGCGAGGCTGTATCCGGCGCCGATCGGCCGGCGACGAGGATCTCGCGCCGCGCGCGGTTGCCGCCCGGCGGAGCCGTGCTCCAGACGCGACCCGGATGCGGCCTGCGGCTCACGCGGCATAGCCTCCGGCGATCAGGTTCGCGGTGTCTCGCTCGATCAGATCGAAGTGCAGGAACGGAAACTCGCGGGGCGTCATCCGATCGGCCACCAGAAAGACTGGAAACTGCTGCGCGCGAGTGTTGTAGAACGCGGCGTTCATGTTGTAGAGCCGCCGGGCGGCCTGGATCTCGTCCTCGATCTCGGTCAGCTCGTACACCAGTTGGCCAAACTGCGACGAGGCGCGCAGGGCCGGGTACCGCTCGGCAAGAGCGAGCACCACACTCATGCCTTTGGCCAGACGCTGCTCGGCCGCGTCGACATCGGCCGGACCGGTCGCGGCAACGGCCTCTTGGCGCGCCTGAACCGCGGCGAGCAGGGCCCGCTGCTCGTGCTCGGCGTAGCCGCGAACGACTTCGACGAGGTTCGGCACCAGATCGTGGCGGCGGCGGAGCTGGACATCGATTCCACTGAAGCCCTCCTCGACCTTGCTGCGCAGATGCACCAGGACGTTATATGTGTAGACAACCCACGCCGCCAGCAGACCGGTGGCGCCGGCGGCTACGTAAAAACCGGTCATGCCCGCGTTATCGGCCGCACGCCGCCGGTTTTATAGGTGATTCGGCTATCCGTCCGGCTCGCGGGAGTCGACCAGCGACCGCACGGTCGCCAGCGAATTCTTGACGTGCGGCCCGGCGACCAGCAGTCCGCGAAAGACATCGCGCACCGAGCCGTCGCGGTCGATGACGAAAGTCAGGCGGTCGTTGAGCAGGAATCCGACCCCCAGGCCTCCTCCACTTCGCACGCCGAACTGACCGTGGACACGGCCCTTGCCGTCGCTGAGCACCGGGTACGTGAGCCGAAACCGTTTGTGAAACGAGTGCTGCCTTTCGATCGAATCGGTGCTGATGCCGACAACGCTCGCCCCGGCCTCGCTGAACAGCTCGTGGCTGTCGCGAAACGAGCAGGCCTCGGCGGTGCAGACCGTGGTGTATGTCTTTGGATAGAAGTAGACGACGACCGGGCCACCCTGGAGCAGCGCGTAGAGGTTGACGTCGTTGCCGTCCTGGTCAGGCAGTGTGAAATCCGGTGCCTTGCTGCCGACCGTCAGCGGAGAGCTCTTGAATTTCGGCGCCATCCCACACCGAGCGTATGCCACCGACGAACCGAGCCCGCCTCTCGGGACGCGTTCGTCAGCTCACGCGGAGGATGATCTTGCCGTGCGCCATGCCGGCCTGCTCATCGCCTCGGACGACGCACGGCAATCGGGCGCCTGCGCCTTTGCGCCCTGGAAGGCGACCGCGCCCTCCCCTTCGGCGGCGGGGTGGACGAGCACGGTCGCCCCGGGCGGGCGGGGCCGGCGAATTTCGCTCACACCTCGATCCGCGCGGTGGAGACTCCCTCGGGATAGGCCTCTTCACGAACCCCCGCCCGGCTCGCCGCCGTTGCTTTGCGACCGGCTGCCGGGACAAGCGTCGCGACAGCGCCAAGACCGGTGGGCGGCACGTTGTTGTAGATGCATTCGTAGCCGCCGGACGGAACGAGGTAGGTCTCGTGCCAAATACCGACGTCGCCGCTTGACCCAACGCGCTTGTTGAACTCGACCCAGGCGGGCCAGTGGGCGGCGTCGCGGCTGCGCGCATAGGCCTCCAACTGCTCGAACGAGCGCCAGAACTGGACGAGCATCGGGCGCCGCGGACTTCCGAAGTATTGGCTTGCGCCAAGGAACCCGGATTCCGGCCTCTCCGCCAGCTCACGGAGCATCTTCGGCATCGCGACGAACGTCGGCACCCACTTCCACGCCTTCCAAAACTTGTTGATCCGCATGCCGATCAGGAACACGACGAAGTCGCCCTCGATGTCGGCCGTTACACGCTTCTTTATGATCCCCGCCACGGCGATTCCCTTTCCTCCGACCGCGCTCCCGCGAGCGCATGGCGTCACCGAGTTTACCGAGTTTTGAGCTCCGGAGCCGACGATCACGGTCGGCGCGTGCCGGGCGATATCGCGGTTCGCGCCGGCGTCGGCGTGGCGACACGCGGTCGAATGTGACGACCTCATCGACCAAGCCGAGGCGGACGGCTCCCTCGCGACACTTCCCGGTCCCGGGCGTCCTCGCCAGCCCGGCGACGGCATGACCGGCAAAATCGCCGCTTCTCCGAGCAGCGCTTCTAATGACACCCTGACAGTCGGGGAGACAGGATTTGAACCTGCGACCGCTCGGCCCCCAGCCGAGTGCGCTACCAGACTGCGCCACTCCCCGTTGGGACCAGCATCTTAATCGGCGGCGAAAGCTAGTTCGCGACGCGGATCCACGCGCAGGCGCGAACGCGTATCCGGCCGCGGGCGGTCCGCTTGGTGTAGGCGGTGGCGATGCGATGCAAACCGTTTGCGTAGCCCGTGGTGTCGATCGCCGTCCGCGCGTTACGGCGCTTTCCGTCAACCCGGACGGCGCGGCGCGACGACCCTTTGGGAAACTTGACGCGGATCGCCCCAGCGACGCCACGGGCTCGGCCCTTGTCGCAACGGCGGCGGACACTGACGCGCGTGGTGGTGGCCGGCCCGGCACCGGGCTGCGAGCCGGTCGTGCCCGGCGAGTACGCCCACGCCGCCGCCCAGTCGACCTGGAGGTTCGCCGTGACCGCCGCGCTCGGCGCCGGCTGAGCCTCGATCGTGCCCGTCTGCAGAAGCCAGTGCATCGGAGTTCGCGGAGTCTCTGAGGTTTCCGTGCCGATTAGCACGCCGTCGACGAAAAACTTGACGCTGCCCGGCCGCCACTCCGTCGTCGCGGTGTGCCACTGGGTGAAGTCGGCGTCGCTGCGATGGCCGTAGACCGTGAGCTTCGGGTTGGCACGGATGATCGTGTACTCGAGTTTCTGGTTCAGCTCGCCGCCGGGAAAATCAATCTCGCCCTCGCTCGGCCAGTTGTCGTTGTCGGGCCAAAGCAGGAACACCGCGCCGTATCCATTGGAGGTTTTCGTGGACCTCAGACGCACGCTGAATCGTCCGTAGGTGATCCCCTTGTAGGGATCGGCGCCGTTGATCTTGGGCTGCGGGACGGCGTTCAGCGGTGTGCCGTTGGCGCTGTGAAAGTTCCACGTCAACAGGCCGCCGGAGACGCTGAGCACCGAGGCGGAAGCCATCGAACGGTGGGTGACATCCCACCAGCCATCGGGATACCTCGACCATTTGGCACCATACGCGCCGCCTGGGAATCCGCCGGGAGCGACGTCGGTCGTAAAGTCCTCGGTGAAGATCTGACGCCAGCCGTCGAGGTCGCCGGTGGGCATTTCCTGACCCGACGGCGCCGCGGTCGCGGTCACGGCGAGGCTGCCGCCGATCACGACCGCCAGCAGCGCGACGGCGATGGCGCTTGGCGCCCGCAGGCCCGGCCGTGGGGACCGTGGGGATGCTGTGATGTCCGCGCGGGCAGTCTGCGTGGTCGGCTGGTTGGCCTGCACTGTCTGGACTCCTTACCGGGCGACTGGCGCCCACTGATCGAATATCCGAGCTACTTAATTGGCTTGATTGCGCGTATGCCCGGAGTACACGCCGTTCAAACGACAGGCGGCGGCGGATCGCCTCGCGCTAGCCGATTTCGACCACCTTGAATTCGACCACCGACCCGTTGGGCAGCAATGCCGACACGGTCTCGTCCTTCGACGCCCCGAGAATCGCCTCGGCCACCGGCGAGCTGTCCGACAGCAGTCCCTTGGCGATGTCCTGATCGTAGGAGGAGACGATCGTGTAGCTGACCTCCTGGTCGGTCTTGAGGTTGCGCAGCCGGACTTTCGACCCGAACGAAACCTCGGAGTCGCTGCCGGTCGGCTCGACGATCACCGAATTCTGCAGCCGGTCGCGCAGTTGCAGGATCCGCGTCTCCAGAAAGGCCTGGTCGTTCTTGGCCGCGTGGTATTCGGCGTTTTCCTTGAGGTCGCCGTCTTCGCGCGCGACGCCGATCTTCTCGGCGATCTCCGCCCGGTCCACGGTCTCGAGCTTCTTGATCTCAGCCTCAAGCTCCGCATATGCGGCCGCCGAAATCGGCTTTCCGTGGTTCGTCATCCGCCCTCCCAGGTCTTCCGATGTTTGCGTGCCGAGACCCAACTGTAAGGGAGTCCGCGGCGTTGCGTGCCAGCGCGCTCGAGCCGTCGATGCATCGGACGACTCAACAAGCGGGCGACGGGAATCGAACCCGCCCTAAGAGCTTGGAAGGCTCCTGTGCAACCACAACACTTCGCCCGCGCGAAAACAGCGACAACCCACGATTCTATGCGGGCGGCGCTTCACCCTCCCAGTAATCGACGGCGTCCCCCTGCTTGAACATCGCCCGGAACTGTTCCGGGTGGTTGCGGCGGTAGTTCGTCATCACCTTGCGCGAGTCGGGGTAAACGACGAGATCGACATCGCCGACGGTGCTCAGAGCGAGAAACCGGACCGCCTTGCCGGTGCGATTCACCAGCTGGTGCGCGCTCGCCTCGCCGGCCGGGAACGCGACGACCTCGCCCTCGCTCAGCTCGCGCCAGCCGCCGGGCGTGCGCAGCGACGGCGCTCCTTCGAGCACGATGAGCATCTCCTCGTCGCCGTAGTGGAAGTGGTACGGATAGGCCGCTTCGCCGGGCTCGACCACCCAGATGCTCGCGCCGATCCGCTCGGCGCCGGCCTGCCGGCCGATCCAGGCACGATCGCGGGCGAATCCCTCGCGGTCGCGCCGGTCGTCGAATTCGGGATTGAAGATGTTGGCCGTCGCCGTGCGCTCCTTTGGCCGGTGTGGGAGAAACGATAGCGGGCCAGCCAGGACTCGAACCTGGAATCCCCGGTTTTGGAGACCGGTGCCTTAGCCAATTTGGCCACTGGCCCGTGCGCAGGGCAGTCTAGTGATCGTTCTGTTTTGCATGGGCGACCGACCGGCAGTTCAAGCACTCTGTGGTTGATTGCGCGGCGGTGCAAACGGCTCCTTGCCTCGTCCTCCTACGGTGAGGATCGAGTCAGGGTACGGGGCCAGTAGTGGGCCTCCGGGGATTGTTTGACCTGAAACCCATCTCAGGCGGCGGCCGGCAGCCGGCACCGTGGCGTCCGCTTGCCCCCCCGCGGCGTTGTTGTGACTCGATCGCCGGGGGTTGTCGTGCCGTACGTAGACGGGGTGGCCGGAAAGCGCCGGAGCGCGATTCTCTCGATCGCAATAATTTATTCATCAGAGTGACCTGATCGGTTAGGATCTTGTGATCGGTCTATTTTCGTGCGAAACTACACACTGACCGAGATTTTGTTGCGATCGGGATATCTATGACTCCACATGCAGAGCCTGTCAATAGCGCGGCCGAGTTCGGTGCGGCCATCCGCGCTCGCCGGAAGTCGCTCGGCCTTCGCCTGGAGGACGTGGCCCTAGCGGCGGGAACGAGTGTCATGTTCGTGAGTGAGCTCGAGCGCGGCAAGTCAAACGCCAGGCTCGAACTGTCCTTGCGGGTCGCTCGGACCGTCGGGCTTCGGATCACGGTCTCGTCGGGCGAGTCGGCATGAACGTCGAACTCGACGTCTATTGCTACGGCGGGCTTGCCGGCAGACTAGCCGCGGCCGAATCCGGCGAACCGCGCTTCACATACGCACCGGAGTGGGTCGATTCGAACGGCCCGCCCCTGTCTCAGTCGCTTCCGACCGGCGGCACCTTTGACCCGGCCGCGGTGGCTGCCTACTTCGACGGCTTGCTGCCCGAGGGCCAGATTCGTGAGATCGTCGCCCGAACGCTGCACGTAAGCTCCGCCAACACCGCGGGCTTGCTCGCTGAGCTCGGATGGGATTGCGCCGGCGCGGTCAGCGTCTACCCGGCCGGCGAACAGCCGATCGTGGACGGCGACGGGTCCGATGTCGTGTGGCTTACAGACGACCAGATCGCAACGCTCGTCGATGAGTTGCCGCGGCGTCCGATGCTCGCCGACGACGACGGAGAACTGCGGATTTCGCTCGCCGGCGTACAGGACAAACTCCCCGTCGTCGCCGACGACTCGGGCCGAGTCGGACTCGGACACGGAGATCGCACGCGCAATCGCCGGACGCCGTCGACACACATCCTCAAAGCTCCGATCGCTCGCCTGCCCGACTCGGTCGCCAACGAGGCGTTCTGCCTCGGCCTCGCGGGGACGCTCGGCCTCGATGCCGCCGCGGGGGAGCCGCGCAGAGTCGCCGGTCGCGAGTTCCTGCTGGTGCGTCGGTATGACCGTGGCGGGGCAGGTCGGCCTGGGACAACTCGGTTGCACCAGGAGGACTTCTGCCAGGCGCTGGCGGTGCCATCGAGTCGTAAGTACGAAGCGGAAGGCGGCCCTGGTCTGTCGGATCTGTTCGGCGCTCTCCGCCACGCATCCGCGGTACCGGCCCTCGACGTCCTGCGACTGCTCGACGCGGTCGCGTTCAACCTGTTGATCGCAAACCACGATGCCCACGCCAAGAACTTCTCGATCTTGTATCAGCGCACCGGCGAGGCGTCACTCGCGTCACTCTACGACCTGGTCAGCACGTTCGTGTATCGACGGATCGATTCGCTGTTGACGGCGAAACTCGCGATGGCGATCGGCGGGGAGTATCGGGCCGAGCGTTTGATGCGCCGACACTTCGACCGATTCTTCGAGGACTGCCAACTGAATGCCGCGCCCGCGCGTCGTCGCATCGTCGAGCTGGCAAGCCGGATGCCGGCCGCCGCGAGTGCGCTTGCTGAGGAGTTTTCGGCGAGTGGCTGGGGCGGTCCAACGATCGACGGCATCGTCGAGCTGGTGCACCGGCGCTGCGATCGAATCGGGATTGAGCTTGGCGGGTGAAGGGCGTCAGAAACGTCGAACTTGTTCCTGCCCGATGAGTGAAGCCCGCGTGCCGAGAAGTTGGTGTCGAGAGTGGAGCAGTTCGAGCCGATGTCCCCGGAAACAAAACCGCTGAAAGCAGCGACCGCCGCATCGTCGCCATCGCGACCTGGGTTCTGGATTGTATTCGTGAAGCAGGATCCACGACCCGGCGGTGGCGATTGTTGCCGCGAACGCCTAGCTCGAACCGCGTCGGCCGCAGTTCGGCGCAAGACCCTCCGCAACGATCCAGTGCGGATGGAGGGACTTGAACCCCCACGAGCTTTCGCCCACTGGCTCCTAAGGCCAGCGCGTCTACCAATTCCGCCACATCCGCGAACCGGGCCCGCCGGCCGTGACAGCCCGGCGATCGCCCACGCGAGAGTCTAGACTCAGGCGCGATGCTCTGGGAGGACGTCAAGGCAGCGGAGGAAAAACCTCCGGTCCGGCACCCGAACCGTGATCTGCCCGAATCGCAAACCGCGCGTTTCGGGACCGTCGGGTTGCTCGTCGCCACAATCGCGATGCTCATCGTCGTAGCCGTCGGCGGATGGGGCACCTTGGTCGGCGCCAAGGGCCTGCACATCGCCTTCATCATCATCTACGGGATCTTCACCGCGTACGTCGTGCGCTGGAACCGCGGCGTCTTGCCGGTCATCTCATCATTCGCGGTGATGCTCGCGGTGTTCGCCCTGATCGCCGGGCCCGACTGGTTCGCGCGCGACAAAGTCGGCTTCGCCGAGCCCGCACTGCCCGACGCCGTCCTCGGCGTCGTCACGCTCGGGCTGATCCCCGTGCAGATGCTGCTGATCGTCGTCTCGATGTGGGGCTTCGGCCAGCAGTGGAACGTCGAGGAAGAGATCAAACCCGGCGAGCCCGGCGGTCCGCCGCCACCGACGCCATCCGCGGCGCCGTCGGTCGCCTCTTCCGCAAGCTAACTTTTTCTCCCGAGCCCGGGTGGCGGAACCGGTAGACGCGCGGCACTCAAAATGCCGTGTCCTTTGGGCGTGTGAGTTCGAGTCTCACCCCGGGCATGCAGTAGTCGCATTGATCCGATCAGCGGGAGCGCGATGACCGATCGGCAGGTGATTTCCACGAACGAGTCCGGCGGCGGCGCGACGGGCGAATCGCCGGTCGCCGCACGGGCGATCGCGCGAGGCCGGGTGCAGGGCGTCTTCTACCGCGACACAGTGCGGCGGGCCGCGCTCGAGCACGGAGTCCGCGGCTCGGCGATCAACCGCGCCAACGGGACCGTCGCGCTGACGCTAGAGGGCGGTCGATCGGCGGTCCACGCCGTGCTCGCGGCCGCGCGCGAGGGTTCTCGCGCGGCGGTCGTCGATGCGCTGGACATCGAGTGGGTCGAGCCGTGCGGCGTTCAGTCGTTCGTCGTCGGCTGAAGATCGGCCGGTGCGAGCGCGGCGCGGATCGCCTCGAGCGATTCGGGATTCTCGGCGCTCGACAGATCGCCGGGGTCTTCGCCCAGCGCCACCGCTCGCACCGCCCGGCGCAGGATCTTCGCCGAGCGCGTCTTCGGCAGCTCCGGCACTATCACGACGCGCGACGGTTTGAACGGCCGGCCGAGCTCGGCCGCGACCGCGTCGGCCAGCTCGGCCTCCAGTCGCCGATCGTGTTCGCCGGCCGCCTGCGGATCGTGCTCGCCGGCCGGTACCGCGAAACACCAGACCGCCTCGCCCTTTGTCTCGTCGGGAACGCCGATCGCGGCGGCCTCGACGATGCGTGGATCGGCGACCAGCACGCTCTCGACCTCGGCCGGGCCGAGCCGTTTGCCGGCGATGTTGATCGCCTCGTCGGAGCGGCCGAGCAGATACCAGTCGCCGTCGTCGTCGATCTTCGCCCAGTCACCGTGGCGCCAGATGCCCGGGAACATGCTCCAGTAACTGTCGATGAAACGCTGTGGATCGCCGAACACCCCGCGCGTCATCCCGGGCCACGGCTGCTTGCAGACCAGCTCGCCGACGCTTCCGCGCAGCGACCGGCCCTCGGCGTCGAAGACGTCGACATCCATGCCCAGCGACGCCCCGCCGAGCGAGCAGGCCTTGATCGGCTCGACCGGAAACGGTGAGAGAAAACACGCGCCGACCTCGGTCCCACCTGAGATGTTGATGATCGGGACGCCGCCGCCGGTGACGCGCATCAGCCAGCGATAGGGCTCCTCGTTCCACGGCTCTCCGGTCGAACCGAGAATCCGCAGCGGCGAGATATCGAAGCCCTCGGTCCACCGATCGCCACGCGAGCGCAGCGAGCGAATCAGCGTCGGCGAGACCCCCAGGAGATTGATCCGCTGGTCCTGCACCAGGCGCCAGAGCCGCGACGCGTCGGGCCAGTCCGGCGCGCCCTCGATCATCACCATCGTCGCCCCCAGCGCGTGCGCTCCGATCATGTTGACCGGGCCCATGATCCATCCCATGTCCGTGACCCACATGAATCGCTCGTCGGCGTGGACATCGAGTTGGTAGGCGCCTTCGGAGGCAAGTTTGATCGTGAAACCGCCATGCACATGGACGGCACCCTTGGGCCTGCCCGTCGTGCCCGACGTGTAGGCGACCATCACGGGGTCCTCGGAGGATGTCGACGCGGCGGTCAGCGGTTCGGCGGACTGCCGGGCGATCAGCTCGTCCCAGTCGACGTCGCGCCCGGCGGCCATCGGCACGTCGATTCCGTGTTCGGCGGAAACGACCATGTGCCGGATCGACGGAGTCAGAGCCACGGCCTCGTCGGCGACCGGTTTGATCGCCACCGGTTTGCCGCGACGAGTCGAGCCGTCGGCGGTGATCAAGACCTTCGCCTCGGCGTCGTTGAGCCGCGAGGCGACCGCGGCGGCGGCGAAGCCGGAAAAGATCGGCAGATAAACAGCGCCGAGCTTGGCGACCGCGTACGTGGCGATCACCGCGCGCGGGGTCATCGGCAGGAACACGCCGACGCGGTCGCCACGGCCGACGCCGAGTTCGGCCAGTCCACGTGCCAGCAGGTCGATCTCCCGGCGCAGGTCGGCAAAGCTGAGCGTCTCGATCGACTCGTTCTCACGCTGGCAGACGATCGCCGGCCGCTCGGCGGTTTCGCCGGCGCCGGTCCAGCGATCGACGCAGACGGCGGTCATGTTGATCTCGCCGCCGACGAACCACTTGCTCCACTGCGGGCCGCCGGAGTCGTCGAGCACCGCGTCAAACGGTTTGCTGAACGGAATCCCGAGATCGTCGACGACGAGCCGCCAGTAGCGCGCGATGTCCTCGGTCGACCATCTGCGCAGCTCGTCGATATCGCCGGCGCCGACCGTGCGCATCAGGCGCGTGACGTTCGCGTTGTCCACATAGCGCGGCGTCGGCGACCAGACCGGGCCATCTCCATACTCACCCATGACGCGGCAGTCTAAATGCATCACGGCCACCGCGACCGGCGCACGACGGCAAAAACACTTTCGCCCAAAAAGAAACGCCTCGGGCTCGGCCCCCAAGGCGTTTCAGGAAAACGTCGTAGGCTCGGCCCCTAGACGCCTTCGTTCTGGACTAGGACTCCGAAGAGTCCTGTCGGTGCTGATGTTGTCGGCGTTACGCGAGACCCACTTGATACCAATTTTCAGGTAACTTTACGCGCGCCAGTCCACCGGGCCGGCGGTCAGGACGTGACTGGTGAGCGAGCGGCCGAACTTTTCCTGGGCCAGCGCCGACGCCGCGACGAGCTCGGCCAGGTCGACGCCGGTCTCGACGCCCATCTCGTGCAGCATCGACACGACATCCTCGGTCGCGACGTTTCCGGTCGCGCCGGCCGGAACCGGACAGCCGCCGAGTTCACCGAACGACGACTCGAACGAGCGGCAGCCGGCCTCGAGCGCGGCGAGCACGTTCGCCAGGCCCTGTCCGCGCGTGTTGTGGAAGTGGGCGGTCAGCTCAACGCCGTCGAGCCGTTCGGCGGCCATCGCGAAGAACGCACCGACCTGGACCGGGTTTGCCATCCCAGTCGTATCGCCGAATCCGATCTCGGCGCAACCGAAGCCGGCGAGTTGGCCGGCGATCGCCAGCACCGTGTCCGGCGCGATCCGGCCCTCGTAGGGACAGCCGAACGACGTCGAAATCACCGCGACGCAGCGCAGTCCCTCGGCGCGCGCGTCGGCGACGACCGCGGCCAGCTCGGCGAGCGACTGGTCGATCGTGCGGTTGACGTTTTTGTGGTTGTGCGTCTCCGACGCCGAGAGAAAGACACTGATCTCGTCGAAGCGGTCGCGCAGCGCCAGCGCGTTTGCCAGGCCACGGCGGTTAGGTACCAAAACGCTGAAGCCGACGCCGTCGCGCCGCTGGATCCGGCGCAGCACCTCGACGCCGTCGGCCAGTTGCGGGATCACGTCTGGACGCACGAACGACGTGATCTCGATGTGGCGAAGGCCGGTCCGCGTCAGCCGGTCGATCAGCTCGACCTTGTCGTCGGTCGGGACGACCTCGGGTTCGTTCTGGAACCCGTCGCGCGGTCCGACCTCGCGGATCTTGACGGCCGGTGGCAGCTGCACGCCCGCCTACTCTCCGGCCGCGTTGAATCGATCGAACTCGGCGATTTCGATCAATCGGCGTTCGTGGGTGCCGACGCCGCCGGCGACATCGGTCGCAAGCGTTTTGTCGACGGTGAAGCGGTACTCGGCATTCAGACCCGGTCGCGGCGCCATCGGCCAAGCGTAGTCGGCCCAGCGGAATCGCCCGGCCCGAAACCGCGACCGCCGATCGCCGCCTGACCGCTAGGATCGCGCTTCGATGGAAGCCTCCGCAGCACCAGGCAAGGCCGGCGCGAGCTTGACCTCTCCGGTCGCGATCGTCGGCGGTACCGGGGCGCTCGGTTCGGCGCTGGCGGCGCGGCTGGCAATGGCCGGAGTCGCCGTCCGCGTCGGCTCGCGCACGGTCGAGACCGCCAACGAGTCGGCCGGCAAGATCCGCAGCCACCTCGAGGACGAGGGCGCGACGGTCACCGGTCACCTCAACACAGAGGCCGTCAGCGGCTGCGAAATCGTATTTCTGACCGTACCTTTTCGCGCCCAGTCCGAAAACCTCAACAACCTGCGCAATGCGCTCGTCGGCGGCCAGATCCTCGTCGACGCGAGCGTGCCGCTCGCCGCGGCGATCAGCGGTAAGGCGACGCGCACGATCGGCGTCTGGCAGGGTTCGGCGGCACAGCAGGCGGCCGAGATGGTCCCCGAAGGTGTGGTCGTGGTCTCGGCGCTGCACAGCATCAGCGCGGTGACGCTGCGCGATCTCGACCGCGAACTCGACGAGGACACGCTCGTGATGAGCGACGACGAGCCGGCCAAGGCCAAGGTCGCCCGCCTGCTCGAACTGATCCCGCGCGTGCGCGCGATCGACGGCGGGCCTCTCGAACAGGCGCGCATCGCCGAACAGGTCACGGCGCTGCTGATCGGAGTGAACATTCGCTACAAAACCCATGCCGGAGTTCGCTTCACGGATCTTCCCGAACGAAAATGGTGATCGCCCTGCTCGCCGGCGGCACCGGCGGGGCGAAGCTCGCCGTCGGCTTCCGTGATTTGCTGCGACGACGCGGCGAAGGCGAATTGAAAGTGATCGCCAACACCGGCGACGACATCGAGATATACGCGACGCACGTCTCCCCCGACCCCGACCTGATCACATTTCGGCTGGCCGGTGTGCTCGATGACCGCGGATTCGGGATCGCCGGCGAGACCCACGACGAGATGGATCGCCTCCGTGCCGCCGGCGCAAGCGTCTGGTTCGAGCTCGGCGACGCGGATTTGGCCGTCTGCCGTGCACGCTCGGCCGCGCTGGACGCCGGGAGTCGCTTGACCGAGGCGCACGCCGCCGCGACGGCGCGTTTCGACCTCGGGCCGGCGGTCGTGCTGCCGATGTCCGACGATCCGGTCCGGACGATCGTCGAAACCGCGACCGGCGACCGGCCCCTGCAGGAGTTTCTGATTCGCGACCGCGCCGCGACCGGGATCACCGCGGTGCGTTTCGACGGTATCGCCGACGCACGGCCGACGAACGAGGTTTTCGGCGCGGTGGCGGCAGCCGACGTGATCGTGATCGGACCGTCGAACCCGGTGATCAGCATCCGGCCGATCCTCGATCTGCCCGGAATGCGCGAGGCGCTCGGCGACGCCGAAGCGCCGGTGATCGCCGTCAGTCCGTTCGTCGACGGCGCGGTGCTGAAGGGACCGACCGCCGCATTCATGACGGCGTCGGGCATGAGCGCCGACAACATGGGCGCCGCCGAATACTACGGCGACCTGCTCGACGGAGTTCTCGCCGACGGCGAGGTGAAGAGTCACCCGGCGCATGTATGCGATGTGCGCATGGCCAGCGCCGCGGCGGCGCTTCGCGTCGCCGAGGCCGCCGTGGCGTTCGCCGCGCGACTGACCGGCGACCGGGTTTCCGCATGAGCAGACTGCGCCCCCGCGTCTGTGCCGTCTTGCCGCTTAAGCCGTTCGGCGACGCGAAGGAGCGACTGGCGACGAAACTCAACCCCGCCGGCCGGCGTCTGATCGCCGAGGCGATGGCCCGCGATGTCCTGGCGGCGCTGCCGCGATGCGAGTTGATCACCGATATCGCCGTCATCAGCGTCGAACCGATGGTCGCCGAAATCGCCAGAGGCAACACTTCGGCGATCCTCGCCGACGGCGGCCTCGGGCACAGCGAAGCGACGGCGATCGGAATCGATTGGGCGGTCGAGCACGGTTGCGACATCGTCCTGTCGGTGCCCGGCGACTGTCCACTGATCGACCCGCGCGAGATCGACGACCTGATCGAGCGCTGCGTCGGCGACGAGATCGAGGTCGCAGTGATACCGGACCGGAGCACCACCGGCACCAACGCGCTGCTGCTTGCGCCGCCGCGCGCGATCGCGCCGTCATTCGGACCCGGCAGCCGCGCGCGCCACCTCGCGCACGGGCTCGCCGCCGGGCGCCGGACCGCGGCGATCGACGTGCCGAGCCTGGCCCTCGATCTCGACACGGCCGATGACCTGCTGGAACTGGCCGAACGCGTCGCCGGCGGCGGCCACGGCGCGATCACCACCGAGCAGGCGATCGCCGAATTGCTCACCGACCGGCGCAAGCTCCCGGGCGGATTCGCGCGATGACGGTCTCGGCCTTCGCGCTGCCGGGGATTCCCGAGATCACGGCCGGCACGGAGCTCGCGGGGATCATCGCCGAAGCCGCCGAGCGCTCCGGCGGACTCATCGACGGCGACATCGTCTCGGTCGCCCAGAAGGTGGTCTCCAAGGCCGAAGGCCGCCAGATCCGGCTGTCGGAGGTCTCGCCGAGCGGCCGGGCCGTCGAACTCGCCGCGCGAACATCCAAGGACCCCCGGATCGTCCAGGCGATTCTCGACGAGAGTCAAGACGTGATCCGCGCGGCCGAGGGCGTGCTGATCGTCCGCACCCACCACGGCTTCGTCTGCGCGAATGCCGGCATCGACCAGTCAAATCTGCCCGAGGCCGAAACGGCGCTCGCGCTTCCGCTCGACGCCGATGCCTCGGCCCGGGCGCTACGCGCGAAACTGACGCAACGGACCGGCGCGGCGGTTGCCGTGATCGTCACCGACAGCTTCGGCCGGGCGTGGCGCATCGGCCAGCAGGACGTCGCGATCGGGTGCGCCGGGCTGGACCCGATCCACGACCTACGCGGCCGATCCGACCGCGATTCTCGCGCACTCACCGCGACGATCGTCGCGATCGCCGATCAGCTCGCGGCGGCGGCGGACCTCACGCGTGGGAAGTCGTCGGGCGAACCAGTTGTCGTCGTTCGCGGCCGCGGCGACCTGGTGACCACGGCCGACGGGCCCGGGGCGACGGCTCTGTTGCGCGACCGGTCGGCCGATCTATTCACGTAGGGGCGCCGCGCGCGGCCAGGTCGGATCGCCGCGAGAGATCCGCCGAATTGGCCTAATCAATCGCCAAAACTACCTAATTTATTGTAGTTTTGTTAGGGTAGATGTACCGAATAATCGTTGCTATCCTGAAATTTCGACGCGAAAGCGAAAAATTTCCACGATGTTGTGGCATATTGGTCCAATAACTGTCAGGGAAGGCGGCTCCCTTCCATCTCGGCAGAGGGCAGTTGGCGGTAGCAGCTACAGAGGCGCGATTCGGCTCCATGACGGTGTTGGTCGCCCGGCACCAGCGCGTGGCCGACGTAGCTTGACCCTTCGAACGCCCGGACGGCGGAGAGATGACCGGAATAAAACAAGAAACCGCCCGTAGCTTCTTCGACTTC
Source organism: Solirubrobacterales bacterium (assembly GCA_049276635.1). Taxonomy (GTDB): domain Bacteria; phylum Actinomycetota; class Thermoleophilia; order Solirubrobacterales; family JACPNS01; genus JACPNS01. The sequence goes on along the minus strand of JBASWU010000033.1, from coordinate 8,868 downwards.
ACCGACGCCACCGCGGCGGTTCTCGATCTGCTCGAAAAGCAGCTGCCGGATTGCGTCGTCTTTGTCGCCTATCACGACCGCCAGGCACAGCTGACGCGAATCGTCGATTTTCGCGGCGACGCGGACTTCGGTATCGACAACGGCCAGACGATGCCGCTGCGCGGCGGTGCAGCCGACGGCGGAGCACAGCCGGACTTGACGGCGGCGATTCTCGCCAACACGGGAGCGCACGACGTACGCAGCTTCGTCGGAATCCCGCTCGAACTACACGACGGCTCGCATTTCGGCGCACTCTGCGCGGTCTCGTCGCGACTTGAGCGATTCGACCGCAAGGACGTCGAGTTGCTCAACGTGCTCGGTCGCGTGATCGTCCACGAACTCGACCGCGAACTCAAACACCGGGACCTTCAGCAGCGGCACGACGATCTGATCCAGCACAACCGCCGGCTGCGCGTCGATGCGTTCACCGACGCCCTGACCGGAGTCGCCAACCGGCGCGGCTTCGAACGCGCGCTCGCGCGCGAGTGGAAGCTGAGCCGCCGGGGGACGGTCAAATCATTCCTCGTGCTCGTCGACCTCGATGACTTCAAGGCGGTCAACGACCGGTTCGGTCACGCCGCCGGCGATCAGATGCTCAAGCTCTGCGCCGAGGCGCTGACCGACGCGGGCCGCGAGACCGACGTGATCGGCCGGATCGGCGGCGACGAGTTCGCGGCCGTGCTGATCGGTTGCGAGACCGGCGAAGAGGCGCAGGGTTTTCGTGAACGGGCCCAGGCCCGGCTGGCCGAGCTGATCCACGGCGGCGATGCTCACGTCAGCTTCTCGGCCGGCCATCAGGCGCTCGCCGATGCATCGTCGCCGGTTCGAGCGATGGAACTCGCAGACCAGGCGATGTACTGGCAAAAGCGCCAGCGCTCGAGTCGCCCCCCGCGCCACGCCGGCTTCGGCAGCAAGATCGGCGGCCGCACGATCGACAGCGCCCCGCGTAAGCCGTCTCCGATCAAAGGACCCGCTCGCCGGCCGGTCGAGCGCGATGCGGCGGATTCCAATTCGCCGCTGGCCTCCTAGCGGGGGCAGCCGGCCCCCAGGCCCACGTATACCGAGCGATCCGCGGCCTATGCGGCGGTTACGACCCGTGAGTCGAGCGGGTACTCGGCGAGTCGGCGTGAGTAGGTCGTATCACGCTCGATCGCCGTACGGCCGGCCGCGTGGGCAATCGCGATCAAGTCTTCGGGCTCCAGCCGCGAGCCGTGACGCGAACCGGCCGCGCGAGAGATCGACTCCTCCATCAGCGTTCCACCAAGGTCGTTGACCCCGCAACCGAGCGCCTCGGTCGCCGCCTCCACTCCGATCTTGACCCAGCTTGCCTGCAAGTTGGAGATCGAGCGACCGAGCGCCAGGCGAAAGACCGCCGTGTGTTTGAGATTCTCGTCCCGCGAGATCTCGGTGATTCCGTGAGTGCGCCCGAGCAGAGTCTGAAACGGGATAAAGCTCAACGGCACGAACTCGGTGATCGCGGCAGGATGCTCGGCCAGCGAGCGCTCCTGAAGCTCGCGGATCACCCGCATGTGCTCGGCGAGCTCCCACCCCTCTTCGATGTGGCCGAACATCACCGTTGAGGTCGTCGGCACCCCGGCGCGGTGTGCCGCCTCGATGATCTCGACCCAGCGGGCCGCCGGAAGCTTGTTCGGAGAGATCCGGCCGCGCACGCCGTCCTCGAGCACTTCGGCGGCCGTTCCGGGCGTCGAGCCGAGACCGCAGTCGAGCAGGTACGCGAAGATCTCGTCGAGCGGCCGCCCGGAACGCTCGGCCATGTGCGAGATCTCCATCGGTGAGTAGGCGTGCAGGTGAATCTGCGGCGCCGCGTCCCTGGCGACGCTCAGCCAGCGGCCGTAGTCCTCGAGTTCGTAGTCGGGGTGAATCCCGCCCTGGAGACAGATCTCGCTCGCGCCGAACTCGACGGCCTCGGCGATCTTCTCGCGGAAGTGTTCCTCGGTGACCTCGTAAGCGTCTGCCGAGCGGCGGCTCTGACCGAACCCGCAGAAGGCACAACCGACCGTGCAGATGTTGGTGAAGTTGATGTTCCGGTTGACGACGAACGTGACGTCGTCGCCGGCGAGCTCCGCGCGCAGCGCGTCGGCGGCGGCGCGGATCTCGGCGGTCAGCTCGGGCCGTGTCTCGTCGAACAGCGCCGTGGTCTCGCCGGCCGTCATCGACTCACCCGCGCGCGCCTTCGCGATCGCCTCTCGCAGGAACTGGGGCTCCGCCGGCCCACCGTGGCCTGGGCCGCGCCTGCGTTCGCCGCGCGGAATAAAACTCCAGTAGCGCGCCTTGATCGTGTCGAGCACGGCCGGCGCGGTCCACTGTTCGTCGATGTACCGCGGGTAGACGCAGAGCCGTTCGGCGACGGCGACGCCCTGCTCGGCGAGCCGCTCGCGCACCTGCCTGGGCGACGGAAACGGCAGTTCCGGCGAGATGTGGTCGCCGTTGGCCGACAGCCCGCCGAGATCGGTCGCGCCGGACTCGACCAGTTGCGGCCACCAGTCGGCGAGGTTCGGCGGGATCTGGATACCGACACCGGGCAACAGCTCGCGCGCCGCTCGGACCAGCTCGCGCATGTCGTCGATCGAGACCGGAGAGGCCCACGCGGGCAGGCTCCGCCGGTCGGCGTGTTGACCACCCGGCGCCATTCCCGTCCGCCAGAGTTCGCCGGCCGCGGCGTCGGCGAGTTCGCCGACGTCCTCACCGTGATAACGCGGATGCGGAACGAAATTCTGCAGGATCACCTCCTGGATGTGGCCGTATCGCTCGTGCAGATCGGCGATCGCGCGCAGGCTGTCGAGCCGATCCTGCGGAGTCTCGCCGATGCCGACCAGGATCCCGGTCGTGAACGGCACTTTCAGCTCGCCGGCGAGCCGCATCATCGCCAGCCGCTCTCGCGGGTGCTTAGTCGGCGAGCCGGCATGCACGGTGTCCATCAGCCGTTCGCTGGTCGATTCAAGCATCAGACCCTGAGAGGCCGTGACCTCGCGCAGCCGTTCGATGTCGGCGCGCCCGATGACCCCGAGATTGGTGTGCGGCAGGATCCCGCGCTCAAGCGCGCGTTCACAGACCCAGACGACATAGTCGACGAAATCGCCGTAGCCGAGTTCTTTCAGTCGTTGCGCGACACGCGGATGATCGTCGGGCGCCTCGCCGGTGAGGATCAGCAGTTCCTTGGCGCGCTTGCGCTCGGCGCGGGCGAGCAGTTCTTTGACCTCGTCCGGGCCACGGAGGTGCGCCTGATGCGTGGCGAAGGCGCAGTACTTGCAGTAGCAACGGCAACTACGCGAAAGCGAGATCGTGAAGTTCCGTGAAAACGTCACCCGTCGCATAGCCGAACGATACCGATGCCGGCGGAGCACCGGTCAAGCGGCGCGCGCGCCCGGCTCGTCCTCCTCGGCGGCGAGGTCGACCACGATGTGCGTGACCGGAATCTCGGTTTGATCGGTGATCTTCTTGACGACCTTGTCCTCGAGCCAGTTTGAACGCCCCGGAGGATGCGTGGAGATGACCACCGCGTCGGGGTCGAAGATCGCGCATTGGTCCTTGAACGCGCGAACCGGGTTGGCGTCGCCGACCTCGCCGGTGGCGGTGATCCCGCTCTCGGCGAGCAACTCCAGCGAACGATCGAGGCGCCGCTGTGCCGCGGCGCGCGGTCCATCGACATCGGATAACACGTACTTCAACCGCGAACTCAACGCCGGCGCGACGACCTTAACCTCGGCGTCGTCGTCGACCATTCGCTTGATCTGATCATGCAACTCCCGGCCGGCGATTGTCTCATTGGCGACTACGAGTATGCGCTTGTGAATGCTCATTTGGGAACCCTCCCGTTGACTTCGCGCCGGACCACGGTGGCGCCGGCGCGGCCGGCGCGTGGCTGGTGACTCCATTGTGCCCGACCGGACGGTTCGCCGTCGCGGTCACTCGACGGCCGATCCAGTCCAAGCGCGAGCCGAGCCGGCGAGACTCGAGCCGGACACGCTGATCCCGAGCCGGCCGCACCGGCCCATCTATCTACCCAAAACTACGGCGGCGGCTACTCCGGCGTCGCGGGAGCGGGGGCCGGCTTTCCTTCACCCAGATAGAGACGGTTGTACAGTCCCGCGGCGATCAGTCCGCCGACGATCGGTCCAGCCACGTAGGCGCGCAGGAAGTCGCTCGTCGCTCCCCAGTCGCCGGAGACCAGGGCCGGACCGATGCTGCGTGCCGGGTTGAGCCCGGCGCCGGTGAGCGGCGCGATCAGCAACACGCCGAGCATGAGCGCGCCGGCGATGGCCAGCGGCGCCCACTCCTTCGGCCGATCCGGGTCGGCGGTGGTGCCGACGACCGTCCAGACGAGGAAGAACGTGAAGATCGCCTCGAGCGCCAGCGCGGCCCAGACCGTGATCTCACGGTCGTTGACCAGCGTCGTGGCATACGAGACGGTGTCCGCCTGATCCGGGATCACCAGCTTGGCGACCAGCGCGGCGAGTACCGCTCCGGCGATCTGAACAAAGATGTAGGGCGCCGCCACGGCCGGTGGGAGCCTGCGGATCGAAACCAGCGCCAGCGTGACCGCGGGATTGAAATACCCACTCGAGACCGCCCCGGCCGTCTGGAGCAGGAAGAACAGAACCAACCCCTGCGCGAGCGCGATAAACGGGTAAGTCAGGCCGCGAGCGACGTCGGCTTGCAGTGCGTACATCGAGACCACGACGATGATGCTGAAAACCAGCGCGAACGAACCGATGAACTCGGCGGTCAGCGCTCCGGTGATGCTGCGTTTGTGCACGAGAGGCTCCTTGTGAGTGGATGAACGAGTGCCGGCGACTCCCCGGCGACGGCATGAATCGGGCGCTCGAGCCGGTCGCGCCGGCGCTCCCGCCGCTCGAACCCGTACCGCATTGGCATTCTGCCCGGCGCGGCGGTTTCCTGTCGCTAGCCCGTCAGTCTGCGAGCAGCTTTGCGATCAGTCCAGCGCCCTCGCGCATCATTCGCGAGCGCGGGACGACGAGATCGAAGCCGGCCTCGAGCGCGGCTCGGCGGACGTCGTCGTCGGTATGGGCGTAGTACGCCAGGCGCGAAAGACCGGGTTCCTCGACGGTCAGTCCGTCAAAAGAGCGGGTCACGAGATCGACCACGACCAGCGCCGAATCACGCGCGGCGGCGGTGACGTCCGCCGGCGCGGAAACCAAGACCGGCTCGGCTCCCGCCTCGCGAATCATCCCCTCGACCTTCGACCCAAACATCAGATCATCGGTCAGCAGAACCACGCGCATGGCGCTCATCGGAAACGGTTAGAGACCGCGGCGCGCGCGAAACTCGCGGCGGACGGCCTCGGGGCGGCCCCACATCTGCACCGTCTCGGCACGCCCGGTGCGCAGCTCGCGAACGGCGATCTCGCCGGCGATCTCGTTGCTGTCGAGCAACTCGAGTGTGGCATGCACGGCGCTCGACGCGGCTCCATGGCCGAATCGGTGCGCAACGAGAATTCGCCAGTGCCAGTCGTTTGTGGAGTACGGCTGAGCGTTGCACTGCGTCAACAACGTCGCGGCCTCGACGTACTGACTCTCGTCGGCAAGCCGGAGATCGAACTCGAGATCGGTCCAGTCGTCGGGAAGGGCCTCGACGACCCGCTGAAATTCCGCCGCGAGTGCCATCGCGCTGATGCTACTCGAGCGTGGAGGACTGAATCTGGAACAATTCCTCGCAGGCCACCTGCAGTGTCGTGTGATCGAGCGCGAACCGCTCGCCGAGCATTCGCTCAACCGCTCGGCGAACGGCGTCGGAGTCGTGGGTCGCCTTGACCGTCACGTGCGCGGCCAGTGCCGGAAACCCGCTGGTGATCGACCAGACGTGGAGATCGTGTACCTCGCGTACACCCTCGACCGCCGCGATCGCCAAACCGATTTCTTCGACATCCAGGCCGGCGGGAGCGCGTTCGAGCAGCACCTCGAACGGCTCGCGGATCAACCGCCACGACGACCACAGGATCAACACCGCGATCGTCAGCCCGACGACCGGGTCGAGCGGGTTCCAGCCGGTGAGTGCGATTCCGGCCCCGGCGACGATCACACCGAGCGAACCGAGGGCGTCGGCGAGCGAGTGGCGCAGTACGCCCTCGAGATTGATGTCGACGCGATCGCCCCCGGCCAGCACGAGCGTCGCCGCCATATTGCCGGCCAGGCCGAAAACGCCGAACAGCAAAATCCCCAGGCCATCGACCTCGGGAGGATGCGAGAACCGCCCGATCGCCTCGATCGCCACGTAGACCGAGACCGCGACGAGCGCCAAGCCATTGACGAGCGCGGCAAAAATCTCGATCCGCCCCATCCCGAAAGTGCCGCGTGCGGTAGCCGGCCGTAGCGCAAAGCGCGCCGCGGCCGACCCCAGCGCGATCGAGAGAACGTCGGACAAAACGTGCCCGGCGTCGGCCAGCAGGGCGAGCGACTCGGTGATGATCGCGCCGATGACGGCGGCCACAAGCATCGCGATATTGATCGCGAACGCGATCGCCATGCGCCGTAGGTTGGATCGCCGCCCGGCGGCGTGGGCCCCGTCGGCGAAGGCATGCGAGAGTTGGTGGTCGTGGGCGTGCATCTACGCGGTTATCTCATCGTGGGCTCGCATCCGCGCGGACATCTGATGATGGACGTCCATCTGCGCCGTCATCGCATTATCGCCGCGGCGCGGCGGCCGGTCATCCGGCGAGCAGACTTGTCAGGTACATGACCGCGACGCCGGCGACGAAGCCACCGGCGACGGCCGGCGAACTCCAGCCGCCCGGGGCCCGCGCGCGAATGTATGCGGCAACCTCCCAGACGACCTGCGCAGCGGCGCCGGCGGCGACGGCGAAGAACAGCGTGCCGAGCAGGCTCGAGCTGAAGAAACCGCCGATCCAGGCGCCAAGCACGGTCGGAAGCCCGGCAATCGCGGCCAGTCCGGCCAGGCGTCCAAAGCCCGGGCGCGACGTGCGGCCTTCGGCCAGCGGCACCGCGATCCCCAGCCCCTCGGTGATGTTATGAACGGTGAATCCGACGATCAGCAATGAGCCGAGCGCCAGCTCGCCGACGGCGAACGAGGTGCCGATCGCGAGACCCTCGCCGAGGTTGTGCAGTCCGATCCCGATCGCGATCGCCAGAGCGAGGGTGGCGCCGCCGGTGACCGCGGGCGCGGCGCCGTCTTCTCGGCCGGCCGCGCCCCCACGGCGCTTGAGATATTCGGTCAGGCCGCCGACGCCGACAAACGCGACCGACGCGCCGAGCACGATCAAACCGGTGCCGCCCAGCGAACCCGGCAGTAACGCCTGCTGCTCGAATGCTTCAGACAGAGCGTCGACCGCGAGAAAGGTCAGCAGCCCGGCCGTCAGGGCCATAAACGCGGCCAGCGCGGTCCTGCCGAGCGTGCGCAGAGCCGGCAGCCACATCAACCCGAGCGCGACCGGCAGAAAGCCGACGAGCAGGCCGATCAGACCAAAACCGAGGACCCCCTTTGGTTGCACCCCGGCGTACGGGACCGCGGCGGCGACCGCCGTCACCGACTCGATGCCGGAGGAGCTGGTCACTCCGACCGTGTACGGCTCGCCTTCGTTCCACGGGAACGGAATCGTGATCGCGCGCCGCTGCAGGCGGCCGAGTTCGGCCGGACCGTCGAGCGAAAACAGCGCGATCGCGTCGTCGACGGTGACCGAGGCGATCGTCAACGGCTCGGTCTGCGGGTTCGTGACGTGCACGACGATCCCCTCGTCCTTGAACTGCACGTTGGAGAAACTGAAGCTGTCGGCCGGCGGCGGGCTGTCGCCGATCAGGCCGAAGACGCGTGAGTCGACGGCCGAGAACACGGCGAGCGCCAGCGCGAGCAGAACCAGCGGCAGTACCGCCATAAAGCGCCGTACCGTACGCGAGCGGCCGGTGCCGGCGGCGAGTCGTTTTGCGCTCACCGACGACTCCACGTCAGTCGTCCTCGACGTCGAAGAAGCCGGTCCAGCCGAGTTCGATGAACTCGGTCTGGTGGGCGTGGAACATGTGCAGCCCGGGCTCGGCGAAATCGATCTCGATCACGCCGCGCTCGCCCTGGATCTGGGCGACGTTGTCAGTGTGCCGCCAGGGGTTTTCCGGATGCCCGTTCTCCTGGTAGCGCATGAAGTCGGCGTGCAGATGGAGCGAGTTGAGCGGGTCGAACTCGGTCATGTTGACCAGGTAAATGCGCACCGTTTGCGAGCGCTTGACTTTGATCGGATACTTCGCGTAGAAAAATGCGATGCCGTTGACGGTGTAGAAGTTGTTGGCCCCGTCTTTGTCGGTGTCGTAACCGTTCATGACCATGACGAGTTCCTGCGCGGGCTTGCGCGGCTCCTTCGGGTCGACGATCAGCGCGCCGTATAGGCCACGCTGAATGTGTTCGCGCAGCGGGGGGACGTGACAGTGGTACGGGTGAACGCCCGCCGGCCGCGCGGGGAATTCGTAGAGAAACTCCTTGCCGGGGTAGACGACCTCGCGAACGCCGTCCATCGCCGCCGGATGGATCCCGTGAAAATGAATCGTGTGCGGGTGTTCGGTGCCGTTGAGGAATCTGACCGAGAGCAGATCGTCCTCGGTGACGCGAATCACCGGCCCGGGGACGGTGCCGTTGTAGGCCCATGCCTCGAACTTGACACCCCTGACGATCTCGATCTCCTTTTGCTTCGCCTCGAGAAAAAACTCGCGCTTGCGACCGGGCTTGTATGGCTTGGGCGGCGGCGGGTACAGCAGATCGTCGAGCGCGTCGGCCGGGGCCGAAACCGGCGCGCCGGCGCCGTGAATCTGGTGGGTGGCGTCGGTCAGCGGGTCGTCCTGCGGCATCGCG
>JBASWU010000032.1:0-8165 GCA_049276635.1 Solirubrobacterales bacterium | reverse complement strand
GCTTCGCGAACGTGTTTGAGGCCAGGGCCTTCTGCCGTGAGTTCTTCGGCTACTACAACGAAGTTCATCGCCACAGCGGAATCGGCATGCTCACGCCGGCCGATGTTCACTACGGCAGGTCGGGCGAGGTGTTGGCCGGACGAGCACAGGTGTTAGACGCCGCATATGCCGCAAACCCGGAGCGATTCGTCAAGCACAAACCACAACCCAGGGCCGTCCCGACCGAAGTGTGGATCAACAAGCCGGCGGCTTCATGCGCGGCGAATGGGAAGGAGGCGATCGCAGCCTAATATCCGCTCGACGGGTGTCTCAAAGTTGTTGGCAGGTTCCGGAAAGTTGTACACGCTGCGCACTGCTCCGGACAGTATCGCGGGCCCGGGTTGCACGCAGGCAAGACTTTTGGAAGGCGACTACCGCCTAAGCGCGTACTTCGGGAACAATCCGATGGCGTTTAGGACCGAGCAGCACGAGAACACGACGACTGGTCACGGTGGATTGACAACGGTCGGCCTGGACTTACCCCATAGCTCCGGCACCAATGACTACGTCTCGGGCTGGGCCGGCTACTTCGCCGGTTCCGATCTACGTGACTGCACGGCCTCAACCTCGTGTGGGCATTTTGATCGGTTCGCGGCCGGGCGATACGGGTTGACCTATGGAGACGAGCAAAATCCTCCGGGATACGTGTACGAAGACAACGGCTCAGACTGCACCAACTTCCTAAGCCAAGCGTTGCGGGCCGGCGGCATGCGATTCGCAAACGAGTACGAGCTTCGTACGGATGCCGACGAAGGCAGCGACGGCCAATCGTGGTGGTATTTGAGAAACGGCACCCCGCTTGAGCACGGAAAGAAACGCACAGCGAGCTGGGTTCGCGCCGAGGCGCTTATCGACCACCTGCGGCATCGGCGTCTCGTTGGCGCAGCGTTCAGGCGCCCTTCGGCCAACAACCTCCGCAAGGTCAGGGCACGAGTTGGCGACATATTTGCCTTCGACTGGTTCCTCGAAGGCAACCGTTACGATCATTTGGCGATCGTGTCGGAGATCGGCTCCGACGGCGAGCCGCGGCTCGCATACCACACGCATGACGAGCGAAGCATGCCGTGGCACGAGTTTGTAGATAAAACCGAGGGGCCTGGCGGTTACGGCCGATACGGCGAAGGCTGGACATTTGACCGCTTCCGTGTCGTATACACGGGATTCAACGACTGAACTGGGTAAAGCATGAAGCTGAGAATGTCCCGTAAAAACTATGCAGCGAGGATTGTGTTTGTCATATTGCTGCTCACGCTTGGATCAGGTTGCGGGAACGACAAATCGGACCTGGTCGTCACGGCAAGCGACATCAAGACAGTGCTCGACGAATCCGGCTTGGCGATCAGATACGGGAACGCCAACCCGCCAGGCGACGTCGGTGTTGGCGACGTAGTGGTGGGCACCGCGTCCCGCGCCGGCGTGTCGGTGCATTTCGCATACGTCCTTTGGGAGCGAGGTCGCTTAACCAAGAGCAACAAACCTCCATGGACCCCTCCAGTGCCCCATGGAACCACTCGCGGATACGGCAACACAAACGTGACGCTGACAGACGATGCCGAAAAGCTGGCTGCACGCTACGACCACTGCTATCCGAAGTACGGAGAAGCTTCCGACTACGCAAAGATCAAGTCATGTACCGACACGAGCGACTTTCGCGCGTTGGATGAGATTTCACGAACGCTTCACAAGCGCGTGATCGAGCATCTCACGCCGTATCGACAAACAGGCCCCTAGCTAGAACGCGTGCTCGAGACACCTGGTGCTCTGGAGCCGTCGGCATGCGTCGCCCACCTGTCCGGGGCTGGCTAGATTTGCCGGATGCAACAGCGGCACATGCAGCCCAAGCGGCGCCGACGCGCGCGGCGTCGACGCCTACTAACGCTTGGTGTAGTCGCGCTGCCACTGATCGCGGTCGTGATGGCGAGCCTTCGCGGTGGCGTCGACCGTCCCGCGGACTGGTTCACGAACACGCACGGCGTGACCCGAGAGCACATCAAGGTCGATAGCGCGTCGGTTGGCCGCGTATTGCCAGTGGAAGTACTGCTGCCACTTGGACATGAGAAGCGGAACCGGCGGCCGATGCTCGTGCTTCAGCACGGACGTGGCACGCCGCCTGATCACTTGTCGAACAGCTCGATCACCAAGGCACTTGCAGACGCCGGTCCGAAGGCGCCGATCGTCGCGTTGCCGTACGGCGGCGAGGCGTCTTACTGACATGACCGTGCCGACGGCGCGTGGGGGCGGTACGTGATCGACGAGGTGATCCCCAAGGTCGCGCGCGAGTACGGTGGCGATCGCCGGCGGGTCGCAATTGGCGGCGTGTCGATGGGCGGCTTCGGTGCATTCAACTTGGCTCGGCGGAACCCCGGCCGCTTCTGCGCGGTTGGCGCGCATTCGCCCGCGCTCTGGCGGTCCTCAGGCGAGACGGCAGCCGGCGCCTTCGATGATGCCGAGGATTTCAACCGCAACGATGTGATCGCGGCGGCACACAATCAGCCGACCGCTTTCCTCGGCTACCCAATCTGGCTGGACGCCGGCGACGACGATCCATTCCAGCCCGGAGACCACGCAATGGTTGCCGCGTTACGGCAGAACGGCGCGGACGTTCGCGTGAAGACGTGGTCGGGCGAGCACGAGAACGCCTATTGGGAAGCACATTACGCGTCCTACTTGCGTTTCTACACCCGAGAGCTGTCTGGCTGTCGCAGGTGAATCATCATGAGCTGCCGATCGCGGCATCTCGGCCTATGCAAACTCTGACGTTCTCGCGAAAGAAGACAACGATCGCGGTCATCGCACTGACGATGTTGATTGCAGCTGCCCCCGTGCGTTTCGAGTGGCGGGGAGGCGATATGCGCTGTCACTCCTGGGTACCCCTCGCGGAACGCTCCTTCAGCTTGATTGACCACGGTTCGGCCGTCGACTTCGTCAATTACGGCAAGAGTTGCGAGCCGTCGTAACCTCAACGTTCGGCTTCTGCACGGCGCGGTAGAAACTGCCGGAAATGACTTGCCGTTTGCAAAGCGGCTGATAGTCGGGCGTGAGCTTGCGACGCAGTTCCGGGTCGCGAATCGTGCGCAGGTGTGCCCGCGCCGACATCTGAACGAGCCGCCGCCGCCACGAGGGCTTGGTGGTGATGTCCACGAGGATCGCCGATCCCCACAACATGACGTCGAACAGCCGCTTGTTGAGGCCGGGGAAACGGCGGAGCGCCGTGGTCAACAGCTTCGGTTGCCGCAGGCCGGTCGGCGCCCAGAAGACCCACTGCGGGCTGCGTGAGAAAAGCGTGACCTGATCGGCGATCCGCTGGAACGCCGACACCAGTTGCACGCCCGTCGATCCGGTGCCGATCACAGCGACGCGTTTGCCGGTGACGTCGAGGTCGTCGTCCCAATGTGCGCTGTGCAAAGCGCGTGCGGCGAAGTCGCCGAGACCGGGGATGGCGGGAACGTTGGGATGATGCAGCAGGCCCGTCGCCATGACTAGAAAGTCGGCGTCGAGCTGCTGGCCGTCGGCGGTCTGCAGCTCCCATCCGGCGCCGGTGAAGCGCGCTCCTGTGACCTCGGTGTTGAAGCGAATGTTCGAGCGCAGCCCGAAGTGATCGACGACTTCGTCGTGGTACTCGCGGATCTCAGAGCCGGAAGCGAAGATGCGTTTCCAGTCCGGTTTCGTCAAGAACGCGTACTGGTACAGCTGCGACGGCACGTCGCAGCTCAGGCCCGGATAGTGGTTCCACTGCCAAACGCCACCGACGCCAGGACCCTTTTCGAGCATCACGAAGTCGTCGTAACCGGCTTTGTGCAGGGCGACGCCCATCGCGATGCCGGACATTCCCGCACCGACGACCACGACACGTGGTTCGCGCCGCGTAGCGCTCGTCACGACGTGCTCCGGGAATCGGGCTTGTTTGCTCCAGCTAGGCGCATGGCGCAGCGGAATCCTATGCCGTCGGCGACCGGAACGGCCGCTTCGTCGCCCGTGCGAGTCATCGTCCTGCGAAATCTACGCCACGGCGCCGGACGGTTAGCCCGGCTCGCTCACGTGGCCGCTTGCCCACGTTGCGACAGCCGATGCGACACCCAGGACTCGCTGCCGATCTAGGCGTTTGTCTGTAGGCGCGTCGTAGCGCAGTTCGACCGCCCACGGTTTGAGATAGCCGGCGTCGTCGGCACTAAGCGGGCTCTCAATGCCAGCCTCACCGATCAGCGCTGCGAGTTCGGCAAGATCATGCGTATGCGGAAAGTCCACGTCGTGCTGCGCAAGGACAGATTTGAGCGATTTCTCAACGGCTTGCTGGCAGTGAAAACCGACAATGTCGTCGGGCATCGCGGCGTCTTCTGCGAGTGCGCTAGCCGCAGCCAAGTCGCCGCGCGCTTTACTCAACAGCAGCCGCGCAAAGTCCTCACTGGGAGTCATACACGACGCGCCCCTCGCGCAATGCTCGACGGATCATGTGGCCGGCAGCTTGTTGCCAATAGTCGGCTTCTTCGTTGGTGGTTACAACGACGTCGACACCGACTCCGAGCCGTGGGAGCATCCTCCGCAATCGCGCGCCTTCCTGGAACTTGTCGCCCACGGCACGCTCGATCACGAGAAAGTCAATGTCGCTGTCTTCCCGAGAATCGCCGCGCGCGCGCGATCCAAACAGGATCACCTTCGCAGGCGAGTTTGCCGCCCGCCCAAGGCTCTCGGCTGCTCTGGTGATGTCCGCATCGGTGACCATTTACGAAAAGACTATGACGCCTTCACGACGGGAGAGGGAGCAAACCGGAGCATAGATTAATTGAATAGATGATATATTGAATTAAATGCCGCGGGCATACGACATGAGCAAGCGCGCGCTCGCGCGACAAGCGACAAGGCAGCGAATCGTTGACGCGACAGTGAAATTGCACGGCGAGCACGGTGTGTTGGGGACCGCTTGGAAGGACATCGCGACCGAGGCCGACCTATCGGTGGCAACGGTGTACGCGCATTTCCCATCGCTTAGCGAACTACTTCCAGCATGCGGCGAGGTGGTGATGGAGCGCGTCCGACCGCCGCGGCTGGCGGACGCGAGGTCCATGCTGCTCGGCGCCGATGGCGACGAGGAACGCTTGAGGCGAGTCGGCAAAGAACTGTTCGCGTTCTACGAGCGCGGCGGTTCGCTGATCGAGGTCGACGTCCGCGAACGCAAGCTGCACGAGATGCGAGATTGGGAGGAGTACCTGCGCAAGCTCGTGTCGACTCGCGTGCGCGCGGCGATCGGTCGGGGTCATTCAACAACAACCGCGAAGCTCATCGAGTCGTTGTTCGACCTCTCGACGTACAGGTCGTTCTCGTCGAGAAGCCTGCCGCTAGGGGATGTCGTCGATGCGGTCGTCGCCATGGCCCTGACGGTTCTACAGACCAACTGGCAAGGAGTGAAATCGAATGCACAGTGAACTGACCAAGGAAAATTCCGAGGCGTATTGGTGGTTCGGAAGCCTCGCGATCGTGCTGTTGTCTGCAGAGCAGACCATGGGCAGGTCGTCGGTCGTCGAGATCACCGAGCCGGCCGGCGCGGTTGCTCCCCTCCACGTCCATACCAAAGAAGATGAAGCGTTCGTGGTGCTCGACGGCGACGTCGTTGTCGAGGTCGGCGGCGAGCGTGTTGCGCTCAGTCCGGGCGAGGTCGGCTTCGGTCCGCGTGGGGTACCGCATTGCTACGAGGTTGGGCCGAACGGTTGCAGAATGCTCTTCGTGCTCACACCCGGCGGGTTCGAAGGGCTGATTCGACTGATGAGTACGCCGGCGGAACGGCTGATGCTTCCCGGCGCCGACGTCACTTACCCGGATCTCGAAGAACTCGGCGACGCGATCGGTGAGTTCGGCTGTTCGATTCTCGAGGACAGCGTTGAGACAGGTGAGACGGTTGTCTGAGACCGCGGCATCGGCCGCCGCCGCGCAGGCGGAGTTATGGGGCGATCGCTCAGCGGACTGGGCCGAGATCATGGAGGGTTGGAGCGGTTGGGGTGTCCCGGTCTACCGCCGTGTGCTGGCATGCACAGCGGTGGCACCCGGCACTCGCCTGCTCGACGTCGGTTGCGGCGCGGGGCGCTGTGCACGAATGGCCGCAGATCGCGGCGCCTCAGTGGCCGGTCTGGACGCTACGACGCAGTTCATCGAAATCGCACGCACCCGCGTTCCGGACGGGGATTTCAGGGCCGGATCGATGGAATCGTTACCGTGGGATGATCACAGCTTCGACGTCGTCACGGGATTCAACTCCTTCTTCATCGCCGACGACATGGTTGCGGCGCTGCGCGAGGCAGGCCGTGTGGTTCGTCCCGGAGGGCAGATCGCGTTGACCGTGTTCGGACGCCCGCAAAACTGTCGTTCCACGGAAGTCTTCGCCTCGCTTGCGCGACTTCACTCTGGATCCGCCTCCAGCCAGCCAGAGCCCAAGCCGCTCTACGAACTCGCGAACCTCGAGCAGATCGGGCGAGCGGCCGGACTGTCCGTCGAAATCTCTGGGTACATCGCATTCAGCGAGCACTATCCCGACGTTGAGACCATGCTGCGCGGGTACATGGCTGCCGCGCCGTTCGTCAGGGCGTCGCGGGTGTTTGGAGACGAAGCTGTCAGAGACTCGCTGGCCGACGCGCTGAACGAACTCAAGCTAGAGAGCGGCGAGGTCCGACTGGACGACGAAGTGGCATTCCTGGTCGTCCGCACCTAGTCGGGCACCTCATGGAGCTAGCCGGGCGGCTCTCGAACCTCAATCAGCGCGTGAGATGGCTGACGTGATTGGCCCTGTCGTTTCGACTTGAGTCGCTGCGAGGCCAATGACGATTGATGTTCAAGTCACGGAAGTGGCGGATCAAGCGTCCAGGTCGCGGAGTTTGAACCGAGTCGCCAAATCCCGGCGCCGTTGGCCGTCAACACCGCATAGGGCGTGTTCACCAGCGGGGTCTCGTTGCCGAGCATCGGAACGCCACGCAATCCCGCGCCAGCTGAACCTGACGGGCCGGCGAAGCCCTTCCAAGTGCGGCCATGGGTCGTTGATGCCGAGTATCGCCCTCGTGTTGCTCGACCGAAAAGCCTGTTCACATTCGTCGGACCGAGAACGAATCGCCCGCCCCCAAAGGCCACTCGTGCATATCGAAGACCTCGGATTCGACGCCAGCTGCGGCCGGCGTTCGAGGTTCGCGCGATAAATTCGCGACGAACACCCTTTACAAGGCCGTTCGCTGCGGCCACGGCAACGCGACGACTACGTGCGTCAGATGCGGCCACTGGTCAATCCGCCAAGAACGTTTCAGCGCACGAGCTACCGCCCCGGCGAGATACTCCAGTTCGACCTCTGGCAGCCAAAGCACGAGATCCCCGTCGGTTACGGACAGACCAGGCGCGGCTACGTCGTGACCTGCGCGCTTGGCTACTCACGCGCCGCTGCCGGCACGCTCGTGTCTCCAAGCAGGCGAACGACATCCTCTACGGCGTCTGGCGCTGCATCAGCCGCTTGGGCGGTCTCCCCGAGCAACTGGTCACCGACTGGCAATAACGGTCTCATTTGGCCCACCCTGCCGGTCTTATTTGGCCCACCCTCCGCGCGACTGATGATCCACTGCTTCGAGCCAATTCCGGCTTGCGCAGGGGGTCACGGAAACGTTGAGGTCAAGAGTGGAGTTGTTCGAACAAATCAGGCGAGATCACAGCTGGTACGGGCTGTCGATTAGCGCGCTCGCCAAGCGCCATAAGACACACCGCAGGACCGTTCGCCAGGCGCTGGCAGACGCGGTGCCGCCGCCGCGAAAACCGCCGGCAAGTCGGCCTACCCCGAAGCTCGGGCCTCACCACGAGTTCGGAACCTGCCAACAACTTTGAGACACCCGTCGAGCGGATATTAGGCTGCGATCACCTCCTTTTCACTCGTCGTGAGTGAAGCTTCCGGTTTGTTGATCCACACTTCGGTCGGGACGGCCCTGGGTTGTGGTTTGTGCTTGACGAATCGCTCCGGGTTTGCGGCATATGCGGCGTCTTGGCCTGCTCCCCACTCCCGCGTTGACACCTAACTGACCGAGATATGTAGACGATCAGCACATGTGCTGATCGTCTGGCATGATCGGGAAGATGGCCGCTCAACTCGAAGGAGAAGCACGTTGAGC
>JBASWU010000031.1:0-14420 GCA_049276635.1 Solirubrobacterales bacterium | reverse complement strand
GGCCAGATGCAGCGGCGTCCAGCGGCGGCGGTCCGCCGCGATTCGCACACTGATACCGCCGGGCGCGATGATCATCAGGAACGACTGGATCAAAACGACGGCCGCGACCGTGACGGCGGCGACTTCCGTGACAAAGCCGAAGTCCGACCCGGCGGGATTGATCCCGAGATGCACGGCCGCCAGCAGAATCACCGCGGCGACCGCGACCAGCGGCGACAGGCCGGCCGCGGCGCCGACGCCGGCGGCCTCGAGAATTTCCATCAAGGTGTCCATGTCCGTGTCCGAGTCTTCTGGTGGGTACGCCGGGGAATTCGTTGTACGGTAATGATGACGCTGATTCGTGTGTTTCGCCGACGGCCGAGGTCAGGTCGTCTGCGGCGAATCTAGCCGCCGCGCCGCCCGCCGCCGCGCAGGTCACGCCGCGCGGAACCCGAAATCCAGTGTCAGAGGCCGCTTGGCGGCCAATCCGAACGAGAGTTTCTCAGATCAGCAACAAGCGAAACAGCCGACACGACATCGAACGCTACGCGCGGCTTTTCGCGCAGCGCGCTCACGTAGTCAAGAGCAGCGCGATGCGCGACATGATGTCGATCACCGACCGTCCAGAGGTGATCAGCCTGGCCGGCGGCCTGCCCGACACCAAGAGCTTTCCGCCGGAGCTACTCGAGAGCGTGATGAGCCAGATGGCACGCACCTCAAGCGCCGAACTGCTGCAGTACGGGCCGACCGAAGGTCTCGGCCCGATGAAGGACTGCATCGTCGAGGTTATGGCCGCCGAGAACATGACCGTCGAGCCCGAGAACCTGCTTGTCACGACCGGCGGCCAGCAGGTGATCGACCTGGTGACACGCACGCTTGTCGACCCGGGCGACACGATCATCGCCGAGGCGCCGACCTACCCCGGTGCCGTGCCGAGTTTCTCGAGCTTCCAGGCCAACGTCATCCAGATCGACGTCGACGACGAGGGCATGAAGATCGATGTGCTCCAGGAGACGCTCGCCCGGCTCGACCGCGAGGGCGTCACGCCGAAGTTCATCTACACGATCCCGACCTTCCAGAATCCGGCCGGAGTGACGATGTCGCTGCCGCGGCGGCGGATGCTGCTGGAGATCGCGCGCGAACGCGAACTTCTGATCCTCGAGGACAATCCCTACGGGATGTTGCGCTACGGCGGCGAGCCGCTGCCGACCCTTCGCGCGCTCGACGGTGGCGAGTTCGTGATGTACCTCGGCACGTTCTCGAAGATTCTCGCCCCCGGCATCCGCGTCGGCTGGCTCGAGGCGCCTTCGCCGGTGCTCGCGAAGGTCAACATCGCCAAGCAGGCGGCCGACCTCTGCCCGTCGTCGCTCTCGCAGTATCTGATCATCACCTACTTCGAGCAGGCCGACTGGCGGGACTACGTCAAGACCGCCTGTTCGATTTACGTCAAGCGACGCGATGCGATGCTCGGCGCGCTCGACAGCCACTTCCCCGCCGAGGCCAGCTGGACCAAACCCGAGGGCGGGCTGTTCATCTGGGCGACGCTGCCGGAGATGATCAACACGACCGACCTGCTGGCCAAAGCGCTGAGCGCAAACGTCGCGTTCGTCCCGGGTGAGGGCGCGTACCTTGACGGTCGCGGCAGCGACGCCATGCGCCTGAACTTCAGCGGCGTCGGCGAAGACCAGATCGTCGAAGGCGTGCGCCGGATCGGAGAGGTCGTCGGCGGCCATCTCGATCTGTGGAGCAGGATGACCGGCGAGCACCGCGCCGTCCGCCGGCCGGCGGACGCCGAGGCCGACCCCGCCTCTGTGACCTCACTGGCGGGACGCAAACTGCGCCGCGCCGGCGACGAGAGCTGAGGCGGCGATGAGCGAGATCAACAAGGTCGCGGTGTTGAAGGGCGGCAACTCCCTGGAGCGCCAGGTATCCCTGCGCTCGGGCGCGCGGGTCGCCGAGGCACTGCGCGGGCGTGGTTACGAGATCGCCGAAATCGACGTCGACCAGAACCTCGTCCACAAGCTCGAGCAGACCGCGCCCGACGCGGTGTTCATCGCGCTGCACGGCCGCGGCGGCGAAGATGGAACCGTCCAGGAACTGCTCGAGATCCTCGGGCTGCCCTTCACCGGCTGCGGCGTGCTGGCATCGATCCGCTGCATGGACAAGGCGCTCTCGAAGCTGATGATGCAGGAGGCCGGAATCCCGACGCCGCGATTCGTCACCTTCAACGAAACCGCCTTTCGCAGCCTCGGCGCGGCCGACTCGCTGCCGGCGATCGACGAGCGCTTCGGTTACCCGCTGGTCGTCAAACCGGCGCGTCAGGGCAGCGCCCTGGGAATCAGGTTCGCCGGCAAGGCGACCGAGATGCCGGGCGCGCTGGTCAGCGCGTTCAGTTACGACGACCGCGTGCTGATCGAACAGTTCATCGAGGGACGCGAGATCGCCGTCAGCGTGCTCGACGGCGAGGCACTGCCGGCGGTCGAGGCGCTGCCGGAGGAGGGCAAACACTACGACTTTGAGTCGCGCTACGAGATCGGCCAGACCAGCTATGCGTGTCCGGCGCGGTTCGACGACGAGCTTGCCACGCGGATCGCCGAACTGGCGGTGCAGACATACCGGCTGCTCGGCTGCCACGGCTTCGCGCGGGTTGACTTCATGGTTCCCCCGGAGGGCGAGCCGCAGGTGCTCGAAGCCAACTCGATTCCCGGACTGACCGAAACCAGCCTGATGCCGATGGCCGCCGAAGCCGTCGGCATCGACTTCGAAGAACTCGCCGAGCGGCTGCTGCGGACCGCGCTGACGCGCGAGCCGTACCGCGTCGGCTGAACGGTTACTCGTCGGCCCCGAAGTCGTCTGGAGAGACGTCGTCGAGGAACTTGCGGAACTTGGTGACGACCTCCTCGGTGTCCTGGACCTCGTGCTCGAACTCGATCGCCGACTCGGCGATCACGTCGTCGGCGACGAAGATCGGCGCGTCGGTGCGAACCGCGAGCGCGATCGCATCGGACGGGCGCGAATCGATCTCGATCTCCCGGCCACTGACCTTGAGGGTGATAGACGCGAAGAAAGTATTGTCGCGCAATTCGGTGACGGCGACCTGGGCGCACTCGACCTCGAGTTGTTCGAATAGCGAGGCGACGAGGTCGTGTGTCATCGGACGCGGAGTATCGGCGCCCTGGAGCCGCATCAGAATCGCAGCGGCCTCGGGGTGGCCGATCCAGATCGGCAGAAACTCGTTGCCGTCGACGGCCTTGAGCAAGATGATCGGCTGTTTGCCGACCATGTCGAAGCTGACTCCGTAGATGACCATCTCGCGCACTGGGACGTTCCTCGCTCTCGCCCACGGCATCGGAACCGATTTCCGTGCGCCGCGTTCGGTCAGTATAAGGCCGCTTTAGACTGTCGCCATGCAGCGTGAAGCGCGCCCGCGCCCAAGTCTTGCCGTGTGGGCGGTCGGAGCGGTGGCGACCGCGCTGTTCGTACTGCTCAATCTGTTCAGCGAGCAGGCGCGCGCCGCCGGCGGACCGGGCATCTTGTCGTTCGAGTTCGTCGGCACCGCCGAGCGCGCCGCACGGTTCATGGCCGAATGGGGCGGCGACGGACAGCGATCGATCGAGCTTTCCTTGTGGATCGATTTCGGATTCATCGTGATCTACGCGACGTGGTTCACGATGCTGATGCGAATCGGCGTGAAGCGGCTGACCGCGGCCGGCGCCGCCGAGCGCGCGCGATTCGGCGAGCGAATCGCCTGGACGCCGGCCGCCGCGGCGGCCTTAGACGCCGTCGAAGGAGTCTCGCTACTGGCGATCATCTACGGCAGCACGGGCGGCATCGCACCGGCGGCGGCGACCGCCGCCGCGAGCGTGAAGTTTGCACTGCTGGCCGTGGCCATCGCGTTCATCATCCGGGCTTTCTGGACTACGCGGCGGCAACGCCAAGCGGCTGTACATCCTCACCGGGCCAATGCGAGCCGGGAAAAACATGGAGGTCAAAAGAAAGATTCCGCCCGCTGAGTCCGTAGCCGCGATTCAGAGCGATCGCTTGCGCGCAACGATCACGACCGCGTAGCCGATCGGGTTTTCATCCTCTGCGTGACCGTGATCCCAGACGTCTTCGGTGAGGATCTCGAAGTCGGCAAGCCACTTGGACAGATCGACGCGCGTGATCTCGTGCGGCTCGGTCGGACTCGCCGGATGTTCCACGTCGACGTTGATGATGAAATGGCCGCCGGGCCGGAGCAGTCGCATGACCTCGGCGATAACGCCGGTCGGCGAATCCACGTGGTCAAGGCTGTTACGCGCGACGATCACATCGACACTGCGTGAACGCAGCGGGATCCGCTCCGCCGGAACCGAGAGATAAACGGCATTGCTCTCAAGCAGCAGGCCGGCGTCGGCGTATGCGTCGGCCAGCGGGTCGACGCCGATCGACACGTCCGCCGGACATGCGTCCGGAAAGCCGACACAGCCGGGTCCGATGTCGAGCACGACCTTGCCGTCGAAGAAATCCTCGTCGTCGATCTTGGCCTCTTTGAGGACGCGGCGAACCTCGGCGCGAGCCTGCTGCCAGCGGCGCCCTTCGTAGCTGTCGGCGATCTCGGTATCGCCGCTGAGCTCAAGCGAGTCCGGGCCCCAAAGCGCGCCGTCACGAATCGACCGATCCCACTTATCCGTCCAAAACGCCAACTCGGACCGCTGCTTGAACCCAAGCAACCGCCCCGCATGACGCGCAGCCATGACGGCTATCCGCCGTCCCGGCAACCGACGTGCAGTAGACGCACTCATACGCCGCGCGAGTCTATCCCTACGCCCCCCAGCGCCGAAACCCCCAAACAAAAAATTCGCGCGAACAGAGCCTCGCGACCACACAACTCAAACAACCCCCTCCAAGGATCCAAGCAAAGTTCGCACCGCGAACGAGCGCCGGACCCCACGGCACCGTGCAGCCCCCGCCGCACCCCGCACCCCGAACCCCAACCCAATCCACATTTTCGGTGTTGTGACCAAGCGAGGCGTGGTGATCGCCGGGCGTAGCGTGCTCCTGCACGTGAGCCCGGTGAGCGCCGCGACTCGCGCCGCGTCACAACACCGAAAATGGGCGATCCAGGATTCGAACCTGGGACCTCATCCTTATCAGAGATGCGCTCTAACCGACTGAGCTAATCGCCCGCAGCGCGACGCAGTTTAGCGGCGTTTCACGCCATCGAGCGCCGCGAGCGCCTGATCCACACTCGCAAACTCCAGCCGTATCTTCACGCCGCGATCGGTCACTTTCACGCGCGGTTCCACCCCGACCAACGCCCCGAAGCGCTCGGCCACCGCCGAGGCGCCTTCCTCGGCCTCGATCGCCGCTCGGTCCATCTCCAAACCCTTAACCTTCACTTGAGTGTTGGTATCGGTCTGGCCGGCGGCTTGCTCGGCGCGGCGCTCGGTCTCACGAACCGACCACCGCTGTTCGACCGCCTGGTGAGCCAGCCGGCGGCGCGCGAAGTGATCCGGCGCCCGCAAAAGCGCGCGGCCGTGTCCCTCGGCGAGCATCCCGTCCTCGACCATTTCGATGACTTCGTCGGGCAGGTTGAGCAGACGGATCAGGTTTGAGACCGCGACACGGCTCTTTCCGACCCGGCGAGCGACCTCCTCCTTGGTCAGACCGAGATCGTCAACCAGCGCCGCACAGGCGCGCGCCGCGTCGATCGGATTGAGGTCGACGCGTGCCATGTTCTCGATCAAGGCGAGTTCGAGCGTATTGGCGTCCAATCCGGCGCGGACGAACGCCGGCACCATGTCCAGACCGGCGAGTTTCGCGGCCCGCAGGCGGCGCTCACCGGCGACCAGCTCGTAGCGGCCGCCGAGCACCGGTCGTACCAGCAACGGCTGAAGCACGCCGTTGTGCTTGATCGATTCAGACAGCCCGGCCAGCTCGTCGTCATCGAACGACCGGCGGGGCTGGTTGGGGTTAGCCGCGATCGAGCCGACGGGCAACTGCCGTAGCTCGTCGTGAGAAACATCGTCATGGCTCTTCGGCAGGATCGCCGACAGCCCCCGCCCCATCCCCCGTTTATCTGCCCTGGCATCAGCCACGTAAAGCCACCTCTTTCGCAAGTTCAAAGTACGCTTCCGCGCCGGCGCAGTGTGGATCGTGATGCGTCACGGGCAGGCCGAAGCTTGGCGCCTCGGCGACCCGGACGTTCCGCGGAATGACTGACTCGAAGAGCAGTCCCGGAAAGTGTTTGCGCACCTCTGCCTCGACGTCCTCGGCCAGGCGCGTACGGCCGTCGTGCATCGTCAGCACCAGCCCGCCGATCGCGAGACGCGGATTGAGTTCGCGCTGGATCAGGCCGATCGTGTCGAGCAGGTCGGCAAGCCCTTCGAGCGCGAAGTACTCGGTCTGGACCGGCACGATCACGCGGTCGGCGGCGACCATCGCGTTGACCGTCAGCGGGCCGAGCGACGGCGGGCAGTCGAAAAAGATAAACCGGTACTTGGCGCGTTGCGATGCAAGTGCGTCGTCGAGGATCCGCTCCGAACCGGCGACGCGAGGCAGCTCTACGTTGGCGCCGGCCAGGTCCGGCGTCGAGGGCACGATCGAGAGGTTCTCGATCTCGGGAGACTTCAGTGTCGCCGAATCGATCGTCGCCTGACCGACCAGCACGTCGTAGATCGTCGGCGACTCGTGCTTGCCAAACCCGAGGCCGACGGTTGCGTTGGCCTGCGGATCGATGTCGACCAGCAGGGTGCGATACCCGGCCTCGGCGACGCATGCCGCGAGGTTGACCGCGGTGGTCGTCTTGCCGACACCGCCTTTCTGGTTGGCGATCGCGTAGATCGTCGCGCCGGATTCTGTTGCCGGTTGCGCGGCCAACTGCGCGGCCGGGCCGGCCGCTGGCTGAGAGGAATCCGCCGAGTCGTTCATCAGCGCTCAAGAGTACGCCCGGAATCGGACATCGAAGCCCATAAGAAAGCGCAAAAGCACGCATTTTCCGAAATGAAGCGACCGGTTCGACGGCGAAGTTACGCCTTGATCGGCTTGCGCCGCGCCGTGCCGGCCCGGCGTGGGAAGCGTTCCGGCGTGCGACCGAGCTTCTCGGCGACGTAAAAATGGCGGCGGCGGCTGCCGGTGAACGGCGTCGTGGCGATCAACTCACCCGCGGCGAAGCCGAGCGCGGCGGTCGCGGCCCGGGCGTCGGCTAGCTCGTCCAGCGGCGGATCCCCTTTCCACGCCGCCAGGGTCCCGCCAACACGGAGCAATGGAGCGGCGTACTCGACGAGAACCGGCAGCGACGCGAGCGCGCGGACGCTGACGACGTCGAATGACTCGCGGGCCGAACCGCCGATCGCACTGAAGTCCTCGACCCGCGACCAAACCGTCTCGACGTTGCCGAGCCCCAGTTCGCGCGCGAACTCCGCGGCCGCTTCCGTCTTCTTGCGGACGCTATCGACCAGTGTCACCGAGAGATCCGGCCGAGCGATCGCCAAGACCAGGCCCGGAAAACCAACCCCGGATCCAATGTCGACGAGATCTTCCGCGGCGCGAATCGCGGCGAGCTCAAGCCCGGCGAGGCTATCGGCGATGTGAAAACGCATCGCGTCCTCGCGCGTGTGCAGCGCGGTTCCCGAGATTTCAAGCGAAACGGAGCGTTGGGCCAGCAGGTCCAACCGCTCGATCGCCGTGGAGTCGAGTTCAAAGCGACCGGCGAGCGTCGCCAGCAACCTACGCTCAGTCGTCATCTGGCCACCGACTTCGCGGTGTAAAACGTGAAACGGTGCGCTTGCATCGCAATCTGCACGCTAGCCAATGCTACAGCGGCCCAACCGCGGATGAAAACCGGCCGAGGACCGGCGACAATCGGGACATATGCGCGGTATGCGACGCTGACGCGCGGTATTGTGGCGCTACGACGCAGAAGCCGGCGTAACCACAACCCGGCGATCGGGATCCTCGCCGACGCTGTGCGTATCGATCTCGGCGTTCTCAATCAGGTACTGGTGAACCGCGCGACGCTCGTTAGAAGTCATCGGTTTGAGCTCGACCGGCTGGCCCGACGAGATCGCGTCGCGGACGGCACGATCGGCGAGATCGAAGATTTCTTCTTCGCGGGCCGAGCGGTACTCGTCAATGTCGACCGACACTCGACGACGCTCCTCGGGATCGACGGCCTTGGCCGAAACCAGATAGGCAATCAACTGGATCGCGTCGAGCGTCTGCGCCCGGCGACCGATCGCAAAGCCGAGGTCGTCGCCGGCGACGTCGATCAGGATGTCACGGCCCTCCTGGCTGAAAGAGATTTCGGCGTCGAGACCGGCACCGGCGATGATGTCGGTCACGATGCTCGTCGCCAGCTCAGCCTGGCGGGTGTCGTCATCACGAAGCTCGATCGATGTGTCTGCGTCGGTCATAGTCTTTATCGCCTGCGGCCTGACCGCTTCTTTTTTTGCCGTGGTGGAGGGGGTGGCGCCTTGGTCGCGACAACCGCCGACTCGCCAGACCCGCTCGCGGATGCGACCACCGTACCGCCTTCGCTGGCGCCGAGGTCGGCCGACCCGCCGGCGTCACGACGCCCGCGCAGGTGGCGGACCACGAACGACTGCCCGAGAGTCCACGTGTTGGTTGTGATCCAGTACAGGATCAAGCCGGCCGGGAAGCTGATGATGAAGGGAATGAGCAGGAACGGCAACGCGAGCATGATCTTGCGCTGCGTGTCATCGGTCGTCGGAGTCAGCGAAACCAGTGTCGAACCAAGCTGTGAGCCGGCGTAGAGAACCATCAGCGTGACCAATTCCGCGCCACTCGCCTTGGCGACTAGATCAGGGATGAACAGAAAGCTCGGACCGGTCTCACGGATCTGGCTCTGTAGCGAATCATCCTGCAGCGCGTAGAACATCGCGATGAAGAACGGCAGCTGGAAGAGGATCGGCAGACAGGAGGCGAGCGGGTTGATCTTGTGTTCCTTGAAAAACTTCATCAACTCCTGCTGCTTGCGCTGTGGATCCTCCTTGTACTTCTCGTTGAGTTCTTTGATCTGGGGCTGGTACTGCTGCATGTGCAGCATGCTGGTGATCTGTTTGTAGGTCAAGGGCACAAGCGCCAGGCGGACCATGACCGTCAGGGTGATGATCCCCAGACCCCAGTTCATCCCGACCGAGTCGTGCAGCCAACGCAGAATCGCGTCGAGTGGTCCGATCAGCCAGCTGACCGAGTCCTCGATCACATTTGCGAATACGAGGTTCATCGGACAGTCACGGTCTTGTGACTATGATCACAATCCCCGGAATGATCGCGGTGGCGGAAGAGCTTCTGGTCGGCGACGTAGTCGAACCCGCCGTCAGTGAACGGGTTACAGCGCAGAAGCCGCCATCCGGCGAGCGCGAAACCGCGAAACACGCCGTACTCGCGGACCGCCTCGACCGCGTAACTCGAGCAACTTGGGTAGTAGCGGCACCGTGAAGCGATCAACGGCGAAACCAGCTTGCGGTAAACGAACACGGGCGCCAGAGCGGCGGCGCGGAATCCGCGTGCGATCACGCTGGTCGAAGATTGTCGCGACGATTCGGTCAAGGGTGGGGGTCTGGGGCTGGTGAACTGAAAGATGTGGGTGTCGCGCTCGGTCGGCGCGTTTCACTGACGCGACGGCGTGCCCGGCTCCGGCGCGATCAGCTCGGCGAGAGAGTCTTTGACCCCCCGCATTCCTTCGCGTTCGACCAGATCGACCGCGTCTGGGCGCGCGAGCACGACGTAGTCTAGGCCGTCTTGGAGCCGCGGCTCCAGTTCGGCGATCGCCTCTCGGATCGTGCGCTTGACACGATTGCGCACGACCGCGTTGCCGACCTTGCGGCCGACCGAGACACCGAGTCGCGAGCACGGCTCGCCGCCCTCGGCGCGCGCGAAGGAGTAGAGAACGAGGTGTCTGTTTGCGCGCGAGCGGCCCTGGCGGTAGACGCGCTGAAACTCGGTGCCGCGCGACAAGCGTCTTCCCTTGGCGCGCGAAGAGGCCGAGGTGGACATCGCTACGGCGTAAGCCGCTTGCGGCCCTTGCTGCGACGGCGCTTGAGAACGTTACGGCCGGCCGTGGTGCGCATCCGCGAGCGAAACCCGTGAACGCGGGCGCGCTTGCGTCGTTTTGGCTGATAAGTGCGCTTCATGACTAGATCGCCGGTCAGTATAGGGCGTGGCCGGCGATGATCGGAGCGGATCTCTGACTCGCGACGTTTTTGTGCGAGTTTGCGAGCTTCTCGGAGGCCGACGTGACAATCCTGTAGCAACCGCGGCAGACGTCGGTTATAGTCCGTCCATCGCCGATGGCAAAGGGCCTCAAAACGCGAGAATCGCGCTGGCCGGCGGACCGTTTTCCTTACGAATACCTCTTCAGTTTGGACTTCTGTAAATGGAGTTGGAACAGCTCTGGCTGAAAACCTGTGCCGTTTTTCGCGAAGACGTCTGTGAGGACGTTTACGACCTTTGGCTGGCCCAATTGAAGCCGCTCGGAGTGACCGATCGCGAGCTCTACCTGACCGGTCCGCCACGCGCTCGCGGCTGGATCGATCTTCGCTATCGGCGAGCCCTCGGGCAGTGCGCGTCAAAGGCCGCCGGCGTCGATCTCGTGGTGATGCTGATCGATCCCGCCGACATCCCGCTCGAGCGGTTCGCGACAACACCACTGGGCGGATCGGCGCAGCGCGCCGCAACTGCCGACCGTGCCAACTTCACGCCGCTGAACCCGCGCTACACCTTCGACCAGTTCGTAATCGGCCGCAGCAACCACGTCGGTCACGCCGCGGCGCTCGCGGTCGCCGAGCAGCCGGCCCAGGCCTTTAATCCGCTTTTTCTGTATGGATCTCCGGGCGTCGGAAAGACCCACCTGCTGCAGGCGATCGGCAACTTCATGCGTCGCGAGTCTCCCGAACTGGCTGTGCGCTATATGACCGCTGAAGATTTCGCCTCGGCCTTTCGCAGCGTCGTGCGCGACGGATCGATCGGTGATTTCAAGGATGATCTGCGCGCGAGCGATGTCCTGTTGATCGACGACGTCCAGTTTCTTCAAAACAAGATCAAGACCGAGGAAGAGTTCTTTCACACCTTCAACGCTCTATATGAGAGCGGTCGCCAGCTGGTGATCAGTTCCGACCGCACACCGCGCCAACTCGATGCGCTGGCCGACCGCCTGCGAGCCAGATTCGAGTCCGGCCTCGTTGTCGAGATCGAGCAGCCCGACCAGGCCCTGCGGATAGCGATCCTCGCCAAACGCGCGCAGCTCGACAACATCGCCGTCCAGACTCCCGCCGCGCTCGAGCGAATCGCCGATCGCGCACCGGCCAATGTGCGTTCGCTCGAGGGCGCCTTGATTCGCGTCAGCGCCTTCGCTTCGATGCGCCGGACCGAGATCACGCCGGAACTCGTCGATGAACTCCTCGACACCCTTCACCCGCACGACCGGCGGCGTGTTTCGATCGCGCAAATCCAGTCGGCGGTCAGCGAGCACTTTGGGCTGACGCTCGACGAATTGTGCGGCGAGGGCCGCGATCGCCGCGTGTCGCGGCCGCGACAACTCGCGATGTATCTCGCCTGCGAGCTGACCGGCGAGAACCTGCCGATGATCGCCACCGCCTTCGGCCGCGATCATTCGACGGTGGTTTACGCCCGCGACAAGGTCGTCAGGGCCTGCCGCGAAGACGCGGATACCGCCTCGACTGCCGATAGGCTGCGCCATGTAATCAACGGTGAGGTGCCCGGCCGCCCGGCCGCATAGCGACAATCCCGAGAGTTCCACAAACTACCCGGACCGCTCCAGCGCCAAATCCACGATACTCAAGCCGTAAAGAGAAGATTTGACAACTTGTCCACAGCATCAACAGAACAACACCAACAGGAAGCAACAGCAGACAGTTCGTTCTCGTTGCGACTGACCGTTGACCGAGCGATTTTCGTCGATGCTCTGGCGACCGTTGGCCGGGCGGTGTCGACGCGCTCAATCATCCCCGCGCTGTCGGGAATCCACCTACTCGCCGAGACCGGCGCGCTGACGCTGACGGCGACCGACGGAGACGTCTCGATTCGGTCGAAGATCGCCGCCGACGTCGAGTCGGGCGGCGTGATCGTGGTTCCCGGCCGGTTGTTGGCCGACGTAGCTCGCCAGCTGCCCAGCGGCGACGTCTCGATTTCGGCGACCGAGCCGGGATTGATCGATCTTGAGTGCGGCGCGGCGTCGTTCAAACTGCGGTTGTTGGCCGCCGACGATTTTCCGCCCGTTCAACCGCTCGAGGGTCCGGCCATCGAGCTTCCGGTCGGCCAGTTCGTCGAGACGATCGACCAGGTTGCTCGCTCGGCATCGCGTGACGAGACTCGCCCCCATCTGACCGGCATCCTGATCTCGGTCGACGCCGACAAGCTGCGCGCGGTGGCGACGGACTCATACCGGCTGGCGGTTCGCACGACGAAGATCGGCTCTCCGCTGCCCGAGAGAATCGAGGCGAACGTACCGGCGCGCGCGCTACAGGAGGCCGCGCGTGTATCGGAGGGCGCAGAGACCGTCGGCCTCCGGCTGACAGATCGTCAGATCTCCTTCTCGGCCGGTGACACGCTGCTCGTCTCACGCTTGATCGACGGCCAGTTCCCGGACTTCGAGCAGCTACTGCCGGACGCCTACGAACACGTCCTCGATATCGATGTCGCGGAGCTGTTTGACGCGGTCAAGCGCGTCAGCCTGCTGGCTCAGCGCAATACGCCGCTGAAAGTCGCGCTCAGTGAAGGTGAACTTGAGGTTTCGGCTCAGACGGCCGACATCGGTGAGGCGCGCGAGGTCATCCCGGCTCCAGATTTTTCCGGTGATCCACTGGAAATCGGTTTCAACCCGGACTTCCTGCGCGAAGGTCTCGACAGCGCTCACACCGAGCGCGCGCGCTTCAAACTGATCAGCCCGTTTCGCCCCGGTCTGATCGTCGCCGGCGAGGACGACGAATTCATGTATCTCGTCATGCCGATTCGGCTCAACACCTGATCGCGCTGCGCGCCTAGCGCCGGTCGATGATCGTCACCCGCCTCAGCGCGCGTCACTTTCGCACATACCAGCGGGTTGAGCTGCCGGTCGGCGAGCGGGTGACGATCGTGACCGGAGACAATGGAGCCGGGAAGACGAATCTGCTTGAGGCGCTGTACTTCGGCTGTGTCGGGCGGTCGTGCCGGACTCGCGTCGACAATCAGGCGATCGAATTCGGTCAGTCTGTAGCTCGAGTGGAGGTTGAAGGCGTCGAAGCCGGCGAGCCGCATCAGTTGGCCGTCGCAATCGACAAGACCGCCGGCAGGACGTTTTTCGCCGACGGGGCCAAGGTTGAATCGATCGACGGCTTCGACTGGCGTCCCCCGACGGCCGTATTCATGCCAGATCGGCTGGAGCTGATCAAGGGGGCTCCCGGCGCTAGGCGAGCGCACGTTGATCAATTCATCGTCGCGCTGTGGCCGAGTCGCCGTGAGGCGCGCCGGGCGTTCGTCGCGGCGCTTGCTCAACGCAACGCCTTGCTGGCGCGTGGCGGAGCCGGTCGCGAGCTCGACGCCTGGGACGCCGAGTTCGCGCGCGCCGGCGCCGAGCTGATGGCCGACCGGGCCTCGGCGGTCGGCGAACTGTCGGGCCGGTTCGCGGCGATCGGCGCGGAGCTCGGCCTGGACGACCACCCGGCGGTGCGCTACCGCCCATCGGTCAAGTCAGAAGATCTCGCCGATTTCGCCGCGCGGCTGCGGGAGCGCCGGGACGCCGATCTCGCCCGCGGGTTTTCGACGTACGGGCCACACCGCGACGAGTTCGTGTTTTCGCTCGCCGGCCGCGAGGTGCGGACCTACGGGTCGCAGGGCCAGCAGCGGCTATCGCTTCTGAGCCTGCTGCTGGCCGAGTGCGAGACGATCGTCGCCGTCACATCCCGGCGGCCGCTCGTACTGCTCGACGATGTGATGAGCGAGCTCGACGCCACGCGGCGGCGGCTGCTGGTCGAACGCGTCGAACGCGCCGGCCAGGTGATGATCACCGCGACGGAGGCCGGCCAAGTGCCGCCGGGAACGCCGGTCGACACGGTGATCGAAGTCACGGCCGGCCAAGCGGTGGTTCGCGAAAACTGACCGGCGCATACGGAACCTGCCAACAACTTTGAGACACCCATCGAGCGGATATTAGGCTGCGATCACCTCCTTTTCACTCGCCGTGAGTGAAGCTTCCGGTTTGTTGATCCACACGTCGGTCGGGACGGCCCTGGGTTGTGGTTTGTGCTTGACGAATCGCTCCGGGTTTGCGGCATATGCGGCGTCCAACACCTGCGCTCGTCCGGCCAATACATCGCCCGACCTGCCGTAGTGAACATCGGCCGGCGTGAGCATGCCGATTCCGCTGTGGCGATGAACTTCGTTGTAGTAGCCGAAGAACTCACGGCAGAAGGCCCTGGCCTCAAACACGTTCGCGAAGC
>JBASWU010000030.1:0-9951 GCA_049276635.1 Solirubrobacterales bacterium | reverse complement strand
GGCCAGACCGGCGGCCAAGCCGGCGCCCAGCCACTGGCCGCGCGGATGCGCCCCCGGTCGGTCGACGACCTCGTCGGACAGCGGCATCTTCTGCAGCCGGGACAGGCCCTGCACGAAGCGCTGACCGGCAAGGCCCCGCATTCGATGATCCTCTACGGCCCGCCCGGCAGCGGTAAAACCACGATCGCACGGCTGGTCGCCGATGCCGCCGACGCCGCGTTCGAGGAACACTCCGCCGTCGTCGTCGGCAGGCCCGAAGCCGTCAAGGCGATCGCGGCCGCTCGCGAGCGGCTGCGCACTGGCGGCCGCCGCACGATCTACTTCCTCGACGAGATCCACCGCTTCAACAAGGCCCAGCAGGACGTCCTGCTGCCGGCCGTCGAGGACGGCTCGGTCATCTTGATCGGCGCGACGACCGAGAACCCATACTTCGAGATCAACGGCGCGCTGCTCTCGCGCACCCGGCTCTACGTGCTGGAGCCGCTGACCGACAACGACGTTCGCGTCCTACTCGACCGCGCGATGACCGACGAACGCGGGCTCGCCGGCGCGATCGGCGCCGACGACGCGGCGCTCGACTTCATCGCGTCGCGTGCCGGTGGCGACGCCCGCACCGCGCTGACGGCGCTGGAGACCGCGGCGGCGGCCACGCGTGCTCAAGCGCTACAGGCCGGCGCTTCGCCGACGCCGGCGATCGACCTCGCCCGCGCCGAAGACGCCGTCCAGCGCCGCGCCGTGCTCTACGACAAGGGCGGAGACCGGCACTACAACTACGCATCCGCGTTCATCAAGTCGATGCGCGGCAGCGATCCCGACGCGGCGCTCTACTACATGGCCGCGATGCTCGAGGGCGGCGAGGATCCCAAGTTCATCGCCCGCCGAATGGTGATCTTCGCCAGCGAAGACGTCGGCAACGCCGACCCCGGCGCCCTGCCGCTCGCGATGGCCGCCGCCCAGGCGCTCGACTACGTCGGCCTGCCCGAGGCGCGAATCAACCTCGCCCAGGCCGTCACCTACCTCAGTCTCGCCCCCCGCTCCAACCGCGCCTACAAGGCCGGTGACGCCGCGATCGCACATGTGCGCGAACACGGTCTCGCGCCGCCGCCGCGCCACCTCCAAGACCAGCATGTCCCCGGCGCCGAAGAACTCGGCGGCGGCGAGGGGTATGTCTACCCGCACGACCTCCCCGAGCCGTTCAGCGGCCAGCCGCTGCTGCCCGACTCGGTCGCCGGCGCCCGCTTCTACGAGCCAACCGATCGCGGCCACGAGGCCAAGATGGCCGAGAATCTCGCCAAGGCCCGGGCCGCGCGCGAGCGGCCCTAGCGAGCGGCCGCACGCATCGGCGAAGCGCCGTTATGATGGACCGATGGAACCCACCAGCACCCCCACACAACCACTTGACATCAAGCACGTCGGCGGCCCGGAAACCGCGCCGACCGGCACCCTCGAAAGTTTCAACCCCGCGACCGGCGAACTCGTCGGTACCGTCCCGACGATCAAGCCCGACCAGGTAGACGCCGTCGTCGCCGAGATCAAAAAAGTTCAGCCGTTCTGGGCCGAACTTTCGTTCGCCGACCGCGCGCGCTACATGCGCCGCGCCGCGCAGATCATGATCGACCGCAAGGACGAGATCGCCCAGCTGCTCACCGCCGAGCAGGGCAAGGTGTTGACCGAGTCCTACTCGATGGAGGTCCTCGCCTCGATCGACGGCATGCGCTGGGCGGCCAACAACGCCGCGAAGGTTCTGCTCGACGAGAAGATCAAGAGCGAGCAGGCGTTCGCGCTGACGCGCAAGCTAAAGTTCCATTACCAGCCGATCGGCGTGATCGGCGTGATCAGCCCGTGGAATTACCCGCTGATCCTGGCGATTGACGAGATCTCCACGGCGCTGATGGCCGGCAACGGTGTGATCTTCAAGCCGGCGTCGCTGACCTGCCTGATCGGCCAGAAGGTCCAGGAGATCTTCGACGAGGCCGGTCTGCCCGAAGGTCTTTTGCGCACCGTCCACGGCGGGGGCGCGGTCGGCCAGGCGATGGTCGACAGCAAGGGCGTGGGCAAGATCTTCTTCACCGGCAGCGTCGAGGTCGGCCGCAAGATCGCCGAGGGATGCGCCACCCAGCTCAAGGGCGCCACGCTCGAGCTCGGCGGCAAGGATCCGATGATCGTGCTGGCGGACGCCAACGTGCCCCATGCGATCAACGGAGCCGCGTGGGGGGCCTTCGCGAATATGGGCCAGACCTGCGCCGGCATCGAACGCGTCTACGTGATGCACGATGTCGCCGACCGCTTCATCAAGGGCGTCGTCGACCGGGCGCAGAGTATGAAGCTCGGCGACCCGACCGAATGGAGCACCGAGATCGCAGCGATGACCTCTCCCGACCAGTTCGAGCTGGTCAAGGAACTCGTCGACGACGCCGTCGCCCATGGCGCGACGATGCTCTGCGGCGGCCCGGTCGACCCGGCCGACCTGCCCGAGGCGCAGCGAGCCGGCAAGTACTACGCGCCGACCGTGCTAACCGGCGTCAACCACGGCATGCGGATCATGAAAGAGGAGATCTTCGGCCCCGTAATGCCGATCATGACCGTCGACGATGAAGAAGAGGCGATTCGACTGGCCAACGATTCCGACTTCGGCCTCGGCGCAAGCATCTGGACCGCCGACCGCGACAAGGCCGGCGCGATCGCCGGCCGCCTCGAAGCCGGCAACGTCTGGACCAACGACCACATGTACAGCGCCGGCCTCTGCCAGTGCAGCTGGGGCGGAGTCAAGGACAGCGGTCTCGGCCGCGCCCACTCGAAGTTCGGCTTTTACGAGGCCGTCGAGATTCAGGTTCAAGGCGCGACCCCGGTCCGCGAGGCGAGCATGTGGGTGCACCCGTACGGCGAGACCGTCGGCCCCGCGATTCGCGCTTCGGTCGACCTGATCTACGGCAAAGGCCGTGACCGGTTCAAGCTGATCGGCGAGAATGCGGCCCCGCTCGGCAGACTGACCAAGCGCCTGGTGGCGGCCTACTTCAAGAAGTGAGTTCGCTCGCGCTGAGCGGCGTAGTCGGCCTGCCCAACTGGATATTCGTCCCAGTGGCGGCGACGTTTGTCGTATCGGCGCTGTTGCTCGGCGCAATGTTCATCGCCTTGCGGCTGACCAAAGCCGCGTCGAAAAAGACCTAAACTTCGGTCAAGACACCATGCCCGCCCAAGCCTTCGCCGGAAAAGAATGCGTGTGTGCCCTCAAGAAGGGCATCTGCGACCAAGAGTGTGTCCGCGACATGCTCGACACGCCGTTCTACATCGCCTGCCTCAAGCTCAAGGGCCGCAAGTCGGTGGTCGTCGGCGCCGGGGAGATCGGGCTTGAGAAGATTGAGGGGCTGCTCGCCTGCGACGGCGACGTCACCGTGATCGCCCCCGAGGCCGAGCCCGCCGTCGCCGACCTCGCCCGCGAAGGCAGCATTGTCTGGGAGCAACGCGCCTACGAGTCGTCAGACGTCGAAGGCGCATTCATGATCATCGCCGCGACCAGCGACTCCGACGTCAATATCGAGGTCTTCAACGACGCCGAGGCGCGCGGGATGCTCGTCAACGTCGTCGACGTGCCGCCGCTGTGCAACTTCATTCTGCCGGCGATCACGCGCAGCGGGCCGCTGGCGATCGCGATCAGCACCGCCGGCGCAAGCCCGGCGCTGGCCAAGCGCATGAAGACCGAGATCGCCGATCTCTTCGGCGACGCCTACGCGGACCTCGCCGTCATCCTCAACGACGTTCGCGGCTGGGCGAAGCGCACGCTGCCGACCTACAACGACCGCAAGGACTTCTTCGAGTCGATCGTCAACGGCGATCCCGACCCGATCGTGCTGCTGCGCGAGGGTCGCGTGACCGAGCTGCACGAGTTGATCGCCGAGCGCCAGCGCGAGACCGAATCCCGTCTCGCGGCCACCGCGTCGTAGCCGCCGCCGGCGCTTCGCGCTGTGCCGCCCCGTGTCGTGGCGTCACGCCACAACCGAAGCGCGGGACCGGCCAAACGCCGGTCGCCGGTGTCACACAGCTTTTCACTGCGCCACAATTGAGCGCGTGACCGATCCGATCGCAGGGGAACTGCGGCGCCCAACTGGCGACGGCCTCGCCGTCCGCATCAACAACCTCTCCCGCTTCTACGGCGAGCGTGCAGCGCTGCGCGACGTCAGCTTCGAGCTGCGCGCCGGGCAGACGCTTAGCGTCTTCGGCGCCAACGGCGCGGGCAAGTCAACGCTGCTGAAGATCCTCTCGACGCTGCTGCGACCGCACGAGGGCGAGGTCACGGTACTCGGTCACGAGCTGCCGCGCGACGCCTACGCGGTGCGCGGGCGGATCGGGTTGATCGGCCACGACCCGCTGGTTTACCGCGACCTCACAGCGCGCGAGAACCTGACCTTCATCGCCAGGCTCTACGGCGAGCCCAAGGACCGGGTCGCCGGGCAGGTCGGCGAGATCCTCGAGCGGATCGAGCTCGACAAGCGCGCCGACGAGCCGGTCAGAAATTTCAGCAAGGGCATGCTGCAGCGGCTCGCCACCGCGCGTGCGCTGATGCCGCAGCCGGCGCTGCTGCTGCTCGACGAGCCGCGCGCCAACCTCGACCCCGGCGCCGCGTTGTTGCTCGACCCGTTAATCGGGTCCGCCGGCCACCGTGCGCGGGTGATCGTCACCCACGACATCGACTACGGGCTGGCGCAGGCGGACGTGGCGCTCGGGCTCAAGCGCGGCAACGTCGAATGGCTACAGCCGGCCGGTAACGTCTCGGCCGCCGACGCGCGGAGTCTCTACAAGTGAGGCGGCCGATCAGGCAGACCGGACTGTTCGCCGCCGCAGCGGCGATTCTGCGCAAGGATCTCAAGCTCGAACTGCGCAGCTTCGAGACGATCACGGCGACGGCGATCTTCACGGTCGCGACGTTCGTGGTCTTTCACTTCGCGTTCGACCGCGACGAGCTGGCCGGCGATCTCGCCGCCGGCGCCTTCTGGGTGACGATCCTGTTCGCCGCCGCGCTGACGATCAACCGGCTGCTGGCCAACGAGCGCAGTCAGGGCGGTTACGAAACGCTGCTGCTGGCGCCGATCGACCGTAACTCGATTCTGTTGGCCAAGTTCGCGTTTCTTTTCATCATGCTCGGGTTGCTGGAGGTGTTCGCGCTGCTGACCTTCGCGCTGCTGTTGCTGCAGCCGGGCCTGACGGCGGAGATGGTCCCGCTGCTGCCGGTGCTGATCCTGGCGAACATCGGAATCGGCGCGATCGGCACGATTGTCAGCGCCCTGGCGACCGACACCAGCCAGCGAGAACTGCTGGTCCCGCTGATGACGCTGCCGCTGTTTACGCCGCTGTTGATCGGCGCGGCGCGGGCGACGGCGCCGCTGATGGAGGTCGTCGCCAAGACCGAGGACCTCGGCCGCTGGCTGAGCCTGATGGCGCTCTACGATAGTGTTTTTCTGCTGGTCGCGTTCGCCGTGTTCGACTTCGTTCTCGAGGACTGAGACCGGCCCGGCGAGCCGCACCCAAACCACGCATGACCCAGGTCACGTCCTCACGATTCTTCTCCAGCCGATCGGGCGGCAAGCCCACCGTTCCGGCATACTCGAAACACCTGGTTTTCTACTCCTTCGCCGCCGCGATCGTGCTGACAATCGCCGGCGTGCTGGCCTTTGGCTGGGCGCCGGAAGACGCCGATCAGGGCTTCCGCCAGAAGATCTTCTATCTGCACGTACCGATGGCGATCGTCGCGCTCTGCGGGTTCGTCGCCGGCGGCGTGATGGCGGTCCAGTATCTGCGCACCCGCAACAACGCCTGGGACCTGCGCTCGTACGTGGCGATCCACCTGAGCCTGATCCTCGGAGTCGGCGTGTTGATCACCGGCGCGATCTGGGCCAAGACCGCCTGGGGTGTGTGGTGGGAGTGGAAGGAGCCGACGCTCGTCTCGTTCCTGATCGTCTTTCTGCTCTACACCGTCTACCAGCCGATGCGCTTCGCGATCGAGGACCCGGAGAAGCAGGCCCAGAGCGCGGCCGTTTACGCGATCGTCTGCGGCGCGTTCGTGCCGCTGAACTTCATCGCCGTGCGGCTCGCCGAATCACTGGTGCACCCGCGCGTGCTGAGCACGACCGGGGGGTCGATGCCGAGTGAGATGCAGGTCACCTTTTACATCGCCGTAATCGGCATGGGACTGCTGTGGATGGCACTCTGGAAGTTCGAGTTGACCGCCAAGAGCGTCTCGATGCAGCTCGGCAGGCTGCGTGCCGAGCTGTCGTCATGATCGTTCCGCTTGCCGAAGCCGGCGGGTACGTCGCCGCCGCCTACGGCGTGTTCGTCTTGATGCTGTTGATTTACATCGGCATCATGGCCGTGAAACTGGTCAACACCCAGCGCTCGCTCAGAGACATCATCGAGCAGATCAGCGAGCGGCGCGAGCAGCTCTAGCCCGGCGCGCACCGTCCGTCAGCCAAACCGACCGTTCATGCGTTTTGCGCCGTCCGTGATTCAAACGAGCGGTTGCCGCCGGGCGGCGATCGCCACGAGCCGGAGGCCCAACGGGTCAACTCGTGTAACCAATGACCGCGAGCGCGTATCTTTTGGTCTAGGAACTTGCCGCAGCGGGCGCCCCCATGCCCGGCCGGCGGCAATGTGTGACTCCCTTGACCGAACTACTTGCAATAGGCATCTCCCACAAGACCGCGCCGGTTGCGCTGCGCGAGCGCCTTGCCTTCAGCGAAGGCCAGGCGACCAGCGTGCTGCACGATCTCCACAGCCACGCCGAGATCCACGAGGCGGTCGCGATCAGCACCTGCAACCGCACCGAGCTGTATTTCGTCGTCGGTGACGCGGTCGAGGCCGAGACGCTCGCGCTGAGCGAGCTGACCCGCCACGCCGGTATCCGCCCAACCGAACTGATCGAGCGGCTCTACACGCAACGCGGGCCCGAGGTCGCCGAGCACTTGATGCGCGTTACCGCCGGGCTCGACTCGATGGTCGTCGGCGAGACGGAGGTGCTCGGCCAGGTCAAGCGCGCTTACGAGCTCGCGCTCGTCGAAGGCGTCACCGGGCCGATCAGCAACAAACTGTTTCGCGACGCGATCGCGACCGGCAAGCGGATCCACTCCGAGACCGGCGTCAGCTCGCTCAAAACGAGCGTTTCGAGCACCGCCGTCGAGCTCGCGCGCGAGACACTCGGCGACCTGGCCAGCCAGAAGACGCTGGTGATCGGCGCCGGCGGCAACGGCGAGCTGACCGCGCGGGCGCTCAGCGAGGCCGGGGTCGAGACGGTGTTCGTCGCGAACCGCCGCTACGACCGCGCGATCGGAGTCGCCAAACGCTACGGCGGCAAGGCCGTTCGTTTCGACTCACTTCCCGAGGAACTGGTGAACACCGACATCGTGCTCAGCTCGACCGGATCGCCCCATCAGCTGATCGGCGTCGACGAGATCGAAATCGTCATGGAGCAGCGCCACCACCGGCCGATGCTGATGATCGACATCGCCGTTCCGCGCGACATCGACCCGGCGGTCGGCGCGATCGACGGCGTCACCTACTTCGACATGGACGATCTGCAGCGCGCGATCGACCGTAACCTCAGCGTCCGGCGCGGCGAAGCGACAAAGGCCGAGCTGATCGTCGCTCAGGAGCGCGAACGCTTCGAGCGCTGGCTGACCAATCTCGACGTGCTCCCGACGATCCGCGCCTTGCGCCGGCGCGCCGAGTCGATCGCCGAGCATGTCGTGCGCGAGAACCTCGACAAGTTCGAGTCGCTGAGCGAAGTCGATCGCGAGCGCGTCGACGCGATGGCGCGCGCGATCGTCAGCCGCGTCCTGCACGAGCCGACGCTGCGCCTGAAGAAGTCCAGCGGCGACGACGACGCCTACGCCTACGTCCAGACCCTGCGCGAACTGTTCGCGCTGGATCCGTCGAACGACGGTCCCGAAGGCGAGCCGGCCGAGGTGCGCTCGCTCGACGAGCACCGTGGGCGTGGGCGCGCACGCCCGAGCTAGGACGGTAACGCGCTAACGATGCTGCGAGTCGGTACGCGTGGTTCCAAGCTGGCCTTGGCTCAGACCGGGCACGTGGTGGACGCCTTGCGCGCGCTTGACCCGTCGCGGGCGATCGAGATCGTGGTCGTCGCGACGGACGACAGCGCGGCCGGCGACAAGTCGCGTTACGTCAACGCGATCGAGCAGCGGTTGCGCAGCCAGGAGATCGATCTCGGAGTTCACTCGGCAAAGGATCTGCCGGGCGAGGAGTCGCCGGGGTTGATGATCGTCGGCGTGCCGCCGCGCGTCGATCCGGCCGACACGTTGTGCGGGGTAACTTCGCTCGACGCGCTGCCTCAAGGCGCCGTTGTCGGCACGAGCTCTTTGCGCCGGTCCGCGCAATTGCTGGCGGCGCGCCCGGACGTTCGCGTCCGGCCCTTGCGCGGGAACATCGACACTCGGCTCGGCCGGCTGAGCGAGGGCGCCTTCGACGCGATCGTGCTGGCCGCCGCGGGTCTCGCTCGGCTCGGCGCCGGTGGTGAGATCCCGCAAGCGGCGCTCGATTTCGTACCGGCGCCGGGGCAGGGCTGCCTGGCGCTGCAGGTGCGCGACATCGATTTGACGACGACCGCCGTGATCGGCGCGTTGAGCGATCCGGCCTCGCACCGTGAACTCCGTGCGGAGCGCGCGGCGGCCAGCGGTCTGACGGCCAGCTGCAGTACGCCGCTGGGCGTGCGCGCCGAGGTCGAGCCGGGCGCCGCCGACGGCGATGCCGACCGGCTGACCGTACGCGGATGGCTTGGTCTGCCTGATGGATCGAGCTTCGTCGAGGACGAGGTCGGCGGGCTCGCCAGCGAGGCTCAGCTGCTCGGTCACCTGCTCGCGCAACGGATGCGCGCGGCCGGCGGCGACGACATCCTCGCACGGGCCGAGGAGATGGCGGCGTGAGCGACCTGCGTACCCGGGAGCCCGGGGCGTGAGCGGCGGCGCCCCGACCGGCACCGAGCGCGACGACGAAGCTTCGACGCGTCCCGGAACGGTCTACCTCGTCGGCGCCGGACCGGGCGATCCGGGACTGATGACCACGCGCGCCGTCGCGCTGATCGCGCAGGCCGACGCCATTCTTTACGATCGGCTGATCCCGGATTCCGCGCTGGGCGGCGCCCGGACTGACGCGATGCTCGAATACGCCGGCAAGGGCCCGCTCGGCGACTCCAGGCTCCAGCCGGAGATCGAACAGCGGATGGTCGAGCTGGCTCGCGAGGGCAAGTCGGTGGTCCGCCTGAAGGGCGGCGACCCACTGGTCTTCGGTCGCGGCGGCGAAGAGGCCGCAGTGCTCGCGGCGTCCGGAATACCATTCGAGATCGTCCCCGGCGTGACCGCCGGAGTCGCCGCCGCCGCTTACGCCGGCATTCCCGTCACCCATCGCGATCACGCCGCCGCGGTCGCCTTTGTAACCGGCCACGAGAACCCAGACAAGGAAGACTCGGCGATTGACTGGCCGGCGCTCGCGAGCTTCCCCGGCACGCTGGTTTTTTACATGGGCGTCAAGAACCTGCCGCGCATCTGCGAGCAACTGATCGGCGCCGGCCGCGACGCGCGTCAGCCGGTCGCCGTGATCGCACAGGGCACGACGCCGTCCCAACGGACCGTCACCGGAACGCTGGTCGACATCGCCGCGCGCGTGGCCGAGGCCGAGATTGAGCCCCCCGCCCTGACGGTTATCGGCACTGTCGTCGAGGAACGCGGGCGAATCGAATGGTTTGAACGACGCCCGTTGCTGGGCCGCAGCGTCGCGGTGACCCGTGCTCGCGCGCAGGCGAGCAAGCTGGTCGCCCGCCTCTCGGCGCTCGGCGCCGATGTCGTCGAGGCCCCGGCGATCCGGACCGAGGCCCGCGACGACGCGGCCGTGCGCGACGCGGTCGCCCGAATCGGATCGTTCGACCTCGTCGTATTCACGAGTGCGAAC
>JBASWU010000029.1:0-8157 GCA_049276635.1 Solirubrobacterales bacterium | reverse complement strand
ATAAATGGCCCTGATAGACCGTCGCATCGGGTTGGTCATGGCGATCGTGCTGATCGGCTTTGCGCTGGCGGTCGGCCGCGCCGGGCAGCTGATGGTGATCGACCACGCGAGTCTCAAACGCCAGGCGGCCGGTCAGCAGACCGGCGATCTCGTCATTCCGGCGCCGCGCGGGGCGATTCTCGACCGTGCCGGCCGCCAGCTCGCGGTCTCGACCGACGCCGCCGACGTCTCCGCGACTCCCTACATCGTCAAGAACCCGATGGCGGTGGCGCGGCAACTCGCGCCGCTGGTCGGCCGCGAGGCCGACGAAATCGCCGCCAAGCTGGCCGATCGCCGGCGCGGTTTTGTATACCTCGCCCGCGGGATCGACGGCGTGGCCGCGCAAGAAATCCGCAAGCTCGAACTCGGTGGGATCGACGTGATGCCGACCACGCAGCGTTTCTACCCGTCGAAAACGCTGGCGGCGCAACTGCTGGGCTTCGTCGGCGCCGAGGGCAAAGGACTCAGCGGACTCGAATACTCCTGGGAACGCGACCTGCACGGCGCCGACGGCCACCGCCGAATCGTCAAGGACGGCGCGGGCGAGCCGATTTCGACGATCAACACGCGGATCGTCAAGCCCGGCAAAGATCTTCGCCTGACTCTCGACAGTCAGCTCCAGATGCAGGCCGAGGGCGTGCTCGCGCGCCTCGGCGCGCGGTTCCAGCCGAAGGGCTCGACCGCGATCGTCATGGATCCGCAAAACGGCGAGGTTCTGGCGATGGCCAACTGGCCGAAGCTCGACGCCAACGATCCGACCGAGGCCGATCCCGCGGCACAGCAAAACCGCGCGCTCGGTTTCACCTTCGAGCCCGGCTCGACCTTTAAGGCCGTCACCGTCGGCGGCGCGCTGCAAGATAAGAAAGTGACGCCTGCAACCGTTTTCGGCCTGCCGCCGACGTTGCGGGTCGCCGACCGCGTGATCAAGGAATCGCACGATCGCGGCGCGATTTCGCTGACCGTCTCCGAGATCCTCGCACAGTCGAGCAACATCGGCTCGGTCAAGATCGGCCAGACGCTTGGCGAAAAACGGTTCGACCACTGGGTCCGGCGGTTCGGCTTCGGCGCGCCGACCGGGATCGATCTCTCGGGCGAAGAGCGGGGCTTGGTCTTGCGCCCCGAGCAGTACTCGGGCGCGTCGATGGGCAACATGCCGATCGGCCAGGGAATCGCCGTGACACCGATTCAGATGGCGACCGCGTATTCGGCGATCGCCAACGGTGGCGTTCTGCACCGGCCGCGCGTCGTCCGGCAGGTTGGCGGCGATTCGACGACGACGGCCGCCGGCAAGCGGATCATCTCCGAAAAAACGGCGGCCAGCCTGCGCAAAATGCTCGAAGGCGTGCTTGGCGCCGGCGGGACCGCGTCCGAGGCGGCGATTCCCGGGTACGACCTCGCCGGCAAGACGGGAACCGCGCAGAAGATCGACACTCAGACCGGCGAGTACTCGAAGTCGAACTACGTCGCGTCTTTCCTTGGATTCGCGCCGGCCAAGAAACCGAAACTGCTCGTCTCGGTGATGGTCGACGAGCCGCGCGGCGGCTACTACGGTGGCGAAGTCGCCGCGCCGGCGTTCCAGGAGATTCTCAACTTCGCGCTGCCGTACATGAAGATCCCGCCTCGTTGACCAAACCGGCGCGTGGCGCCGCGCCCGGCGTAGTTATGCTCAATCGCGATGGACCTCGGCTCACTGACCGGAGATCCCGCTCTGGCGGGAACCGAAATATCCGATCTCGCCTACGCCAGCATGGATGCCGGGCCGGGGAGTCTCTTTTTCTGCGTTCAGGGCTTCGCCGCCGACGGCCATCAATTCGCGGCCGACGCGGTCTCCGGCGGCGCGGCGGCGCTGGTCTGTGAACGTCCGCTCGACCTGGGAGTGCCCGAGCACGTCGTCGACGACGCGCGCGCGGCGATGCCGCGGATCGCTCGCCGGTTCTACGGCGATCCGAGTCGTG
Organism: Solirubrobacterales bacterium; assembly: GCA_049276635.1. Lineage (GTDB taxonomy): Bacteria > Actinomycetota > Thermoleophilia > Solirubrobacterales > JACPNS01 > JACPNS01. Next base: position 6,163 of record JBASWU010000029.1, on the reverse strand, counting down.
AGGTCGACGTCGTCGGCATCACCGGCACCAACGGCAAGACGACGGTTGCGCATCTGGTGCGCCAGATCCTCGAGGCCGCCGGGCGGCCGTGCGGCCTGATCGGGACGGTCGAGTGGATCATCGCCGGACGCGCCCGACCGGCCGCCCGGACTACTCCGGAGGCGATCGAACTGTTGCGCGCGCTGCGCGAGATGGCCGACGTCGGCGAGCGCGTCTGCGCGGTCGAAGTATCCTCGCACGCGCTTGAGCTCGGCCGCGCCGACGGCGTCGCCTTCGCGGCCGCCGTTTTCACCAACCTCTCCCAGGATCACCTTGACTTTCACGAGTCGATGGAGGATTACTTCGCCGCCAAACGACTGCTGTTTGCGTCACGTCCCGGCCGCGCGATCGTTAACGTCGACGATGCTTATGGCGCCCGTCTGGCCACCGAATTCGACTGCGTCACCTACTCGGCGGCTGGCGCCGCCGCCGACTACCGCGCGGCCGGGATCGAGTACGACGCCGGCGGAACCCGCTTCACCTGTGTCTCCGCCGCCGGCGAACTGCCGGTCGCGATGCGGCTGCCGGCGGCTTACAACGTCGCCAACGCCCTGGCCGCGATCGCAACGGTGGCCGGCCTCGGAGTCGAGACGCCCCGCGCCGTCGAGGCGCTCGCGACGGCGACCGGCGCGCCGGGACGCTTTGAGCTGGTAGATGCCGGCCAGAACTTCACGGTCGTCGTCGACTACGCGCACACGCCCGATTCCCTGGAGAACGTGCTCGAAGCCGCACGCGGCCTGCCGCACGAAAAGCTGATCGCGGTCTTCGGCGCCGGCGGCGACCGTGACCGCGGCAAGCGGCCGTTGATGGGCGCGGCCGGGGCGCGGCACGCGGATGTCGTCTACGTGACGTCGGACAATCCCCGATCCGAAGATCCGGCGGCGATCATCGACCAGGTGCTCGAGGGCGCCGCGACGGCCGCCGCGCACGGCGGCGCCCGCGTCGAGACCGAGATCGACCGTCGCGCCGCGATCGAGCGAGCCGTCGGCGAGGCCGGCGCCGGTGACATCGTGGTGATCGCCGGAAAAGGCCACGAACAGGGCCAGGAGTTTGCCGACGGCCGCAAGCTCCCGTTCGACGACGTCGCCGTCGCCCGGGAAGCGATCGAGCGGCTGCGCGCCGGCCGGGTGGGCTGACCCGGTGATCGCGCTCGGCCCCCGCGAGATCGCCGACGCGATCGGAGCGCGCCTGCACGGCGACGCCGGGACCAGCCGCGCGTCGCGCGTGATCATCGACTCGCGTGAGGCCGGACCCGGCGACCTGTTCTTCGGTATTCCCGGCGCCCGAAGCGACGGCGGGGCCTACGCCGCCGACGTCCTGGCGGCGCGGGCATGGGGTGTGGTCGTCGCCAACGAGCGCTTTGAAACGGCGTCGGCCGCCTGCACCGGCGGCCAGGTCGCTTTCGGGGTCGATAATCCGGTGGTCGCGCTTGGCGCGCTGGCCAACCGCTGGCGCAGCGAGCTCGGAGCGAAGGTGATCGGCGTGACCGGCTCGACCGGAAAGACGTCGACCAAGGACATCCTTGCGGCGCTGCTGGGTAAGTCGTTCAACGTCGACGCGACTCCGGAGAACCTCAACACCGAGATCGGCATGCCGTTGACGATTCTCGGCGCCGAACTCGGAACCGAGGTGCTCGTACTTGAGATGGCGATGCGCGCCGGCGGCCAGATCGCCGAGCTGGCGCGGATCGCCGAGCCTGATGTCGGCTGCATCGTCAACATCGGCCCCGTACACCTCGAGCAGCTCGGGGGTATCGAGGCGGTGGCGGCGGCCAAGGCCGAGCTGCTGGCCGGCCTGCGTCCAGGTGGGGCCGCGGTCGTGCCGGCCGATGAGCCGATGCTTACACCGTTCCTGCGCGACGACGTCCGGACGCTCCGCTTCGGCGGCGACGGTGACGTCCGCCTGCTCGGCGATGATCCCGCACTGCCCGGCAACTCGATCAAAAGCGGCACACTGCGAATCTCGACACCCGCCGGCGAGATCCAGGTCAAACCGTCGTTCAGCGAGGATTATCTCGTGAGCAACCTGCTCGCCGCCGTTGCCTGCGCCCAGGCGATCGGAGCTCCGGCCGAGGGCGAGCTCACGGTGCGTTTTTCGGCGTTGCGCGGCGAAACGCTCGAGCTGCTGGGCGGAGTCACATTGATCAACGACTGCTACAACGCGAACCCCGTCTCGATGCGCGCCGCGCTCGACAACCTCGGACGCGCCGGCGGGCGCAAGATCGCCGTACTCGGAGGGATGGCCGAACTCGGCCGCGACTCCGACCGCTTTCACCGCGAGGTCGCCAATCACGCCGCCCATAGCGGTGTCGATCTCTTGGTCGCTGTCGGCGACCTCGGCCGCGCCTACGGCCACGGCTACGTAGGTTCGATCGAGCACGTGCGGTCGCCGGAGGCCGCGGCCGACATGGTGCGGAAGGTGGCGAGGCCCGGCGATTCGGTCCTGGTCAAGGGCTCGCGCTCGGTCGGACTCGAAAAAGTCTCCGAGCTGCTGATTGGCGCCGACCGCGGGGCCGGCCCGGAGCCGCGTGTGCCGGCCGAAGGCGGCGACGCCTGATGGGCGAGGTGCTGATCGGCGGTATGTCCGCTCTGTTGATCTCGATCTTCCTCGGGCCGCGGTTCATTCGTTTCCTCAAGCGCCAGGAGTTCGGCCAGCACATCCGTGACGAGGGCCCGATCGAGCACCACGCAAAGGCCGGCACCCCGACGATGGGCGGGATCATCGTCCTGACGGCGGTCGTGATCCCGGTGCTGATTCTCACCGATATAACGCGGGCGCCGACGGCCGCCGTCGTCGGCACGATGCTGGCCTGCGCGGCGATCGGATTCGCCGACGACTGGATCAAGATCGTCCGCAAGCGCTCATTGGGGCTCAGCGGCCGTTGGAAGCTCTTCTGGCAGGCCTTGATCGCGGCCGGGCTGTGGTACATCGCAACCGAGCGTGCCGGGATCAGCAATGTCGTTCTGGTGCGGATCTTCGACGCCTCGATCGATCTCGGCTACTTCTACCCGATCCTGATCTTCCTCGTGCTGGCAGGCGCCACCAACGGCGTCAATCTCACCGACGGTCTCGACGGGCTCGCCGCCGGCTGCGCCGCGATCGTGTTTATGACCTACACGTTCATGACCGGAAACACGGGCCAAGGCGATTTGACGCTGATCTCGGCCTGCCTGGCCGGCGCCTGCATCGGCTTCCTCTGGTTCAACTCGTTTCCGGCGGCGATCTTCATGGGCGATACCGGCTCGCTCGGGCTCGGCGGCGCGATCGCGGCGCTCGCGGTGATGACCGACACCGAGGTCCTGCTGGTGCTGATAGGCGGGATCTTCGTGATCGAAGCGCTGTCGGTGGCGATTCAGGTGTTCTCGTATCGCGTCTTTCACAAGCGCGTCTTCCTGATGGCGCCGATCCACCACGACTTCGAGATGCGCGGCTGGTCGGAGACGAAGATCATCCTGCGCTTCTGGATCGTCGCGGCGGGCCTGGCGGCAACGGGTTTTGTGTTGTTCCTCAACCCGCTCTGAGTACGGCTAGCGTCACGCGTACATGAGCGCACGGCCCGAGATCCCCGGCGGACCCATTCTCGTCGTCGGCCTCGCCCGCTCGGGGCAGGCCGCGGCGAAGCTCCTCGCCGGTCGCGGGTATCAGGTGGTCGGCGCCGATCGCGGACATCCGGCCGGCGCCCAGACGCTCGGCGACTTCGGTGTGGATGCTCACCTCGGAACCGACGGCGTCGAGCTGCTCGATAGGGCTTCGGCGGTGGTCAAGAGCCCGGGAGTGCCCAATCGGGCGCCGGTGATCGCGGCGGCACACGACGCCGGCAAGACGGTGGTCGGCGAACTTGAACTCGGCTGGCGGCTGCTGCCCAATCGCTTCGTCGCCGTCACCGGCACCAATGGCAAGACCACCACGATCGAACTGCTCGGGGAGATGTTTCGCGCTGCCGGCCTGCCGGTCGTGGTCGCCGGCAATGTCGGAACGCCACTCTGCGAAATCGTCGGGACGCTCGACCCGGACACCGTCGTCGTCTGCGAGGTGTCGAGCTTCCAGCTTGAGGACGCGCCCTGCTTCAACCCCGAGTGCGCGGTACTGCTGAACCTGACGCCGGATCACATCGACCGCCACGGCACCTTCGAGGACTACCGCGACGCGAAGCTGAGCATGTTCGCGCGCCAGGGTCCGGGCCAATTCGCGATCGCCGGTCCCATGCTCGGTTTCGTGCTGCCCGGCGCGGCGACCAAGATCGTCGCGCGCGCGTCCGACCTCGCCGGAATGACCGTCGCGATGCGCGGCGCGCACAATCTCGAGAACGCGGCCGCCGCGGCCGCCGCGGCCCGGGTGACCGGCGTCGCCGACGACGCGATCGTCCTTGCGCTAGCGACCTTCGCGGGAGTCGAGCACCGCATGGAGGACGTCGGCGAGTTTCACGGCGTGTCCTTCGTCAACGACTCCAAGGCCACCAACGTCGCCGCGACCAACGCGGCGCTCGGCTCGTTTGACGGCGGCGTGCACGTGATCCTCGGCGGCAGCCTCAAAGGCGAGCGCTTCGGCGGGCTATGCGACGCCTTGCGATCGGTCGGCGCCGGCGCGTATCTGATCGGCGAAGCGGCCGAGCGGTTGTCCGGCGATCTCGCGCCGGCGGGCGTTCCGCTCTACGACTGCGGCACGCTCGACCGGGCGGTCTCGGCTGCGATCGCCGCGGCCGGGCCCGGGGACACCGTGTTACTGGCTCCGGCCTGCGCCAGCTTCGATCAGTTCGCCGACTACGAGGATCGCGGCGCTAGTTTCAAGCAGATCGTCGATCGGCTGGCCGGCGAGGTCGCAGGGCAGCGGTGATTCCCGTCGAATCCAGACGGGATGAGGCTTTCGCGTCCGGCACGATCTCGCCGCAACGAACGCGCCGGGCGGCCGGGCGCCGGGTCGCGCACGGCCGGCGATCGCTCGGCGGCGGCCACACCATCTTCGGAACAGTCGCTGCTGTGGACCGTGACGATCGCGTTGTTCGCCGCCGGCGCGGTGATGGTCTACTCGGCAAGCTCCGCCAGTTCGGCGCTATCCACCGGCGGCGACCCACTTGGCTTTCTCAAGCGATATCTGATTCTCGGCGGCGCCGGCCTGCTGCTGATGCGTTTCACGTCGCGCGTCAGCCTCGGCAAGCTGCGCGAAATCACGCCGCTCCTGCTCGCGGGCTCCTTCGGACTGCTGCTGCTGGTGCTGATCCCGGGCTTCGGCGTCGAGGTCAACGGCGCCAGCCGCTGGATCGGCGTTGGGATGGCGCGGTTCCAGCCCTCGGAGGTGATGAAGCTGGCCCTTGTGCTCTACGCGGCGATGCTGATCGCGGCGGATCCGGCGCGCGTCCGCTCGCTGAAGTCGATGTCGAACCCGTTGTTCTTCGTGATCGGCGCCGCGGTCGCCTTGATCGCGCTGCAACCGGACCTCGGCACCGACCTGGTGATCTGCGCGACGATCGGCACGTTGCTGGTTGCCTCCGGCGCGCGGCTGAAAGATCTGGCCAAGGTCGGTGCGGCGCTCGGCGTGGTCGTGATCATCTTCAGCATCGCCGAGCCGTATCGCATGGCGCGACTGACGACCTTCGTCAACCCCGGCCAGGATCCGACCGGCATCGGTTTTCAATCCGAGCAGGCGCGGATCGCGATCGGGTCGGGCGGAGTATTCGGCCGCGGACTCGGCGAGTCGGTCCAGAAGGTCTTCTACCTGCCCGAAGCGCATACCGACATGATCCTCGCGGTGATCGGCGAGGAGCTCGGTTTGGTCGGAATAACGTTGCTGGTGCTGCTCTATCTAGCGTTGATCGTCGCGGGATTGCGCGCCGCGAAGAACAGTCGCGACGTCTATGCGCGGCTACTCGCGGTCGGGATCACCTCGATGATCGCGTGTCAGGCGCTGTTGAATCTCTTCGCTGTGCTCGGAATGGCGCCGCTGACCGGTGTTCCGTTGCCCTTCATCTCCTACGGAGGTATGAACCTGATCGTGATGCTCGGCGGCATGGGCCTGTTGGTGAACGTCGCTTCCGGACGTCACAACGCGCGTGTGCGGGTGATCTCCGGCGGCGCCGGCGACGAACATCGCCGCGTCCGCGCCGAGCGCCGCGGCCGCCGCGCCGTCG
>JBASWU010000028.1:0-27624 GCA_049276635.1 Solirubrobacterales bacterium | reverse complement strand
GCGACATCTACCTGCGCCCGGCCGGCGCCAGCGACCTGCTTGGTCTGGCGATCGTGCTGCGCGGTCCGCGCGGTGTCAAGGCCAAGCTCAACGGAGCGGTAACCGTCGACGCCAGCAACCGCCTGGTCGCGACCTTCGCCGGACTGCCGCAGATTCCGTTCACGGCACTTGACCTGACGGTCACGACACAGCTGTTTAGGCAGCCGGCGACCTGTGGCACGAACGTCACCGACGCAAACCTGACCGGCCACAGCGGCGCGGTCGCCAACCGCAGTTCCAGCTACGCGACGACCGGTTGCTAGAGGAAAACATTGGTAGGCGCGTAGAGGCGCCGCGATAGCGGAACCGTAGGGGGGTGGCTGTCTTTTAGGGACGCCATCCCCCCATGGTTTCGATAGAAATGAGAATGAGCCCGTCTAACGACTCGTCAAAAGTCTGTCGGCGGGCTCTTTTTCGGTCGTTTTCGCTGGCGTCGATCGGTCTGACGCCACGCCAAAGCCGGATCGAGCGCAGAGCCGCTAACCACTGGAGAGCGTCAGGTGGACTCCGTTCATCGCGCCGAGCCGTCGGCGGCGATCAGCCCGTCCACCATTTCTCGCCGCGCTCGGGTCAGCGACTTGTCGACTGGCTGGGCGCGCCGCGCTTGGCCTGCCGATCGGCGGATACCGCGGTGGGTTTGCCGTTCACGTTTGGTTCGGCGTTCACCTTTGAAGCGGCTCTGGCTTTCTTGATAGCGGAACCACCCGCAAGGCGGGAGGTCCCGCCGGAGTGCATCACCTCGCGCACCTTGGCCTTGACCTGCGATGCCGCATCGAGCAAATCGTCACGGCTGTCGGAAATGGCGTCAGCGATCACCTGAACGTCCGGCACTGCGTCATAGTCGGCGAGGATGCCGAAGTTGATGCCGCCGTTGTAACTCATGACGCCGACCGAAAGCGCATGGTTCTCGGCCAAGAACGGCACCGGGAATACGTCGAGCATCGGCCGCCCGAGTAGGTACAGCTGAAGCTGAGGGCCCGGGACGTTTGTGACGAGCAGGTTGAACAGCCGCGTGGAAAAGTTGAGCCGACTTGCCTGGGCAAGCAGTGTCGGCGGGGCGAAGTTCTGCATCGCCGTCAGCGCGTCGGCGGCGACCGCCTGGTTGCTCTGCTTGAGTCCCTCCATCGAGTTCTTGATGTAGTCGAGGCGTTTCAGCGGGTCCATCTCCTCGACGGGCAGATATCCGCGCATAGCGAGCAGTTCGTTGCCGGCGTGGACGTCGCCGCCGCGCCTTTTCTTCGGGCGTGTGGAGACGGGGACCAGCGCGCGTAGCTTCAATCCATCGGTCGGGTAGTAGCGCGAGCGCAGCCAGCGTCCGAGTGCGTCTGAGGTGATAGTGAGGACGACGTCGTTGACTGTGGCATCGAGCAGGCTCTTGATCTCGCGGAATTCGTCAAGCGAGTTGCGCACGATGCGAAAGCGGCGGTGCTGGCTGATCGGCTGGTTGAGGGGAGTGCGCGGCGCGGCGTCGAGCGCTTCTGTGATGGCGCGCGACACACCGCCGGCAAACTCACCGACGTCCTCGCGCGCGTGAGAGTCGCCCGTGGCCAGGCGCAGCACGCTCCTGCCGATCTTGAACGGCGCCCGCGCGGCGTCGCGCAGCCCGATCTCGAGCATCTCGCCTTGTGTCGGCAGCGGCCGAGGGCGCCACGGCGGGGCGTCCTGGATTTCCTCGTCGGGATCGACGCTCAAGAGAATCGTGGCGACATCTACGCCGGCGACGCCGTCGATCAGGGCGTGGTGATTCTTCATGATCAGCGCAAAGCGCCCGCCGGAGAGACCGTCGACCACCCACATCTCCCAGAGTGGCTTGTGGCGGTCGAGCCGCTGGCTGTAGATGCGCGCGCAGAGCCGTTCCAGCTGCTCGTCGTTGCCCGGCGCCGGCAGCGCGGCGTCGCGCACGTGATAGGCGATATTGAACTCGGGATCGTCAGTCCAAAACGGCCGGCCGGCCTGCAGCGGCGGAAAGACCAGCCGCTGGCGATAGCGGGGGACGAGGTGCATTCGAGACTCGATGTGGCGCTTGAAATCGCCGATGTCGGGAGCCGGTCCCTCGAAGACCATGATCCCACCGATCTGCATGTGCGAACCGGTGCGCTCCTGGACCAAAAACGAGGCGTCCACTGCGCTGAGCCGGGTGAGGGTTGAGTCGCTCATTGAATTTGGAAGGATAGGTTGCGGGGCGTACAAGTGGTGTCGATTTCCGGCATTGGAAAGTCCTCTTGCGTCTTTCGGCCCTCGCGTACCGCGCCCCTTCGCGAGAACAGCTATCACCGATCGCGCGCGATGCGTCGCCCCGGCCCCTCAGACGGTTGAGTCTACGAAAAATCGGCGAGGCGCGCCGTCTCGGTCGCGCGCCGCCGACGCGCGGTGATCGGCCGGCGGTGTTCACGTACAATCGGGTCTAATGTCCACGGTTCCCGAAAAGGTTCTTCTCGCCGCTCCGCGCGGGTATTGCGCCGGTGTCGACCGTGCCGTGCAGACGGTCGAGCACGCACTCGACATCTACGGTCCGCCGGTCTACGTTCGCAAAGAGATCGTCCACAACAAGCACGTGGTCGAATCGCTGCGCGCTCGCGGTGCGATCTTCGTCGACAACGCCGACGAGGTTCCGGCCGGCGCAACGGTCGTGTTCAGCGCGCACGGGGTCTCGCCCGCGGTTCACGCCCAGGCGCGGGAGCGCAGCCTCAAGACGATCGACGCCACCTGCCCGCTGGTGACCAAGGTGCACGTCGAGGCCAAGAAGTTCGCCGCCGACGGGTTCAAGATCATTTTGATCGGGCACGCCGGCCACGAGGAGGTCGAAGGCACGATGGGCGAGGCACCCGACGCGATGATCCTGGTGGAAACCGTCGAAGACGTCCAGAATCTCGAGGTTCCCGACCCCGAGCGGCTCGCGTTCATCTCTCAAACCACGCTTTCGGTCGACGAGACGCGCGAGATCATCGAGGCGTTGCGCGACAAGTTTCCCAGGATCGTCGGACCGCGAACCGACGACATCTGTTACGCCACGACCAATCGTCAGGCCTCGGTCAAGGAGCTCGCCCGAGAGTGTGACGTAGTGCTTGTGATCGGTTCGAAGAACTCGTCAAACTCCAATCGGCTGGTCGACGTAACGCGCGACCTCGGCACCGATGCCTACCTGATCGACAACGCGAGTCAGGTCCAAGACGAGTGGCTCGAGGGCAAACCGGTGGTCGGCATCACCTCGGGCGCCAGCGCGCCCGACGAGCTGGTGCAAAACCTCGTTCAGGTGTTTCGCGAGCGCGGCACCACCGACATCGGCGAACTCGAGGTGATCCAGGAGAACATGCGCTTCATGCTGCCCAAGGAGATTCGCGCCGCGCTCGAAGAAAACGCGCTCCCGATCGCCGGCGCGTAAGGCCAAGACGCGGATGCTCGCCGGCGCGTGACTCCGAAGGCCCGGTCTTCGGCGGGTGCGCAGGTCCCGGTGTCCGACCGAGACGGGTGCTGGTTAAAGCCCGGGCGCCGGCGTAAACTGAAAGCCGTGCAGGCGCATGCCCGGCTCGCTCGCCGTCACCGTGACGCGGCCGGCCTCGATCGCCAGAGGATGGGGACCGGGCTCGGTGACCCGGCGGCCGCTGAGAACCGCGTATGCGCCACCGGCATCGCAGCTCGCCGTCGCGGTCGCGCCGGCGGTTTTGGCTTCGATCCAATCGGCGCTCGGTTCCCACTCGCCGCGCAACTCGACGCGGTCGGTTTCGGGCGGCAAGGCGATGTCCGCCGTTTGCGCTCGAAACTCGCTGCCTGGGGTGTCCTCCGGGCGGATCGGCGACATCGGCGCCGGCAGTTCGGTGCATACGCCGAACTCGCGTAGCGCGTTCTGGAGCGCCAGTTCGCCGGTCTCGTAGTCGCCTTCGCCGTAGTGGTAGTAGCGCAGATCGCCGTTGACCGACCACAGGTAACGGCCGGGCCAGCCTTTGTTTCCGTAGTCGCGCCAGAGCGAGAACGACGGATCGAGGATCACCGGACGCTCGATGCCAAGTCGCTTGACGGCAGCGGTCACGAGTTGCTCGTCGGCTCCGAACGTGTAGCCCGGGGAGTGCACGCCGATCACGCTCGCGCCGTGCGGGTGGTAGCGGCGGTGCCACTCCTCCATATACGGCATCGTGCGCAGCGAATTGATGCGCGCGAAATCCCAGAATTCGATCATCACCGGTCCGCGGCGCAGCAGCACGTCGATTTTGACGCGGCGCTCGTTGAGCCAAGTGGCCCCGGCCGGCAGGTCCGGCGCGATGATGTGCTGTTGGTCGACCTGTGGCACGGTGCGCAGGGTAATCGACGTCCTTGGGGTACGGCTCACCGTGTACGACCCGCGGCGAAATTCCGCGGGCCCGGCCGTTAGAGTTGACTCCCTGTACCCGCAACAAGACCGAAAGGGATTCACCGTGGCAACCACCCTCACGGACAGCCAAGATTTCTGGGCGCGACTCGAAGATGTTCGCAGCCGCAGCAACGTGCTCGACCACTCCTTCTACCAGCGCTGGAGCGCGGGCGAGCTGACGATTGACGAGTTGGCCTACTACGCCGGCGAATACGACCAGGCCGTGCGCGGGCTGGCCGAGGCGGTCGCCGGCACCTCTGACGCGGCCGGCGAGGCCACGGTTCGCCAGGCACTGAACGCCCACGCGGCCGAAGAGGCCAGCCACATCGAGCTCTGGGGTGCCTTCGCCGAGGCGGTCGGCACGCCGGCCGGCGCGCTCGACAACGCCGATCGCCCCGAGTCGGCCCAGTGCCGCAAGGTTTGGGCGGAGGCCGCCGGCGAGGGCTTCCTCGCAGGCCTGGTCACGCTCTATGCGATCGAGTCCGGCCAGCCGGAAATTTCGGCGACGAAGCTCGAAGGGCTGAGGCAGTTCTACGGTTTCGCCGACGGCCCGGCGACCGCGTACTTCGAGCTGCACTCCGAGCTCGACAAGGAGCACGCGGCCCACTCGCGCAAGCTGATCGACGAGCATCTCGCCGACGCCGATCTCGCCGACGCCGACGTCGATCAGCTACTGGCCGCCGCCGATCGTGCGTTTGCCGCCAACTGGAACCTGCTCGACGGCGTCGAAGCACACTTCGGTCGCCCGCCCTCGCCGCGCGCCGAAGTGTGAGCGCCGGCGTCGGCGGACGGCTTCGAGTGTGAGCGCCGGCGTCAGTAGACGGCGTCGATCAGAAGCTCCGGCCAGGCGTAGGCCTCGATCAGCGCCGAGACCACGAGGACGGGGATCGCGATCGAGACGGTGACGACCGTGGCGGCAAGCAGCTTGTGCCAGTCGCCGGCGCGGCTGGCGACCAGAAACGCGGCCAGTGGCAAAAACACGGCGGTGAGCTCCGGGATCGCGTGGGGGAGGACTGTCAGGATCAGCGTTTGATTCGAGAGTCCCAGCGTGAAGGCGATGTCGGCGACGTTGCCGCCGAGGATGAAGATCTGCGTGGCGATCGAGAACAGCGTCGCGCACGACACGAATACCATCGCGAATCCACTGGCGTGGTGGTGGACCCAGCGATTGATGCCGCGTTTGTACTGCGCCTGTTCGGGCAGTGCACGCATCGCCATGAAGCCCGCGACGCAGACGAACCCGTGAAGCGCGAGCACCAGCATGTTGCGGATGAACGGTCGCACCGCGTCCTCTATGCCGATCCCGCGCAGGCCGAGGGGCAGGTCGTAGGTGACATCCGGCGTCACCGACTGCGCGACGATGTAGACGCCGGTCAGCAGCGCCAGCGCAATCGCCAAGGCGATCAGCGCCCAGCGGCCGACGACGCGAAACGGGGTCTCATTCCACTCGGCGAGCGTGTCGCGGGTCTCCTGCATCGTCGCGCGAAACAGGGCCTCGTTGGCGTTTGTGCTCATGGCCGAGGACTCGAGGCTTCCACTGGCGGGGGCGATCGCATGTCTGTCAGGTGGAAGGGTATGCCGAGCGAGGACATTGCATCAGTTGTCGGCGCGGGCGATACCGCGCTTGATCGGCGAGTTCCTCAATCGAGCGATTCATACGGCCGGCCGGCGACGCACGGCGACTCCGGCATCAGCCGATGCTGCCTTCCATCTCCAGCTGGATCAGGCGATTGAGCTCGACCGCGTACTCCATCGGTAGTTCCTTGGTGACCGGCTCGATGAAGCCGTTGACGATCATCGCGGCGGCCTCGTCCTCGGTCAACCCGCGCGAGCGCAGGTAAAAGAGCTGTTCGTCGGAGATCTTGCCGACGACTGCCTCGTGGGCGACCGTGACGTAGGGGTTCTGGATCTGAATGTCGGGCCAGGTATCGCTGCGCGAGCGGTCGTCCATCATCAGGCCATCGCACTGCACACGGCTTTTGGAGCCCTGCGAGTTCTTGCCCATGCGCACGAGACCGCGGTAGCCCATCACGCCGCCGTCTTTGGAGATCGACTTGGCGAGGATGTTCGAGGTGGTGTTCGGAGCGAGGTGGACGACCTTGGCACCGGTGTCCTTCCAGACGCCGGCGCCGGCGACGCCGACGTTGAGGTGATCGGCGCGCGCGCCCTCACCCATTAGGAACGACCCGGGGTAGAGCATCACGTACTTGGCGCCCATCGACCCGCCGACCCACTCGACCGTGCCTTCGGCCTCGACGATGGCGCGCTTGGTGTTGAGGTTGTAGACGTCCTTGGACCAGTTCTGAACGGTCGTGTAGCGCGCCTTGGCGCCCTCTTTGACGAAGATCTCGACGACGGCCGAATGCATGCTGTTGACGCTGTAGCTCTGCGCCGTGCAGCCCTCGATGTAGTTGAGTTCGGCGCCCTCGTCGGCGATGATCAGCGTGTGCTCGAAGGTGCCCTCGGCCTGACCTTCCATGCGGAAGTAGGCCTGTAGCGGCAGATCGACCTTGACGCCCTTGGGTACGTAAACGAACGAGCCGCCCGACCAGACCGCGCCGTGCAGCGCGGAGAACTTGTTGTCTTGCGGCGGTACGCATTTCTTCATGAAGTACTGCTCGACGAGTTCGGGGTAGTCCTGCACGGCGGTGTCCATCGCGCAGAAAACGATTCCCAGGTCTTTGTACTGCTGTTTGAGGCCCTCGTAAAACGGGTTGTTGTCCCAGACGCCCACGACACCGGCCAGATACTCACGCTCGGCCTGTGGGATGCCAAGCTTCTCGAAGGTGTCCTTTTGCTCGTCGGGCACGTCATCCCAGCTGTCGAACTTGCCCGAACCCGGCGGGGTGTAGAGGACGAGGTCGTCGAGGTCGAGGCCGGAAAGGTCGACGCCCCAGGTCGGTATCGGCTTGCGCTCGAAGATGTCGAAGCTCTTCAGGCGCAGTTCGCGCATGAAATCCGGCTCGCCCTTGATCCGTGAAATCTCGTCGATCACCTCGCGCGAGATGCCGTTCTTGGCGACGATCGCGCCGTCGCCGTTTTCGGTGACCGTGCTGCTGGGGATTCGTGTTTTGTCGATAGTGGCCATGATTCTCTCCTTGCGGGCTCGTCGTCGTGCCTAGTGGAGGCCTTTCCAAAACGGGGGGCGAAAGGCCGGTCGCCGAAGCCGCCTCGCGCGACGTGTTCCGCTATTTCCGGCTTCTGCGGTAGGAATTATAGTTGGCGCGATCACGGAACGGTCCGCCGCCCCGTTAGTCGTTCCGCGGCGGGCGACCACTGTCGGCGCGATCCGAAGCTCCCAGGTAGAGCGCCACGGCCGAGATCGCGATCAAGATCAGTGCGGGAACGGCGGCCTCGGCGTGCGAGGCGGTGCGCGACGCGTCCCAGATGCGCGTGGCCAGCGTCTCAAAGCCGGTCGGTTTGAGGATCAGCGTCGCCGGCAATTCCTTCATCGCGGTCAGGAAAACGAGCATCGCTCCGGCGGCTATCCCCGGGGCGGCGAGCGGCAAAGTGACGCGCCTGAACGTCGCGAGCCGGCCCAGTCCGAGGCCACGGGCCGTCTCTTCGAGCCCGGGGTCCGCTCGTGCCAGTCCGTCGCGAGCCCCTTCGACGGCCTGGGGTAGGAACCGGATCACGTAGGCGACGACCAGCAGTAGCAGCGTCTGGTAAAGCGGGTCGGCGAGCCGCGTCGCGAAGAAGACGAGCCCGAGCGCGACGACCACGCCGGGCAGCGCGAAGCCGGAGGTGGCCACGGCTTCGATCAGGCGCGCGGCACGTCCGGGGTTGCGAACGGCCGCGTAGGCGATCGGCAGCGCAAGGATCGCCGCGGCGAACGCCGCGTATCCGGACGCCGCCACAGAGCCGGAAATCGCCTCGACCAGCGAACTGCGCGCGGCGCTCTGATCGACGCCGGTTGCCAGCCAGTAGCCGAGTACGGTGAGCGGAACGACGATCGCCAGCGCGAATATCGTCGAGCAGAAGCCCGCCGCGAGCCATCGCCAAGGACCGAGTGTTGCGGTCGTGTGGCGCGCGGCACCGGCCGAACGCAGCGCCAGCCGGCGTGGGTCGCCGCGCAGGCGATGCTCAAAGACCAAGATCACGCCGGTCAAGAGAATCAAGACCAGGGCCAGCAGCGCGGCGCCGCTGGGGTCGAAGAACGAGCGGTAGGCGCTGTAGATCGCCCGCGTGAAGGTGTCAAAGCGCATGATCGAGATGACCCCGAAGTCCGACAGCGAGTAGAGCGCGCACAGCAGCCCGCCCGAGAGCAGCGCCGGCCGCAGCTGCGGCAGCGTCGCCCGCGCGAAGGCGGCGACCGGGCCGAATCCGAGACCGCGCGCGGCCTCGGCCATCGCCGGGTCGATGCGTTTGAAGGCGGCCATCAACAGCAGTAGGACGTAGGGGTAGGTGAACAGGGTCAGCGTCGCGTAGGCCCCGAGAAACCCGTAGATCTCGGGCAGCCGGTCGACTCCGGCCGGCTCCAGCAGCTGCTGCGTCAGTCCGCGCGGCCCGAACGCCTCGACGAAGATCAGGGCGCCGACGTAGCTTGGGACCACCAGCGGCAGCGGTCCGCTGACGGCGAAGAACCGCCGCCCCGGCAGGTCGGTCGAAGTGACCAGCCAGGCGTAGGGGAGGGAGATCACGATCGCGGTGACGGCGACCGCGAGCGACAGCCCGACGCTGTTGAACAGCAGCTCGCCGGTGCGTGCCGAGAGCAGGCGGTTCCAAGCGCCGGCGTCGGCGCCGGCCGCGCGGATGACCACGTAGAGCAGTGGCAGGAGTGTGAGCAGCACCGCGAAGGACGCCGGCAGGAACGCGGCCCGCCGGCGTACTCGCGTGGCAATGCGCGCGACGCGCGGATCAGGTACCGCGAAAACCAGCGTCTCCGATCATCCGAACCGTTTCCGGAAGGCCCGCGCCAAGCGTGTCGAGCGAGACGTCCGGCCCGTCGAGCTCGTCGAGCGGTTTGAGATCGCTTGGCAGGTCACCGTCGAAGCCGGCGACCAGCGGATACTCCTTCTCCTCGGCCTCGGTGGCGAAAAACCGCTGGCCCTGGTCGAGCAGGAAGGTGATGAATTTCTCGGCGTTGGCCTGATTGGTGGCCCCGGCGACGATTCCGGCGGCCGAGACGTTCACCAGACCCCCGACGTCGCCGGCGGCGAAGAAGTGGTTCGCGACCGGGGCGCTGGGCCGTTCGGACTTGAGCTGGTAGAGGTAGTAGTGGTTGACCAGACCGGCGTCGACCTCGCCCTTGGCGACGGCGTCGACGATTTCGCTGTTGCCCTCGTAGGTCTGGACGTTGTTGGCTTTCATGTCGCCGAGCCACCGCTCGGTCTTCTTATCGTCGAGTACCTCGCGCATCGCGGTGACGAAGCTCTCGAATGAACCGTTGCCGGGAGCGATCGCGACACGACCCTTCCACTCCGGCTTGGTCAGATCGAGCACCGACGGCGGCAGATCGCCGTGCGTGATCCGGTCGGTGTTGTAGACCAGCACGCGCACGCGACCGGTGACGCCGGTCCACTTGCCGCTGCCGTCGCGGTACCGGGCCTCGACCTTGTCGGCGACGGCGGCCGGCAGCGGCGCGAGTAGGCCCTTGGCCTCGACTGCGCCAATCGAGCCGGCGTCTTGGGCGTAAAAGACGTCGGCGCGGGTGTTGTCGCCCTCTTCGGCGAGTGTCGCCGCGAGTTCCGGTGATTCGCCGTAGCGCACGTCGAGCTTGATGCCGGTCTCCTCCTCGAACTTCTTGTAAAGCGGGTCGACGAGTTCGGCCTCACGGCCGGAGTAAATCACCAGTGAGTCCGTCGGCGCGCCGCCGGCGGAGGCGCCGCCGGCGCTCTTACCGTCGTCGCCGCAGCCGGCGAGCGCAAGCGTGACGATCGTGATCGAGAGAGCCGATGTGATCAGGGAGAGTCGCTGTTGTCTCAAGGGAGTGAACCTTTCGGGCTGGGTGGGTGAAGATGTCGGCTCGACGACGCGCGGGGCGCCACCGAATGCGCGACGTGACCTAATAATTCGGCAACCCTAACAGATCAATAGGTACACCTAATAAAGTCCCGGCCGTCATAGTTCGGCAAGCCTAATAGAGTCCTATCGATCATGTCGGAATACGCAATCGAACTACGCGACGTGAGCAAGTCATTCGGCTCGACCGCCGCTCTTCGTGGGGCAACGCTTGAGGTGTTGCCCGGTGAACTGTTCGGCGTGCTCGGCCCTTCGGGCTGCGGTAAATCGACGCTCTTGCGGATCTTGATGGGCTTCGAACGGCCCGACCGCGGCGAGGTGATCGTCGGCGGGCGCCTGCTCAGCGGACCGGACGGCGCTTGGGTGCCGCCCGAGCGCCGGCATATCGGGATGGTCGTCCAGGACTACGCGCTGTTTCCGCACCTCGACGTCGCCGCCAATGCCGAGTTCGGTCTCCACGGCCTGCCGCGCGGCGATCGCGCGGCGATCGCGCGGCGAGCGCTGGAGCTTGTAGGCCTTCAGCACAAAGCGTCGAGCTACCCGCACGAACTCTCCGGCGGCGAGCGGCAGCGGGTGGCGCTGGCGCGGGCGCTCGCGCCGGAGCCCGACGTCGTGCTGCTGGATGAGCCTTTCTCGAGTCTCGACGCGTCATTGCGGGCCGATCTGCGCCACGAGGTCGAGTTGATTCTGCGCGAGGTCGGGGCGACCGCGATTCTCGTCACCCACGACCAAGAGGAGGCGCTCTCGCTCTCGGACCGGCTCGCGGTGATGCGTTCCGGGCGAGTCGTTCAGACCGGTGACCCGCGCGATATCTACTGGCGCCCGGCCGAGCGCTGGGTCGCTCAGTTCGTCGGCGATGTCAACGTGCTGCCCGGTCTGATGCAACGCGACGGCGTGCGTACTGACATCGGCGTCTTCGATCTCGACGGCCGGCCGGCCGGCACGGGTCACGTCCACGTCGCGATCCGGCCGGAACAGCTCGAACTTCAGCTCGACCCCGCTGGCGACGGCGAAGTCGTCGAACGCGAGTTCTACGGGCACGACGTGCTCTACCGCGTTCGCCACGAGAGCGGGCGCACACTGCTGGCGCAGTCGTCGTCGGTCGAGATGCGCGAGATCGGCGACCGTGTGCGGGTCCGGCCGGGCAAGACCTCGATCGTCAGTCTCGTTGACTGACTCCTTCGAGCAAGGTGCGAATCTCGCCGGGAATCGCCGCCGGCCGAAAATGCTCGCGGTCGACAAAGACATACTCGAGGAACCCTTCCACCAGCAGGTCGTTCTCGCGGGTCGCGGCGATCTCCATTCGCACCGAGCGGGCGCCGACACGCGCGACGACGGCGGTGAAGTCGAGTATGTCGTCAAAGCGCGCCGCTCCGCGAAAGCGGATTCCGGTCTCGGCGACGACCGTCTCGACTCCGTGGTCGCGCCAGACCACCTCGTAGCCGCCGGCGATCGCGCGCCAGAACTCGGTGTTGACGACGTCGAAGTAGGTCAGCCAGTTCGCGTTGAAGACGATCGACTGGGCGTCACACTCGGAGTAACGCACGCGCAGCCGGTGGGAGAAAGGGGACGGCGTCGCCGGCGCGTCAGCGTTGCGAGGCGAGGGACTGCTGTTACTCGTCCGGCCAGCTGGCGTCACCGGTCACCGCTCCCCGAATCACCTTGAGGTTGAGCAACGCGCACTTGCGGCGGGTCGCCGAGATGTCGATGCCGAGCAGATCGACCATCCAGTCGGCGTCGAGCTTGGCGACATCGTCGACGTTCATGCCGATCAGCTCGTCGGATGCGATCGAGGCCGCGGCTTGGCTGATCGCGCAGCCCGCGCCGTGAAAGGCGAGATCGGTGATCGTCCCGTCGTCGTCGACGCGCAGGTGCACGCCGAGCTCGTCCCCGCAAAGTGGATTGACGTCGTGTGCCGCGAAATCGTGCGGTTCGAGTTCGCCGAAGTGATGCGGCTGCTTGTAGTGCTGAAGGATGTAGTCGCGGTACAGCTCGTCCATCGCCGTCTCCGTCAGAGCGTGAAGACCGCGCGTGCCTTGTGCAGCGCGGCGATCAGAGCGTCGATGTCGGCGGTGTCGTTGAAGCAGGCGAACGACGCGCGAGCGGTCGCCGTCACGCCGAGCCGGCGCATCAGCGGTTGGGCGCAGTGGTGACCGGTCCGGACGCAGACGTTCTCGCGCCCGAGCAGCTCGCCGACGTCGTGGGGGTGCATGCCGTCGAGTGTGAAGGAGATCACTCCGCCGCGGTGCTCGGCCGCCGGCCCGACGATGGTGACGCCGGGAATCTCACGCAGCCGCGGCATGGCGTATTCGACCAGCGCACGCTCGTGCGCGCGAATGTTGTCCGCGCCGAGCTCGCCGATGAAGTCGATCGCCGCACCAAGCCCGACCGCTTCGGCGACGGCCGAGGTGCCGGCCTCGAACTTCCAGGGCAGGTCGTTCCAGGTCGAGTGGTTCCATTCGACTTTCTTGATCATGTCGCCGCCGCCGAGCCACGGGCGCATCGACCGCAGCGTCGGCTCGTCACCATGCAGTACGCCGATACCGGTCGGGCCGTAGGCTTTGTGGCCGGTCCAGACGTAGAAGTCCGCCCCGGTCTGCTTGACGTCGACGGGAAGCTGTGGAACGGCCTGCGAGCCGTCGACGAGCACGCGCGTGCCGGCGGCGTGGGCTTGTGCGGTGATCGCCTCGACGTCGTTGATCGTGCCGAGCACGTTGGAGACGTGGGCGATCGCGAGCAACTTGACGTCGCCGCGCGCGAGCTTCTCGCCGAGCTGTTGCCGGTCGAGCCGACCGTCGGCGGTGATCTCGACATAGTCGAGCGTCGCGCCGGTCTCTTGGCACAGCATCTGCCAGGGCACGATGTTGGAGTGATGCTCCATCTCGGTGGTCAGGACGACATCGCCTTTGCCGACATCGCCGGATTCGGGGTCGCGGGCCCATGCGTGCGCGACGAGGTTGATCGCCTCGGTCGCGTTACGCGTGAAGATCGTGGATTCGGGCGTCGAGTTGAGCGCCGCGGCGACGCGCTCGCGTGCGCCTTCGAAGAGTTCTGTCGAGCGCTCGGCGAGCGCGTAGGTGCTGCGGTGGATCGGCGCGTTGTCGGCGCGGTAGAAATCATCGATCGCGCGGATCACGCGCTCGGGTTTCTGGGCGGTTGCGGCGCTGTCGAGATATACGAGCCGGCGACCCTCGGCATCCGGGCTGCGCAGGATCGGGAACTCGCCGCGTGTCCGCGCCGCCAGGTCCGGGCCGCCTGTGGCCGCGGGTCGCACCGGGCCGGCGGCGGACGCCGAGCGAGATGTCTCGGCCACCGCGCTCACCTCACTTGGTGGCCGCGTAGGCGACGATGTCATCGCTGGCCTCGGCCAGCTTTCCGGCGATGCGTTCTCGCACGAGCGCTTCGAGATGCTCGTCCTCGAGCAGAGAGACGACCGGCTCGAAGAACCCCTCGATCAAAATGCGGATCGCTGCCTCGCGACTGATCCCGCGGGTGCGCATGTAAAAGACGAGCTCCTCATCGACCTCGCCGACGGTGCCGCCGTGCGAGGCCGAGACGTCGTCGGTCTTGACGATCAGCGACGGGATCGCGTCGACCTTGGCCTGCTTGGAGAGCATCAGCGAGTGGGTCTGCAGATAGGTGTGGCTGTTCTGGCAGCCCTCGAGGATCTCGATCAGGCCTTCGTAACTGGCCCGTGACGTCCCGGTCGCCGCGCCTTTCCAGACGGTGTCGCCGGTCGTGTTGCCGCTCTCGTGGCGGTCGGTCGAAAAGAGGTCGAGATGCTCGTCGCCCTGTGTGAAATAGATGCCGTTGTGGCGCATGTCGGCGCCGTCGCTGGCGGTGATGATGTCGAGCGTCTGCTTGGTCAGACGCCCGCCGAGGTGGATCGGGAACCAGCGCGCGTGGGCGTCGCGCGCGATCGCGACCCGCTTGGTCGAGATGTCGTGCACTTCGCCGCCACCCCAGTCCTGGAACGTCTTGACCTTCGCCCAGGCGTTGTCTTCGACGAAGACCTCGGACACACCGCAGTGGATCGCCTGGCCCGCGAAGTCGGGGGCGAGGTTGTACTCACGGATGTTCGCCTTGGCGCCCACGTCGACGACCGCCAGCAGCCGGCCGTATTGCGCCACGCCCGGTTCGTCGATCACGTTGATCACCTGGAAGGGCTTTGCGACCTCGGTGTTCTCCGGGACGTAGAAAAATGCACCGCCGGTCCAGAGCGCGGCGTTTGCGGCCGGGAACTTGCCGTCGGATTGGCTGACACGCTTTCCGTAGTATCTCCCGACCAGTTCTGCGTGGTTCGCGAACGCGTCCTCGAGCGTCGAGGCAATCACCCCGGCCGGGTTCGCAGCGTCGACCTCACTGTAGATAACCGTCGAACCGCGCTGGACGATCAGGCCGGCGAACTCCTCGCCCTCGATCACGTCACGCACAACCGGCGGCAGCTCGGCGCGGCTGCCGACCCGGGGGTAGGAGTGTGTCTGAAGCTCGTCGAGCCTCAGCTCGCGCAGGCTGGTGTTCCAGAAGCCGCTGCGACGCCAGTTCGGCAGCGGCGCGCTTTCATACACGGCGAGCGCGGCCTTGCGGTCGCCGTCGATCGGCGCAAGCGCGGACGAGACATCGTTGCGGTGATTGGGGTCAGCCGGCACGCGCTGCCACCTCCTCGCGGACCCAGTCATAGCCGTGTTCCTCGAGCTTGGCGACGAGCTCGGGACCGCCCTCTTCGACGATCTCGCCGTCGAGCAGGATGTGCACGAAGTCGGGCGCGACATAGTCGAGTATGCGCTGATAGTGGGTGATTATCAGCGACCCCATGCCACGCTCGCGCATGGCGTTCACGCCCTCGGAGACGATTCGCAGAGCGTCAATATCGAGGCCGGAATCGGTCTCGTCGAGCACGGCGATCGTGGGCTCAAGCATCGCCATCTGGAGGATTTCGGCGCGTTTCTTCTCGCCGCCGGAGAAGCCGTCGTTGAGATAGCGGCTGGTGAACTCGCGTGGGATCGTCAGTAGATCCATGTTCTCCTTGAGCTTGGCGCGGAACTCCTTGACGTTGATCGGCTCGTCGCGGTGGGCGTTGATCGCCATCCGCAGAAAGTTGGCGACGCTGACGCCGGGGATCACGGCCGGGTACTGGAAGGCGAGAAAGAGACCTGCCTGCGATCGCTTCTCCGGGTCCGCCTCGGTGATGTCCTCGCCGTTGAAGATGATCTGACCTTCGGTCACCTCGTAGGTGCTGTTGCCCATGAGGACGTTCGCCAGCGTCGACTTGCCGCTGCCGTTGGGTCCCATCAGGGCGTGGGTCTCACCTTTGTTGACCTGGAGGCTGACGCCGTGCAGGATCTCGCGCTCCTCGGTGCGCACGTGAAGATTGATGATCTCGAGGTCTGCCATGTCGGTGGTGCTCCTGATTGGGTTGGGGGTCGTGGTTTGAAGTCGTTTTGCCGGTTGGACGGCGGGATCGCCGGTCTCGGGTTCAGGCCGGCCGGTCCGCTAGGCCGTGGCGATCGACGCGACGCGTTGATCGACGCGTTCGTTGACCCGCTCGTTGGCTCCGGCAAGATCCGCGAGCGTAATGTCTTGGAGCGTGCGAACAATCGATCCCTGAACCCTGGTCCAGAGAATCTTGGTCGGGCAGATTTCGTTTGAGTCGCCTTCGCGAGTGCAGGTGACGTCGCCGTCGCCGGTGGCGCTGATGCACTCGATCGGAGCGATCTGGCCCTCGAGCGCCTCGACGATCTCGGCCATCGAGATCGATTCGGCCGGCCGCGCGAGCAGGTACCCGCCGCGCGGGCCGCGCCGGCTCTCGACCAGGTCGGCCTTCTTGAGCCGCGCCGCGAGATGCTCGAGGTAGGCGAACGGCAGGCCGTTGTCGGCGGCGATCTGCGCGAGCGACGCCGGGAACGGCTGCTGCTCGTCCTTGGCCTGCTCTTTTGCGAGGGCAACCATCACGCGCACCCCATACTCGGCTCGAGTCGAAAACATCATCGTGAGCTAAATCCTAGCGCCGTGGTCTGACTTAGTGGCTGAGAGGTCGGGCGGCAATCGTTCTCCGGCCCTCTCGTTCCGGGACCGGGCGTGTTTTCCCGGGCCGCCGGCGGCCGTCTCGGCCGACCGGCACGCTTACGGCTCGATCAAGCCGCGCCGTACTGCATAGCGAACCAGCTCGACGCGGTCGCTCATTCCCAGCTTGTTGAGGATGTTGGAGCGGTGGGACTCGACCGTCTTCTCGGAGAGTCCGAGGATCGCGGCGATCTGCTTGTTGGTGTGGGCTTCGGCGATCAGCTTGACGACCTCGAGTTCGCGGTCGGTCAGTTTGTCGAAGCGCGGCTCTTCGTCGCTTTCCATCCAGGCTTTCACGAGTGAACGCTGGGCATCGTCGGTCAAAAACGGCTCACCGTCGTTGACCGCGCGCACCGCGCGCACCAGATCCTGGTCGGCGGCGCGCTTGAGTACATACCCGCCGGCGCCGACGCGCAGCGCCTCGTATAGGTAGCGCTCGTCGTCGTGCATCGACAGCATCAGAACATTCACGTCGGGTGCCTGCCGCTTGATCTCGCGGGCGGCCTGTAGGCCGGTCATCTTCGGCATCGAAACGTCGAGAATCGCCACGTCCGGCCGGTGCTCGACGGCGAACGACAATGCCTCGGCGCCGTCTCCGGCCTCGCCGATCACGTCGATGTCTGGCTGTCGCTCCAGCAGCAGGGTGATTCCGGATCGGACTATTCCGTGGTCGTCGGCGATCATGACCTTCATGGCAGCTCCATCGTCAGTGTCGTGCCCTCACCGGGCGTCGAGGCGATCTCGATCTTTCCGTCCATCAGCAGCGCCCGCTCTCTCATGCCGGTGATGCCGATTCTGCGGGTCGGCGCCGTAGCGTCGAATCCCTTTCCGTCGTCGGTCACTTGCAGCCGGATCGAGTCGGCGACGCTGAGGCGCACCTCCACATGACTGGCATCGGCATGCTGGGCGATGTTCGATAGGGCTTCTTGGACGACGCGGTAGACGGCGAGTTCGCGGTCGTCTCCGAGACGGTGCCGGCTTTCGCCCGAGTAAGAAAACTTCACGTCGATTCCGCTGCGATCGCCAAAGTCGTTTACGTGCGCAGAGATGGCGTTGCGCAGACCTAGATCGAGCGTCGTCGGGCGAAGCCTGCGAACGACTTCCAGCAGCTCTTCCATCGCCTGGCCGGCGAGCGCCTTGGCCTCGTTGATCTCCTCCGCAAGCGACGGCGGCGCCGACTGCGCGGCGGCTTCAAGGCGCAGGATCACGGCTGTGAGCGCCTGGTTCGCTTCGTCGTGAAGATCGCGGGCGACGCGCGCGCGTTCGGACTCCTGTGCCTGCACGGTCGCGGCGACCTTCTCGCGGCGTTCCTGCTCGAGTCTCTCGATCATCTGGTTGAACGCGAGCACCAGCTCGGCGACGTCCTCCGTCGCCCCGCGCGGAAGCTCTGCGCGTTCACCGGGCAGCGCCAGGTCGATTCGGTCCATCGTCTTGACCAGGCGCTCCAGCGGCGCGAACTGGCGGCGCAGGATCACCATATTCAGAAGGAGCGCGCCGGCGATCGACATCATCAGAAGCACGACTTCGGCCCGGCGGGTGCCCAGACCCTCCTGGACGTCGAGCACCAGCACCGCGAAGAACACGAGCGCCGCGATCGCCAGAGCGTTGGCCGCGAGGGCCTGTGCCATCAGCGTGGTGCGCGACGGGTTCGATCGTTTGCGGTCCGATTCCGGTTGCGTCTGGGCGACTTCGAGCGTGTCGGCCGGTTCCCCGGCTCGAACCTCGCTCGCGGCGGCCCAGTGGTGGATCTCGGATCTGTGGATGGGCGGTTGCGGGGGCGGATTCAAAATCGCGAGGCCAAAATGGGTTGCGGACCCTATATCGGCGGTTTAGCGCGTTTCCGATACCTCTTGTGCAAGGAAGCTTGACACCCCCCCGTCGAGTACTTGGTGAACAAAACGGGATTCGGAAGGGACGCTATGGAAAGCGTCCCTTTCGCCATTTCTGAGCGCGTTTTACGGCCGTTGTCCCCCGCCGGGGCGACCCACGGAATCGTCGCTATACTTTTTGAAGTATCGCCCCAGCGTTATTCGAGGCAGCCACAGGAGACGCCGAGATGGCTAATAACTACCAAGACTTCCTCAGCAAGATCAAGGAGCGCATTCCCGAGGCCGACCCCGGGGAGGTTTTCGACATCCTCCAGCGCGGCGGGTCCGAGGCCGTGGTCATCGACGTCCGCGAACAGCACGAGTGGGACGAGTCGCACATCGGCGGAGCCAAGCACGTCCCGCGCGGATTTCTGGAGCAGCGCATCTCGCGCGCCGCCCCCGATCTCGGCCAGCGCGTGATTCTCTACTGCCAGAGCGGCAATCGCAGCGCGATCGCGGCGACGACATTGATCGACGAGTTCGGCTACACGAACGTCGAGTCGATGAACGGCGGGATCACGCTCTGGAAGCAACGCAACCTGCCGATCGAAATCCCGTTTCAGTTCAACGACGCACAGCGGATTCGCTACTCGCGACACATGTTGCTGCCCGAGGTTGGTCCCGAGGGCCAGCAGAAGCTGCTGCAGAGCAAGGTCCTCCTGCTCGGCGCCGGCGGCCTGGGTGCGCCGGTCGCTCTGTACTTGGCCGCGGCCGGAATCGGCACTCTGGGCATCGTCGACGACGACGTGGTCGACGCGTCAAACTTACAGCGCCAGGTGATTCACAACCTCGATCGCATCGGCGAGCCGAAGGTCGAATCCGCGCGCGCGACGATCCGGGCGCTCAACCCCGATGTCGATGTCGTCACTTATAACACCCGCCTCGATGCCGGCAACATCATGGAGATCATTGAGGGCTACGACATCATCGTCGACGGCGTCGACAATTTCCCGACGCGCTACCTGCTCAACGACGCCTCGGTTCGGCTGAAGATTCCCGTGGTGTCGGCGTCGATTCTCTCGTTCGATGGCCAGATGACGATCTTCAAGCCCTACGAGGGTCCGTGTTACCGCTGTCTTTACCCGGTGCCGCCGCCGGCCGAACTCGCACCGAGCTGTGGCGAAAACGGCGTGCTGGGCGTGCTGCCGGGCACGATGGGATTGCTCCAGGCGACCGAGGTGATCAAGCTGATCCTCGAGATCGGCGATCCGCTGATCGGCCGTCTGCTGCTCTACGACGCATTGGCCGAGGAGTTCACCAACCTCAAGATTCGCCGCGATCCCGAGTGCCCGATCTGCTCGCGCGAACCCGAAGCGATCGGCGACGACGAGATGGGCAAGTTTCCCGATTACGAGGCTTTTTGCAGCGGAGTTACGGTCTGAGCGATCGTTGCCGGCTAGGTTTTGAGATCGCACTCTACAGCCACCGGGCAACCGTGTAGGATGCCCGCCTCATGGCGCTCGTAAAGATTCCCCCCGTGCTTCGCGGCGCGACCGGCGGCCAGAAAGAGGTCAGCGTTTCGGGAAGCACCGTCGGCGACGTCCTGCGCGGCGTGGCCGAGGCTTTTCCCGACACCGAACGACAGCTCTTCGGCGCCGACGGCGGCCTGAACCGCTACGTCAACGTCTATCTCAACGACGAGGACGTACGCGTGCTCGAGGGTCTCGGCACCGCGGTCGAAGACAGCGACACCGTGATGATCCTGCCGGCGATGGCCGGTGGCCGCTAGATCGATTCCGGCGTTGCCGAAGGTCCGGCGAGGCCGTGCGCCGCGCGGCGGGTGGCAAGCTAGGTGAACGCGACGAAGGCGGCGATCGCGAGGCTGATAAAGCCGAGGGCGGCGAGGATCAACGCGCCGAGTGCGAACGGCGGCGCAAACGGCGCCTCGGCGCTGGGATCGTCGATCATCAGCAGATCGCGCGCCGCGGCCAGCCCGCCCTCGGGCACGAGGATGTCGCGCCGACCGGGCGAGATGTAGTCGGGAAGGTTCGGGCGCGCGGCACTGCGCACGACGCAGGGAATGCCCTGGGACCGCAACATCTGCTCGACCATCTCGGCCTCGGCCTGGTTGGCGGCGATCGTCACGCGGCGCAGGCTGCCGACGGCGAATTCGGGTTTTAGCGCTACGCCGACGGCGACCGAGCCTATGCGTGCCGGCTCCTCGGCGGGCAGGAATGGGAGATCGCAGGCTGGGCACGCGGTCGCGCCGATCGCGAATTCGCAGCCGCAAAACGGGCAGGTGTCGGAGTCGGCGCTCATCGCACAGTTCAATTTACCGGTCTGGCGCGGACGATGACTCACGAGACGCCGAATTTCTGGACGTGCGTTGGGCGCCGTTTAGGGGATGATCTCCAGCGCGACTTCGCTGACTCTGCGATCGACGATTGAGAAGGCCTTGACGTCCGGCGCGTCGTCGTCGGCGAGCGAGACGATGACGTACAGAGCATCGGGCCAGGTCGCGAGGTTGATGTCGGTCTGCGACGGATAGGCGGCGCTGCGAGTGTGGGAGTGGTAGATCGCCCCGACGTCCTGGCCGCGTTCGTCGATCTCCTTGTAGATCCTCAGATAGTCCTTCGAGTCGAGTTCGTAGCGCAATGGACTGGCGGCGGAGTTGATCGCGCGATAGACGTCCACGGCGACGCCGTCGCGCGTGCCGACGACACCGCAGCACTCGTTGGGAAGCTCGTCGCGCGAGTGCCGGATCAGCTCGTCAATTTGGCTCTGAGTGAATTTCACGCTGTGCTCTCCTGGACCGGCGCGAGGTTATCGCGACGGGATCGTCTGGACCGAACGTCCACGACGCCGAATAAATACCGATTGTGCAATCGGAGATTAGGGACTATAGTTTTTGAAGTAATGGGATCGGCCGAGCTCAAACACCGAATCTCCGGGGGCAGCTTCAGCGACATCGTCGACTCGATCGGCCATACGCCGCTGGTCGAGCTTCCGCGACTATCACCCAAACCCGGTGTGCGCCTCTACGCGAAGCTCGAGTCGCACAACCCGACCGGTTCGGTCAAGGATCGCGTGGCGAAGGCACTGATCGAGGACGCCGAGGCCAGGGGCGCGATCTCGCCCGGCAGCACGATCTTCGAGCCGACATCCGGCAACACCGGAATCGCTCTGGCGATGATCTGCCGGCGCAAGGGTTACAAGCTGAAGGTCGCGATGCCCGACAACGTCACCACCGAGCGCACGCGCCTGCTGGAGATGTACGGCGCGGAGGTCGTCTACAGCGAGGGCGCGAAGGGCTCCAACGGCGCCGTCGAGCTGGCGCTCGACCTGGTCGACAAGAACCCGTCGTACTACATGCCGTACCAGTACGGCAACCAGGCCAACCCGAACGCTCATTACACCGGCACGGCTCCCGAGATCGCCGAGGAACTCGACTCGGTCGCCGCATTCGTCGCCGGACTCGGCACCGGTGGCACGCTGATGGGGCACGCGAGGTATTTCAAGGAACACGATCCATCGACGTTGATCGTCGCCGCGGAGCCGCTTCAGGGCGAACTTGTGCAGGGACTTCGGTCGCTCGACGACGGGTTTATTCCGCCGATCATCGACCTCTCACTGCTCGATCGCAAAATCGTCGTGTCCAATCGCGATGCCGTGGTCTGGACCAAGAAACTGCTCGAGGTCGAGGGCATCTTCGCCGGCGTCTCAAGCGGCGCGATCTGCGCCGTCGCCGTTCGCGCGGCCGAGAAGATCGACGAGGGCAACGTCGTCTTCATCATCGCCGACGACGGCTGGAAATATCTCAGCTCCGGCGTCTACACGAAGACGATCGAAGAGCTCGAGGCCGACGGCTCGCTCGAGTCGACGCTCTTCTGGTAGGGGCCGGTCTCGACCGGTCAGCGGGCGAAGAAGCGCGAGCCGGCGCCGAAGGCGAAGGTAGAACGCAGGCGCAGGGACTTGGCGGTAACGCCGATCGCGGCGCTTGAACGGGCCGAACCGCGGGCGAGCTTGACCCGTCCGCGCCGGCCGGCTCGGGCGGCGAGCCGGACTTTGTCGCCGCGCTGGTCATAGGCCATCTTGCCGGCGATGCTCACGCTGTAGCTCGCGCCCTCGAGGTCGATCACACTGAACCGACCCGCGATGCGCGGGTAGTTCTCGATCGAGACCTTGCCGTCGACGACGACGCCGGGAACCTGTTCCATGCCCTGCAAGGACAGAGACAGAGGCAGTGGGTCCGCGGCATCGAGTTCCGCAAGCAACTCGTCGTCAAACTCTTCGTCGAACTCCCAGCTGCCGCCGTAGAGTCCCGGCCCGGCGGACATGCCTCCGACGACGAACTGGTCGAGTGCGTCGCGAAACGCGAGGTAGCCGGCGGTCACAACCTGCTTGGCTGCGCGGCAGCGGCGCGCGCGCAGCTTTCTGCAGCTACCGGCCAGCGACTTGAGCGCGGCGGTCGTCTGGACGGTTCTCGGGGCGACCGGGACTGGTTTGGGGTCGCGGCCGCATTTGCCGTCGGTCGCATTGAAGATCAAGAAGCGCTTGGCCAGCGACAGCGCGCAGCCGCTGACGTCGGTGCCGATCGTCGAATGCCCGGTATGCGGAATCTCGACGACCTGCGCCCGCGGGTCGCCGGCGGTCGCATCGCGAGCCCAGGAGGTCGGGGTGCGGACGTCGAGCCCGCCGTTTAGTGCGAGCAGCGGTACGTCCGGCGGCGGGCCGGCCGACAAGGCCGGCGCGTCCGGAGACTGGGGCCAGCCGCGGCAGATCGAGGAGAGCGAGTTGTTTTTGACGGTGTCGCGCGGGAACGGGTAGAAAGCACTGTCGGGCAGGGCCGCGGCCGCTGCATTGATCGAGGTCTGCCGCGAGCCCACCGGCGTGTCGCGGGTCCACGGCGCGGCGAGATCCTCACAGGTGGTCGCGAGGTTAAGCGTGTTGCTAAACGACGACACCTCCGATATGCGCGGCGCCGGCTTCTGCGTCGACTGCCTTCGGCGTTTTCCGGTGCGGGTGAGCGATCGCTGGCCGCTGGTCCATCCGGCCTCCGTGGCTGCGCGGCTGTGTGGGCGCACGGCCGCGTCGCCGCCGGCGTCACCTTCGAGCAACGCGAACAGGCGAACCATCGGTTGTGGATCGTCGCGCAGCGCGGCCTCGATCGCCGCCGGTAGCTGCTCGTAGATATAGAGGTTGAAATCGGCGGCGAACAGCAGCTCAAAAATCACGGCGTCGGAGATCTCGACGCGCTTGGGTCTGCCCTTGGGGCCGACGAGGAAGCCTTCCAGCGGATTGTCCTTGGCGGCGCGGGCGAGCCGAGCGAGTTTGGTCACCGGCGACGGCAGGACGTCTTTGCAACGGCCGCCGGCGCAGAGCCTCTCGATCGCCAGGCGCATCGCCGCCACTGATGTCAGATCGAAGGCCGTCGGCGCGTCGATCGGTAGCACGGAGTCGATCAGCAGGGAGCGCACCCGTGCAGGGAATCGCCTGGCGTACGCCAGCGCCATCTTCGATCCGTAGGAGACGCCGAACAGCGAAATCCTCTCGACGCCGAGGTCGGCGCGGACGACTTCGAGGTCTTCGACCGACTCGGCCGAGTCGTAGCCGGAGCGTGCGGGCCCGAGAGCCGTAGCGCATTGGGTAACCGGGCGGTCGGCGCGCGGATCTGCGATGTCGTCGGCGGCTCCGCTTTCGATCCGCGGGCAGTTGAGTGGCTCGGAGAAGCCGGTGCCGCGCTGGTCAAGCGCGATGAGGTCGTAGCGGTTGGCGCCGGGAAACAGCGTCAGCATCGCATCGAGCATGACGCTGGAAGGCTGTCCGGGACCGCCGGCGATCACGAACAGCGTACCCAGACGAGGACCCTCGGTGGCCGGGAGCTTGATCGCCCGTACGGTGGTGTCGCCGGCGACCTGGCCGGTGCGGTCGATCGGAAGCGTGTAGCTGGCACACTCGAACTGCTCGAGGATCACGATGCACGGTGCCCACGTCGCCGCCGCCGACCGGTCCGGAGCGACGGCGGCGCCGAGTGCGGCGATTCCGACCGCGAGCGCTACTGCCAAGAGGGCGTTGTGGATGCGCCGCCGGCCGGCGGCGCGTGGTTGCTCGCCCCAGAACATTGAGCGAGGATACTTGCCCGGAATCTGGTCCTCGCCGCCGGCCGCAGACGGTCAAGCCGCGCGGGTCTCCGAGATCCGCTGCTCGAGGTCGGCGCGGACGCAGGCGAACTCGCTGTCGGAGAGGACGGGGGTCCCCTCGAACGGCAGCTCGCGCGCGACTTCAACCCACGAGCGGCAGCCGATGTAGTCGTCTTTGACCTTGATCGTGACCGGTCGAGGAATCCGGTAGGTGCGCAACAGCAGCACGTGCAGTGGGTGACGCGGCTTCCAGTTGAATCGCTTGGCGGCGTACTCGGGCGTCCAGACGTGAAAGGGCGAGAGCCGCTCCACGCAGTTGGCGGCGGTGACCTCCCAACTGGCGGCGACTTCGGCCCACGCGCGCAGACGGACACTGACCGGCTGGGGGACCGGCAGGCCGGCCTCCATCATCCGGGCGGTCGGAGCCGGCGGGTTCCAGACTCCGTCCTCGAGCGCGCGCTTGAGCTCGGGCACGTGCGACTCGCGCACGAGTCCGGCCTGCTGATGGTCGAAAGTCGGGTAGAGGAAGAATTGCTCACCGGCGATCTCGAAGTGCCTACGCTCCTCGCGGATGCCGCCCTTTCGCAAGGTGATCAGCTGTTCGCCCTCCGCGAGCGCGCGGACGGTGACGGCCCATTCTTTTAATGCGAGCGGCATCGTGGGCGGATTATAAGTCCGTAGCGCTGCGACGCGGCGGTTGCCGCGTGGGCTCCGGTGTCAGCGCATCGCCGACGTCGACGGTTACCGATCCGTAACCTCCGCCGCCGGGAGTTTCGATCCGCAGGCGGTTATTGCGAGCGAGATCGCCGCGCGCCTTGCCCGCGATCGGCGTGCCATCGACGAAATCCCGCCCGACCTTCCCGTCTGCGCCACCGGCCGCTCCGCGCGGTGTGTAGCGCCGGCGTTCGGCCATCAGCGAGAAATGCATAGGCGCGAGCGCCTCGAGTTCGCGCACCACGCCGTCGCCGCCGCTCTCGCGCCCGGCGCCGCCGGACCCCCGTCGCACCGAGTACTCGGTGACCCGCAGGGGAAACTCCAGCTCGAGCGCCTCGATCGGCGTGTTCAGCGTGTTGCTCATCGCGACGTGCACGGCGCTCGGGCCGGGCGCGTCGTGGCAGGCACCCTGCCCGCCGCCGAGCGTCTCGTAATGCGTGAAGTCCTCGTTTCCGAGGGTCAGGTTGTTCATCGTGCCCTGACCGAGCGCATGGCCGAACGCGGCGAGCACTAGGTCGGCGATGCGGCTCGACGTCTCGACGTTTCCCCCGGCGACGGCGGCCGGACTACGGGCCGCGACGAGCGACCCCTCCGGCGCGACGATCGTGATCGGGCGGTAGGCGCCTGAGCAGGCCAGGCCATCGGGGGAGGTCAGTACGCGGACGGCGAAGAAGCAGGCCGAACGGGTCACCGCGAGTGGGCAGTTGAGGTTTCCCGGGTGCTGAGTGTCGGTGCCGGTGAAATCGAGTTCGAGCCGGTCGCCGGAGACCGTCGCGGCCAGCTCAAGACGCAGATCGCGCTGCTCACCACGGCCGTCGTCCTCCATGAAGTCGGTCGCCGTGTAGACCCCGTCAGGGATCGCGGCGATCCCCGATCTGGCTTGGCGTTCGCCGTAATCAAGCACTGCCGCCAGCGCGCGAAGGTATTCGTCGGTCCCGTGGCGGCGCACGAATTCGTTGATCCGCAGTTCGCCGCGGCGACACGACGCCAGCTGGGCGCGCAGATCGGCCGCGCGCTGGGCGGGATTTCGCATGTTCGCGATCAGCGATTCCAGCAGTGGCTCGTCGATTACGCCCTCCGTCGCGAAGCGAGTGGCTTCGATCACGACCCCTTCCTGTTCGAGCGTCGTGCTGTCGGCCGGCATGCTGCCGGGGGTGAGGCCGCCGACGTCCGCGTGGTGGGCGCGGCAGGCTGCGAAGCCGAGTCGCTCGCCGCGCGGCCCGAAGATCGGCGTGACGATCGTGATGTCCGGCAGATGCGTGCCGCCCGCGTAGGGGTCGTTGAGAATCCATGCGTCACCGGGCGAGTGCGACCTGTCGAGTACCGCCGCGACCGAGGCCGGCATCGCGCCGAGGTGCACCGGAATGTGTTCCGCCTGCATCGTCATCTCGCCGTCGGGCGCGAACAGACCGGTCGAGCAGTCGCGGCGCTCCTTGATGTTCGCCGAGTAAGCGGCGCGGATCAGGACCTCGCCCATCTCGTCGCAGGCGGTCGCCAGCGAACCCGCCGCCACGCGTAGAAAGATTGGATCGACCGTGGCGTTCACGCGTCGTTCGTTCCGATCCCCGTGGCCCGACGATCGAGGATCGTGTCGCCGCCCGCCGACCGTGCCGTCCATCCTGGCGGAACGACGATCGTCGACTGGGACAACTCGATCACCGCGGGCCCGGCGAGCGATTGCGCAGACGGCGTGCCGTTCGTGACGACCGTCGGGTGGAGGCGGCCGTCGAACCAGGCGTCGCGCACCGACTGCGACGTCGCTACCGGATTGACCGCGCCGGCCGGAGCATCCGCGCGGCCGGTCGTGACGCTGACACGCACCGTCACCAGCTCGACCGCGGCGTCGCGGTCGGCGAACAAGTAACGCGCCGCGTGTTCGTCGTGGAAACGTCGCGCGAGCGATTCCGGCGAGGCGGGACCCGGGACGGTCACCGGAAGCTCGAAGGACTGACCGCTGTAACGCAGCTCCCAGGTCGTCACGACCGAGGCGTCGGCGGGATCGCCGAGATCGGCCGTCGCCGCGGCGATCAGGGCGTTCTCGTGGACGGCGAGATCCGCGGCCTTGAGCTGTCCAAGCGGTAGCACGAGACTGCGCGATCGATCGCGGCGGCGACCCGCAAGCGCCATCCCGTAGGCCGAAAACACACCGCAGGAGGCCGGGCATATCACCGTCGAGATCCCGAGCGCGTCGGCGATCGCGGCGGCGTGCATCGGGCCGGCGCCGCCAAAGGCGACAAGCGCGTGATCACGGGGATCGACTCCGCGCGCGATCGTCGTGGCGGTGGTCGCGCGCAGCATCTCGAGGTTTGCGATCTCGACGATTCCGGCGGCCGTCGGCAGGGTTTCGAGTTCGAGTTCGGCGGCGAGCGCGGCGACGCTGGTTTCGGCCGCCTCGCGATCGAGTTTGAGACCGCCGGCCAGAGCGGAATCACCGGCCAGGTAGCCGAGCAGCAGGTTGGCGTCGGTGACCGTCGGATCGGTTCCACCGGCTCCGTAACAGGCCGGGCCGGGCCGGGCTCCGGCCGACCGCGGTCCGACGCGCAACGCGCCGCCG
>JBASWU010000027.1:0-39429 GCA_049276635.1 Solirubrobacterales bacterium | reverse complement strand
GGTTTCCGGTGGCGCCCTTGCCGCGGCGCGATCGGTTGTTGGCGCGCGCGATCGCACGCCGACCGCCGACCGGTCCGCTGCCGTCTCGCCACGGGACCGGCGATTTCGTTTCGCGTTGGTCGCGATGGTGCCGGTGGCGCTCGCGGCCTTTCTGCTGGGCGTGTTGATCCGGCCCTCCAGCTCGGCGGTCAACGACCGGATCGCCGAGGCCGTGGCGCAGCAGCGGGCCTATGAACAGGCGCAGGCGTCACGCCGGCTGTCGGCTCAGCGGGAACGGCTGAACGCTTCGTTTGAGCGTCGCATCGCCGCCGCGCGGTCGAAGGCTTACGCCAGCGGCGAGCTGGCGGGAGCTGCAGCGGCGGAGCGAGAGCGCGCCGCTGCCGACTCCGAAGATTTCTTCCCGGGACTCGGCAGAGGCAAAAACAAAGACAAAGGCAACGATGGCGACGCCAAACGCTGCATTTTGTTTGACTGCTGAGCGCGCGCTTACGCGTTCGGCGCGCCGACGCGGGCGAGCCACGCGGTAAACGGCTCGCCGGTCAGCCGTTCGTATGCCTCGACGTACCTGCGCTGGGTCTGTTCGACGATTTCCGGCGGCAGTTCGGGCGCCGGCGGGGCTTTGTCCCAGCCGGTCGAGCGTGCCCAGTCACGCACAAACTGCTTGTCGAACGATGCCTGCGGCCGGCCGGGTTCGTAGTCGTCGGCGGGCCAGTAGCGCGATGAGTCCGGTGTCAGGACTTCGTCGCCGAGCGTGACCTCGCCGGTCGCCGGATCGACGCCGAACTCGAACTTGGTGTCGGCGAGGATGATTCCTTTGCCGCGCGCGTGTCTTGCGGCGTGGTCGTACACGGCGATCGAGAGGTTTTGGAGTTGCTCGTATACGTGCGCGCCGCCGACGAGCTCGGCGCCGGCGGCGGCGTCGATGTTCTCGTCGTGGTCGCCGACCGCGGCCTTGGTCGCGGGAGTGAAGATCGGCCGAGGGAGTTCCGCAGATTCCGTCAGGCCGTCAGGCAGATCGATCCCGCAGATCTGACCGGTCGCCTGGTAGTCGGCCCAGCCGGAGCCGGCGAGATAGCCGCGCACGACGCATTCGACCGGCAGCATCTCGAGTCGCTTGACCTTGAGCGCGCGACCGCGCAGGTCCGCCGGCACATCGTCGGCGGTGCTGATGACGTGGTTGGGGACGATGTGTCTGGTCTGCTCGAACCAGAAGACCGACATGCCGGTGAGGACCTGGCCTTTGCCGGGGACTGGATTGGGGTGGACGGCGTCGTAGGTGGAGATGCGATCGGAGGCGACCATCAAGAGCGCGCCGTCGGGGAGCACGTAGGTGTCGCGGACTTTGCCGGAGGAGAGGAGGGGGAGGTCGACCGACGTGGAGCCGGAGATCCGCTGCTTGAAGGAGTTCATGGCCCACCGATGCTATTTGGCTCGGACTCGACCTCCGCGTGACATTTCTCCGGGACGAAAATCACAAGATGGCTGCGATCGCCAGTGACGCGATTCCCGTCATCCTCGCGCCCGGATACCGTCCCACTCGATGTCCTTCGCATCGATTCAGGGCCGCTCCGGTGACCGGCCGGACGCGTTGTCGCGCCCGAATCTCTGGCGCGCGGTCGCCGCGCCGCTGGTCGCCGCGATCGTCCTAACGGCGATCCTCTGGCCCCATTTCGACGAAGTCCTCAAAACCACCGAGCTGCTCTCGCTCAAAGCAGCGACGGCGCTGGTCGGCCTTCATCTCCTGGCCCTACTGCTACGCGCCGAGGCATGGGGCCTCTGTCTCACCGCCGCCGAGTCCCCGGTCAGGCGCAAATTGCTTCACAGCACCAGCGCCCTGCGCTTCCTCGCCGATACCGTCGTCCCGACCTACCTCGGCGCCTGGGTCCGCATCGCCCTGATTCGCAGACTGGCCGGCAGGCCCCCGTCGGCACCGACGATCGGGCAGATGTTCGCCGCCGACGGGCTGCTCCTGCTTGTCGAAGGGGTCATAACCGTCGGCTTGATCGCGATCGCGGTGTTTGTCACGTCGATCGAGTGGTGGGTCGTGGTCACGTTCATCGGGATCGTGATCGGCTCGGGCGCTCTGGTTGCCTATCTCTACAAACGTTTTCGCCACCGGGAGTTCGTCAAGACGATCGAGGTGCTGCGATCGCCGCGCCAGCGGGTCGTCCTGAGCTTGCTGCTGATCGTCGTGCTGACCGTGCAGCCGATTCGGTTCTACATCGCCTTCAACGCGCTGGGGCTGGATCCGAGCGCGGCGGATGCGCTGATCGCGTTTTTGCTGACCTCGCTATATGGGGCGTTGCCGATCGGTCCGGGACCGTCGGTGGTGGCGGCTACGGCGACGTTGTTCAGTGGCGCCGCGATCGCGGTGATCGGGTCGGCGGGGCTGGTGCTGGTGGCGACGGCGGTGATGGCGGCCGCGATCTATTCGCTGTGGGGTGGGGTGGTGTTGTCGCGGAAGTCCGCCCGGCCGGCCGGGCCGGAGACCGGCGACATGGCGGGTGTTCCCGTGGACTGAACCAACCGCGAGACGCCGTCGGTCCCGCTTGTCGCATCGCTGCCGAGCCAGGCAAGCACGCTGCTGAAGATGTCCGCCGTGCGAATCGGGCCGTCGGCCAGCGGCGCACTGACGGCCAGCGGCACGCGCATGTGCTGCGAGTGCAGGGCGCCGTGGCCGCTGAGATGCTCAGGGCGCTCGAAGCGGTCGCGCAGGTCGTAGCCGGGGGCGGCGCTAACGACAAGATCGCCGCAGCGCGGCGATCGGAAGATCTGGGCGACCTGGAGCAGACCGTCGGGGTGGCCGCTGTCGAAGGTCAGCGCGAGGGCTTCCTCGGGGCGCATCCGCCCCGGCAACGGTCCGTACCCAAAGGGATCGCCGGCGTCGGACACGGTGTAGACCAGTTCGCCGGCATCGGCGCCGGGACCTGCGCCGGCGCCGGCACCTGGAGTCGTCCTAGTCGGCGAACCGGCCCGCTCGCGCAGCACCGCACTCCCGCGCGAACTCTCGATCAGCAGGCCGTCACCGCCATCGCGCGAGACGACCAAATCAACTGCCGGTTCCGTGATCAGCCGCTCGACCATGCCCGGCGCCGCCGCCGAAATCTGCCCGCGCGTGGCCGGCCCGGCGCCCCAATCGTCCGATCCGCGCACGTATACATGTGCCATCGAGTTGCCGCTTACGCAGACGATCGCCTCGGCGTCGCGCCGCAGTGCGCGCAGCGAGTGGTAAGCCACGCGCAAGCCGTGATCTCGCTCCAGCCGTACGGGCAGATCGAAGTGTTCGTCGACCGGGCAGTGGCCGTGGTCGGAGCAGACGGCGATCAGCGTTTGGTCGTAGCGGCCGAGCCGGATCAGCTTGCGGGCGACGGCGCCGACGGTGCGGTCGACGCGGCGGTAGGCCTCCTCGGTCTCACACGCGAACGGCGAGCTGTAGTGGCTGTTCCAGTCGATCCCCGGCATCACGGCGAAGCGGAGCTCCGCGTCGTCGTCGAGCGAAGCGACGAGCAGTTCGCGAGCGGCCTCGTCGGCGCTCACGTAATCGCGCCGGTAGTGGGCGTCGAGCCACAGTCGCGTCTTGCGGGCGGCGGCGAGATTCCCGTCGCGTGTGACTCCGCGTGTGATCGCGCCGAAGACGTTGACCGCGTTATCGGTCAGCTCGAAGAGCGTCGGCGCGGCGGCGGCGATGTCGCGGTTGACCAACGCGGCCTCGGGACCGTTGTAGCTGCGCAGGCACCAGGGGCCCAGTGGCAGTCCCGGTCGCCATGCGCGGCGATCGAACCAGCGGTACCCGGGCACGTCGGCGGTGCCGGCGAATTGTCCGGTGAGCATCGGCAGATGGGCGGGGACCGTGGTGCTGGTGAAGGTGCTCGTGGCGCGGCGGTAGGCGCCGCGTTCGACCACGTGCCGGGCGATCTCGGGCAGCTCGCCGGCGTCGAGCATGCGCTCGAAGCTGTCTGCGCGGGCGCCGTCGGCGAGGATGATGATCGCGGAGCGGGCAGTACGGCCCGTGCGGCGCGCTCCGGCGACGTGACGTGCGGATCTGTGTCCCGGAGCCATCGCCCGATGCTAACCGCGGAACCGCCGGAGCGTCGTACGGGTCTAGCCGTCCAGCCGCGCGACGATCTCGCGCGCGTGCTTGGTGTATGCCGACGGGTCGAAGACCGAGTCGATGTCGATCTCGGCGCCGAGTTCCTTGACATCGGCGGCGAGCAGGTCGCGAAAGTGGGTTCCGGTGTCCCAGGCCCGCTGGGCGTTGCGCTGGGTGATCCGGTAGGCCTCGTCGCGGGTCAGGCCGGCGCCGACGAGCGCCAGTAGCGCTCGCTGGCTGAACAGCGCGCCGTGTGTGACCTCGAGGTTTGAGAGCATGCGTTCGGTGTGGACGGTCATGCCGCGAACGACCTTGACCGCCAGCGACTGCATGTAGTCGAGCAGGATTGTCGAGTCCGGCAGGATGATCCGCTCGGCGCCGCTGTGGCTGATGTCGCGCTCGTGCCACAAGGCGACGTTTTCGACCGCCGCCTGTGCGTTGCCGCGCAGTACGCGCGCCAGGCCGGTGATCCGTTCGCAGATGATCGGGTTGCGCTTGTGCGGCATAGCGCTCGACCCCTTCTGCCGGCCGGAGGCGAACGGCTCCTCGACCTCACGTACCTCGGTTTTCTGTAGCGCGCGAATCTCGGTGGCAAAGCGCTCGAGACCGGCTCCGGCTAGAGCGAGCGCGGTCAAGAGCTCGGCGTGACGGTCGCGTGCGACGACCTGGGTGGAGACCGGCTCGCGCTCCAGGCCGAGTCGCTTGAGCACTGTGTCCTCGACCTCCGGGCCGTTGGCGCTATAGGTGCCGACCGCGCCGCTGAGCGCGCCGACCGCGGCGTTCGCGAACGCCCGCTCGAGTCGCTCGACGTTGCGCCGCGCCTCGAACGCGAATCCGGCGAGTTTGACGCCGAAGGTCGTCGGCTCGGCATGGACACCGTGGGTTCTGCCGGGGCAGATCGAGTCCTCGAACTCGTGCGCCCGTTCGGCCAGCACGGCGGCATACTCGCGCGCGCCTTCGAGCACGACCTCGCCGGCCTTCTTGATCTGCACTCCGAGCGCCGTGTCGAGCACGTCGCTGCTGGTCAGCCCGTAGTGAATCCAACGCCCGGCCTCGCCGACCGGTTCGCTGATGACGTCGACGAACGCCGCGACATCGTGATCGGTGACTCGCTCGCGCTCCTTGACGGCGGCGACCGTGAACTTCGCGTGGTCTTTGATCGCCGTCAGGTCGGAGGCCGGGATCACGCCGGCCTCGAACAGGGCGTCGCAGACGGCCAGCTCGACCTGCAGCCAGCTGTCGAACTTCGCCTGCTCACTCCAGACGGCCCCGATCGCCTCACGTGTGTAGCGCTCGATCACGCGGTGATCCTATTCGGCGGGGCCGATCGCGCCCGTTGCGGACGGTCCGGTCGCCGCGATCGTCCTAGGCCCAGAGGATTCGCGCGGCGAGTATCGCCGCGTTTCTCGCGCCGTTGACGGCGACGCAGGCGACGGGCACGCCCGGTGGCGCCTGCGCGATCGACAGCAACGCGTCTAACCCGCCGCTGACCGCGTCGTCGGCCCGGATCGGTACGCCGATCACCGGTAGGTCGGTGTGAGAGGCCACCAGGCCGGGAAGGGCCGCCGCCATGCCGGCGCCGGCGATCACGACCTTGATTCCGCGGGTGCGGGCGCCGTGGGCGTACTCGCGCACCTGCTCGGGGTCGCGGTGCGCGCTGACGATCGTCACCTCGTGCGAGATTCCGCGCTGTTTGAGTTCGGAGATCGCCGCGCTCATCACGTCCATGTCGCTCTGGGAGCCCATCATCACGCCGACCAACGGGCCGGACTCCAGGTCGATGCCGCCGATCTCGGCCTCTGTCGCCGGCGTATGCGCGGCCTGTTCGCTGGTTGTCCGCAGTTCGTCCTCCGTTTCGGGAGTGGTCGACACCGAGCGCGCGCCGCGCACGCGGGCGCGGCCGGGCCGCGCGT
The DNA here is from genome assembly GCA_049276635.1 of Solirubrobacterales bacterium. Lineage (GTDB taxonomy): Bacteria > Actinomycetota > Thermoleophilia > Solirubrobacterales > JACPNS01 > JACPNS01. The sequence goes on along the minus strand of JBASWU010000027.1, from coordinate 33,426 downwards.
CTCTAGTCTGCCTGAAAACTCGCCGCCGCGATCGCATCTCTATGGACGGTACTTCGGGATCGCGGGACACTCCTCCTCCCGCGACGGCCGGAGGAACCGCGGGGCCGGCGTGGGATCGCGCCGCCTGTCAGGGGCGACGGATCGGCGACGGATCGCGCCGATCACCGGCCGCCGGCCGGCCGGCTTCAGATTCCGGCGGCGATGTCGCTGCGCTGCTGCCGGCCGGGGAACGTGATCCGTTCGGCGGCGGCGTAGGCGGCGACGCGGGCGTCGGCGACGGTGGCGCCGAGCGCGGTCACGTTGAGCACGCGGCCACCGCCGGTGACGATCGCGCCGGCGTCGTTGCGCGCGGTGCCGGCGTGGGTGACCTCGATCTCGTCGGGCACGTCGTCGAGTCCGTGGATCACGTCGCCTTTGCTCGAGGATTCGGGATAGCCGGCCGAGGCCATCGTGATTGTCACGGCGGCGTCGTCACCGCATTCGAGCTCGACGCCTGCGAGGCCGCCGGTCACACTCGAGCGGATCATCAGGTCAGCGAGATTGCTCTGGAGCCGCGGCAGCATCGCCTGCGTCTCGGGGTCGCCGAAGCGGACGTTGTACTCGAGCACCTTGATCCCGCGCGAGGTCAGCATCAGCCCGGCGTAGAGCACGCCGTGGAAGGGGGTGCCGCGGCGTTTCATCTCGTCGACGATCGGTTGGAGAACCTCGGCGGAGATCGCGTCGACATCCTCGGGGGGTATCTCCGGGACCGGTGAAAACGCGCCCATGCCGCCGGTGTTGGGGCCTTGGTCGCCGTCGTATATCCGTTTGTAGTCGCGCGCGGGAGTCAGCGAGTAGGCGCGTTCGCCGTCACACAGCGCGATCAGCGACACCTCCTTGCCGTCGAGAAACTCTTCGAGGATCACGTCGGTCTCGCCGAAGCGCCGTTGCACGAAGTACTGATCGATCGCCGCGCGGGCCGACCGCTCGTCGGGACAGATGATCACGCCCTTGCCCGCCGCCAGCGCGTCGCTCTTAAAGACGGCCGGGTAGGAGGCACACGCGGCCTGGGCGAGTGCCTCGTCCCTGGAGCGCAGCACCGCGTGACCGGCCGTCGGGACGCGCGCGGCGCGCATAACCTCCTTGCTGAAGATCTTCGAGCCCTCGAGGTCGGCGGCCGCCTTTGATGGGCCGAAGGCGGTGATGCCGGCCGTCGCGCACGAGTCGACCAGGCCGGCGACCAGCGGTGCTTCGGGGCCGACGGCGACCAGATCCACGGCCTGTTCGCGCGCGAGTGCGACGATCGCTTCTACGTCCGTATCCGACACCTCGGGGTAACACCGCGCGTCGCGTTCGATTCCCGGATTGCCCGGAGCACAAAGCAGTTCGATCTCGCCCTCACCGCTCCAGGTGCGCCGCAGTGCGCGCACGATCGCGTGCTCGCGACCGCCGGATCCGACGACCAGAACCTTCATCCGTGTGCCCGTCCGCGCCGGTGCAGGAGCGTGCCTAGAACGACTCGATCAGCTTGTCGACGGTGATCGCCGGCACGATCTCGTAGCTGGCGGTGCCGCGCGAACCCAGTTCGATCGCCGCGTGGGCGATCGCCTGCTCGTTGGGCGCCTCGACGATCGTGATGAAGTGGTGCGGCCCGAGTGATGCGTACTGGTGAAGAACCTCGATACCGAGCGCCTTGACCTCTTCGTTGACCTCTTTGATCCGCTGGGGATTCTCTTTGATCGTTCGCACGCCCTCCGTTGTGAGCTTGCTGAACATGATGTAGGTCGGCATCGCGTGATCCTCCGGTTCGGTCTGCGTGGTCAGGGCGAAAGTGGTGCGCCAAAACTATCGCGCCGCGCGATCGAAGTGTTGGTGCGATCGAACTTTTTGTGGTGGCGTTCGATTGCGGCGGACGGGCAGGCCGGCGGGAGCGGCGCACGACTCGCCCGACTGCGGCAGAATGAGAGCCAATGCGTTTTACCGACGGCGACACCGTTCGCGAGCTGATCGACTGGAAGCCGCCGTCCGGGGTGATATCCGTATTTGTCGACGCCGATCCCGCCGACCGCGACGAGGCCTGGCGGATTGAACTGAAGGACGGGCTCGACGCGGCGTGCAACGGGCACGACGAGGTCGCCTTCAGAGCGACCGTCGAGCGGATCAACGACCACTTTCCGCCCCGCGGCGGCGCGCGCGAGGGACTTAGCCGGTTCAGCGTCGGCTTCGTCGAGGTCGCCCGCAAGCCGGGGCGCGAGCAGTGGGCGACGTTCGACGGCCCGCCGGTGGCAACGATCGTCAGGCACGGCGACGGACCCTTCATCGCGCCCCTGCTGGCCCTGGTCGACCGCCCCGCGACGGCCGGCGTGGTGACGCTCTCGACCGATCAGGTCGAGATCTTCGATTGGCGGCTGGGCGCGGTCACGCAGATAGAGACGACCGAGTTCGAGCAGCCGACCTGGTGGCGCGAACGCAAATCTCCTGTGGTCGACGCGTCGCGTGGCACGACGACATCCTCATCCGGGCGCGATCAGTACGACGAACGGCTCGACGAGGCTCGCACTCACTACCTCGCGGAGGTCGGCGAAAAGGTGCGCGCGCTCAAGCGCAAGCACGGTTGGCAGGCCGTGATCGCGATCGGCGGCGAAACTTGTTACCGCGCCTTCGTCGGTCATCTGCCGGACGATCTCCCGCCGCTGGTCGATCAGCGGGTGCTGACCAACCATCCCCCGAGCGAGATCGCCGAGATCGCGAACAGGTACTTCGACCACGTCGAGGAGGAGCGGGTCCGGGCATTGCTCGACCGGGCGACGACCGCCGTGCTCGCCGCCGAAGGACGCGGAGCGGCCGGAATCGAAGACGTGTTCGCGGCGCTCGCCGACGGACGGGTCAGCCACCTGGTCTATGACGCGCGGACCGACTTCGACGGCCGGCTCAACCAGATGCTCGAACGCTCGGTCGCGACCGGCGCGACCGTCACGTCGCTCAGGTCCGACCGCGCCGTCGCTCTGGATGACCACGGTGGCGTTGTCGCGCTACTGCGGTACTGAGCGCTGCCGGGGAGCGATGTGCCCGTGACGGTCGGTGCGGATCACCGCCCGTGCGGCGTCCTCGGACGCCGCCCGTACAGGTGCAGTCGCCGGCTTCTCGGTATGCTGTTCGGGCCGGTCGCTTCTACTCGGCCGCGATCGGCACTCAAATCATTTCCGTGGATCCGCTCGGCAAAGCCGGATTCACGGAGCAACATGAACATAAGGAGCTTTTCGATGGAGCGTTTCTCGGCTTTCAGCCGCCTCATCGTTTTTCGAATCATCCTCGGCGGTGTCGTGGCGATCACCATGCTTGCCGCGATCGCCGTAAGCAGCGCGAGGGCCACGGGCCTCTAGAACCCCCGGCGTTCTCGCCTCGCCGGTGGCCAGTTTCCGGCGATAAATTGTGGGATCGATGTTGCGGCTCGCCGAAGTTCGGCTACGGCCGCGACCTTTCGGGTATTGGGTTGTTACAGCGGTCAGACAGGCGGCTGGCCGCAGGCGTTTGGGCGGCCGGACCGGCGTCCGGCCGTTCGCCCGGCAGACGGCAACCCCCGCCCGGCCCCGCGGTCGGCGGTCAACACGAAAGGCTCTGACTCATGCTCCGGCCCACAGCTCACTCAGCCGTTCGAACATCTACGCGCGATCGGCGGTCGCCCGCGCGTCACCTTGCGTTGTCGCTGGCCGTGTCGCTCGTCGTCGCCGGCCTCCAGGCCGCCGCCGCCGGCGCCCAGGTCGCCACTCCGCGGATGTCCGGTGGCGCCGCCAGCACCTGCGCGATCTTCGCGACGGGCGCCGACGCCAACGGTGACAAGGTCTACTGCTGGGGCTCGAACGTCCGCAAGCAGCTGGGGATCGGTGAAAACGATCTCAGCTACGCGCTCAACCCGATTCCCGTCAACGCGCTCAACGGTGTCCCGAAGGTCGTCTCGACCGGTCAAGACTCGGCCTGCGCGATCGTCCACTTCGGGTCTATTCGATGCTGGGGCAGTAACGAGAAAGGCGCGCTCGGTACCGCGAACAAGGGCCGCAACGTTTCCAGCAAACAGGTCGCGGCCGCTCTGGCCGGAGATTGGGCCGCGCCGGCAAGCGTCGCCACCGGGCAGCGCCACATGTGTTTCGCCGATCTCGACAAGACCGTCAAGTGCCAGGGCAAAAACACCTCCGGGCAGCTCGGCAACGCGACTAATGCGGACTCGAGCACACCCGTCGTAGTCGCCGGATTAGGCGATCCCGCCGCGCAGGTCGTCAGCGGGACCAACCACTCGTGTGCGCTGCTGAGCAACGGCAACGTGCGCTGCTGGGGCGCGAATAACCACCGCCAGCTCGGCACCACGGTGGTGCCCACGCCGAGTTCCAGCGTGTCGATCAGCGTTCCCGATCTGGTCAACGACGTCACACAGATCGCCTCCGGCTTCGACCACTCCTGCGCGATCCGGACCAATGACAGCGTCGTCTGCTGGGGCGCAAACTCCTACGGCCAGCTCGGCGACGGCACCATCACCCCGACCAAAGGCACCGAGACGACCGAGAGTCTCGGCGGCCGCGCCCAGGAGGTCGCCACCGGCCAGGAGCACACCTGCGCGCTGTTGACCAACGGAACGGTGCGCTGCTGGGGCGCGAACACCTTCGGCCAGCTCGGCAACGGCACGGTCACCGGCAGCACGCGCCCGGTCAGCGTCGTCGGCCTGCCGGCCGCAGTCAACGCGATCACGGCCGGCGCCTATCACACCTGCGCGCTGCTCGCCGACACGACCCTGCGCTGCTGGGGCCGCAACGACAAGGGGCAGCTCGGCAATGGGACGCGCGACAACGCCAGCCAGCCGTCGGTCCTCGCCCGCTTCGCCGGCCCCAGTTACACCAAGGTGAAGATCGAGAGGGGCGGCGGGCGCTCGAACTTCGTCGGGCTGTTCGTGGTCGCCCCGCCGGTCCCCGGTGACATTCACGACCGCTGCGTCGGCTCGACGATCTCCACGGTCAGCGTCACCCAGGGCGGCGTCACCAGGCGCAGGGGCGTCCGCGCCAAGCTGCGCGTCAGCCGCACCAAGTGCGTCGCGACGCTGCGCGTCAACAACATCAGCGACAGCGAGGCGACGGCATCGGTCTACATCCGCTCGAGCTTCAGGGGCAACTCACGCCTGCCGGCGGCGAAGTTCTCGCAAACCTTCCCGTCACTGTGAGCGGGCGAGCTATGCCCGGCGGCGGCAACCTGGTTTCGCCTATGCGCTGACGGTCGCGCCGTCCTGGTGCGCGGCACCGGCGCCGCCGGCTTTCGTGAGTTCGAGTTCGCCGTCGCTCGCCTCGACGCGCACGATGTCACCGTCGGCGAAGCGGCCTTCGAGCATCTCGAGCGCGAGTCTGTCGACCAGCCGCTTCTGGATCACGCGCTTCAGTGGGCGGGCGCCGTATGTCGGGTCGTAGCCGAGATCGGCGAGCAGAGACTTGGCGCCGTCGGTCAGTTCGACGGCGATGCCGTGCTCGCGCACGCGGCCGACGAGCTGCTCCACCTGGATCTCGACGATTTCCGCGATCTGTTGCTTGGTCAGGCGCTTGAACAGCACGGTGTCGTCGATGCGGTTGAGGAACTCGGGCTTGAACGTCTCGCGCAGCGCGCCCTCGACCAGCTCGCGGACCTTTTCGTCGGCCGCCTCGACCGGCTTGCCGGCGGCCTCGGCCTGCGCGGCGGTGTCGACCATGAACTGGCTGCCGACGTTGCTGGTCATGATCAGCACGGTGTTGCGAAAGTCGACGGTGCGACCCTGGCCGTCGGTCAGGCGCCCGTCGTCCATCACCTGCAACAGCACGTTGAAGACGTCGGGGTGGGCCTTCTCGATCTCGTCCAGCAGCACGACGCTGTAGGGACGGCGGCGGACGGCCTCGGTCAGCTGTCCGCCCTCCTCGTATCCGACGTAGCCCGGAGGCGCGCCGACCAGCCGCGCGACGGTGTGCTTCTCCATGTACTCGGACATGTCCATCCGGACCATCGCCTGCTCGCTGTCGAACATGAACTCGGCGAGTGCGCGGGCCAGCTCGGTCTTGCCGACGCCGGTCGGGCCGAGAAACAGAAAGCTGCCGATCGGGCGGTTGGGGTCCTGCAGGCCGGCGCGCGAGCGACGCAGAGCATTGGCGACCGCGCCGATCGCTTCGTCCTGGCCGATCACGCGGTCGTGCAGCCGCGTCTCCATCTGGATCAGCTTCTCGACCTCGCCCTCCATCAGCCGGCTGACCGGGATGCCGGTCCACTTGGCGACGATCTCGGCGATGTCCTCCTCGTCGACCTCCTCCTTGAGGAAGCGGGTGCCGCTCTGGAGTTCGGAGACCGCCCACTCGCGCTCGGCGAGTTCGGACTCGAGTTCCGGCAGGCGGCCGTAACGCAATTCGGCGGCGCGTTCGAGATCGGCCTCGCGCTCGGCGCGCTCGATCTCCTGATGGACCCGTTCGATCGACTCCTTGGTTTCACGGATCGCGGCGATCGTGTCCTTCTCGCGCTGCCAGTGTGCCTTCATCTCGTTGGATTGCTCCTTGAGCTCAGCGAGTTCGGCGACGAGCGTTTCGAGGCGGCGCGCGGAGGCCTCGTCGCTCTCCTTCTTGAGCGCCTGCTCCTCGATCATCAGCTGTTGGATGCGGCGTTCGATCTCGTCGATCTCGGTCGGCAGCGAGTCGATCTCGATGCGTAGCTTCGAGGTTGCCTCGTCGATCAGGTCGATCGCCTTGTCGGGCAGGAAGCGGTCGGCGATGTAGCGGTGGCTGAGCGTCGCCGCGGCGATGATCGCCGCGTCCTGGATGCGGACGCCGTGGTGAATCTCGTATTTCTCCTTGAGACCGCGCAGGATCGCGATCGTGTCCTCGGGCGACGGCTCTCCGACGAACACCGGCTGAAAGCGGCGCTCCAGCGCGGCGTCCTTCTCGATGTGCTTGCGGTACTCGTCGAGCGTGGTCGCGCCGACGCAGCGAAGCTCGCCGCGGGCGAGCATCGGCTTGAGCAGGTTGGCGGCGTCGACGGCGCCCTCGGCGGCGCCGGCCCCGACGATCGTGTGCAGCTCGTCGAGAAACAGGATCACCGTGCCCTCGGCCTCCTGGACCTCTTTGAGCACGGCCTTCAATCGGTCCTCGAACTCGCCGCGGTATTTCGCTCCGGCGATCAGCGAGCCGATGTCGAGCGCGATCACGCGTCGGTCGCGCAGCGACTCGGGCACGTCGCCGTTGACGATCCGCTGAGCGAGTCCCTCGACGATCGCGGTCTTGCCGACGCCGGGCTCGCCGATCAACACGGGATTGTTCTTGGTGCGGCGGCTGAGCACCTGGATCACGCGGCGGATCTCGTCGTCGCGGCCGATTACGGGATCGAGCTTGCCGGACTCGGCGGCCGCGGTCAGATCGCGGCCGTACTTTTCGAGCGCCTGGTACTTCTCTTCGGGATTCTGGTCGGTCACGCGATGCGAGCCGCGGACCTCCTTGAGCGCGCCCAGCAACGTCGAGTGGTCCGCTCCGAAGCCGTGCAGAACCTCGCGTCCGGACTGGCCCGGCACCGAGGCCAGCGCCAACAGCAGGTGCTCGACACTGATGTATTCGTCGGTCAGGTCGCGGGCCTCTTCCTCGGCCTTGCGCAGAACGTTGACGAACTCGGTCGCCGGCGTCGGCTGGGCGGAGTCGCCCTCCAGCGCCGGGGCCTCGTCAACATCGCGCAACGCACGCTCGCGAACCGCGTTGAGATCGACGCCGACCTTCTGCAATACCGGGCCGACGATGCCGCCCTCCTGGTCGAGGATCGCCACGAGCAGGTGCGCGGGCAGGACCTGGGGATTGCGGCGGGCTTCGGCCAGCTTCTGGGCGGCCTCGATCACCTCTTGGCTTTTGATTGTGAATCGGTCTGGTCGCATGGTTCTAAATCTCCTTGTCCTCTTGTTCGGCGGCGGGCGAATGGCCGTCGTCGGGCCGAGTTACCGGGATTCGCGTCGGGCGCTCGTGCCGGGGCCGGGCCATCGCCTGCTTCGGCGCGGGTTGTCGCCGGATCAGCGCGGTCCGCGGCGGCACGTAGGGCACGATTTCGGCACGATACGACCGGTGCACGCGCTCGACCTCGGCGATCGCCTCGGCGCGGGTTTGTTCGAGTGTTCGCTCAAGCGCGTTGATGCGGCGTTGCGCACGCGCGAGCTGCGCCTCCAGCCGGAAGACGCGCTCGACGCCGGCGAGGCTCATGCCCTCGTCGGTCAGTTCCTGAATGCGGCGAAGCGTCTTTAGATTCTCGTCGCTGTAGAGCCGGGTGCCCTTGGGCGTGCGTGCGGGCCGGAGCAGGCGCCGCTGTTCGTAGATGCGCAGCGTCTGGGGGTGAACTCCGGCTAGCGTCGCGGCGACCGAGATCATGTAGAGGCCCTGGGCTTGCGGTTGGTCGGCGGCCATCGGCTAACCCCTCGCCGCCCGCGCCAGCAGCGCCTCGCGCGGATTCCCGTCGAGCACGGTGGCGAGATCATCGACGGCCTCGCGCTGCTCCTTGCTGAGGTCCTCCGGGATCTGCAGATCGATCCGGTAGTGAATGTCACCGTGGCCGGATCCCTTGGCGCGCGGCGGTCCCTCGCCCTTGAGACGGACGAGCGCGCCGTGCTTGGTGCCGCCGGCGATCTTGATCTGCTTGGTCGAATCGAGCGTCGGCACCTCGATTGTCGCGCCGCGCATCGCCTCGACCACGGTGATCGGGACGGTCACCTCGAGGTTGTCGCCTTTGCGCCTGAAGATCGGCGAGTCGGATACGTGGACGACGACGAAAAGGTCTCCGGCCGGCCCGCCGTTGCTGCCCGGCTCGCCCTTCCCCGGCACGCGGATACGCGCTCCCTCGCGTACACCAGCGGGGATCTTTACGCGGTACTTGCGGGTTTTCCGGACTGTTCCGGCCCCGCGGCAGGTGGGGCAGGGGTCCTCGACGACGGTGCCGCGCTCGCCGCAGACCGAACACGGTTGCGAGAGCGAGAACATTCCCTGGCCGACGGTTTCGACTCCGCGGCCGTCGCAGCGCGGGCAGCTCTGAGGGGTCGTGCCGGGCTTGGCGCCGCTGCCGTTGCAGGTAGAACATCTTTCGGCGCGCGGCACGCTGACCGATACCTCGGTGCCGTTGATCGACTGGTCGAATCCGATCGAGACGCCGGCCTCCAGGTCGCGCCCGCGTTCGGCGCGCCCGCGCCCGCGCCCGCCGCCACCGCCGAAGATGCCGCCGAGGATGTCGCCGAAGCCGGACATGTTCTCGAAGCGCACCCCGCCCTGGCCGAACGGGTTGGCGCCACCACCAGCGCCGCCGCCGAAGACGCCGGCCCCGCCGCGATCGAACTGTTTGCGCTTCTCGGGATCGCCGACCGTGTCGTAGGCCTCCTGGATCTCCTTGAAGCGCTCTTCGGCCTCTTTGTTGCCGGCGTTCTGGTCGGGATGCCATTTGCGCGCGAGCTTGCGGTAGGACTTCTTGATCTCGGCCTGCGAGGCGTTCTTGGCCACGCCCAGCACCTTGTAGGGATCGCTCCGCGTCATCGTTCAGTGACCCCGCCGCTGTCCGTCCGCCGCGGGCATTTAGGCGGCCACCACCACGCGTGCCGGCCGGACGACCGCGTCGCCGAGTAGAAACCCGCGCTGGTGCACTTCGGTCACGGTGCCGGCCTCGGCGCCCTCGGTCTGGACCGAGGCCAGCGCCTCGTGAAAGTTCGGATCGAACTTCTCGCCGACCGAGTCGATCGCCGTCAGGCCGAGCCGGTCGAGAAAACCGTGAAGCTCGTCGTGGACGAGCTTGATGCCCTGGAGGAGGGCGTCGGCGCCCGTGTCTGATCCCCCCGCGGCTTCTAGTGCGCGGTCGATGTTGTCGACGACGGGCAGCAGCTCGCGAACGACATTGGCGACCGCCTTGTGGCGCGCGTCGCCGAGTTCCTTGGCCGTGCGTTTCTTGAGGTTCTCGAAGTCGGCCTGTAGGTGCTTGGCCAGGTCAAGGTACTGGTCGCGCTCCTGCCGGATGCGCGAAAGCTCGTCCGGCGATTCGTCGGCGGATTCGCCCGCGGGCGCCTCACCGGCCGAGCCTGAGTCCGACACCGGCGGCACGCCCTGCCCGTCGCCGTCCGGCCTTGCCTCGGGCTCCTGGTCCGGCGCGGGCTTCCCGCCGCCGGGCGAACCGGGTTGATGTGCGGACTCGGCCGTCGGCTCGGGTGTTTCCGCGCCCTCGACTGGGCTAGCGGAACCACCGTCCCCCGAAGGGGACGGTGGCGACCCGCTGATCGACCCGGAATCGGTCTCGGCTTCCGCCGGGTCGAGGTTGGCGCGGCCAGACGAAGAAGTTCTGCTTCCTGCAGAGGCATCCCCACGGCCGTCGGTTCCATTGCTCATTATGTCATTGATTGAGGTCATCATGTGGCATCTGTCACGGAATGTTGGCCGAATTGCGGACTATTTGCCCTCGTCGACGACCTCGGCGTCGACGACTTCCTCTTCCGATTCGGCCTCGTCGCCGGCCGCGGAGGCGCCGTTGGCCGAGGCCGAGCCATCCGCTTCAGCGGCCGCCGCGGCGGCCGCGTAGACCTGCTCGGCGGCGACGTTCATCGTCGTCATCAGGCTTTCGGTCTTGGCGTTGATCTCGGCCGCGTCGGTCGCCGCCAGCGCTTCGCGAACCTCCTTGACGCCCTCCTCGAGTTTCGACTTGGTGTCGTCGTCGAGCTTGTCGTCGAGTTCCTTGATCTGTTTCTCGACTTGGTAGGCGGCGTTTTCGCCATTGTTCCTGGCCTCGGCAAGTTCGCGCGCGGCGGCGTCCTCGTCGGCGTGGGCGGCGGCATCGGCGACCATCTTGTTGATCTCCTCGTCGCTGAGCCCGCCGCCGGCCTTGATCTCGATCTTCTGCTCGGTGCCGGTGCCGAGGTCTTTGGCGGTGACGTTGAGGATGCCGTTGGCGTCGATGTCGAAGCCGACCTCGATCTGCGGGATTCCGCGCGGCGCCGGCGGGATGCCGGTCAGCTGGAACTTGCCCAGCGACTTGTTGTGGCCGGCCATCTCACGCTCGCCCTGGACGACGTGAATCTCGACCGACGGCTGATTGTCATCGGCGGTCGAGAAGACCTCGCTCTTGCGCGTCGGGATCGTGGTGTTGCGCTCGATCAGCTTGGTCATGACGCCGCCCTTGGTCTCGATGCCGAGCGTCAGCGGGGTCACGTCGAGCAGCAGGACGTCTTTGACGTCACCGGCGAGCACGCCGGCCTGGATCGCCGCGCCGACGGCGACGACTTCGTCGGGGTTGACGCCTTGGTGTGGGTCCTTGCCCGTCAGCTCCTTGACCTTTTCGCGCACGGCCGGCATGCGGGTCATGCCGCCGACGAGCACGACGTGGTCGATCTTCGAGTCGCCGGCGTCGTCGAGCGCCTGGCGGACCGGCACGATCGTGCGGTCGACCAGCGCGGACGTCAGCTCGTTCAGCTTCGATCGCGTCAGCCGCGTGTCGAGGTGCTTGGGACCGGCGGCGTCGGCGGTGATGAACGGCAGGTTGATCTGCGTCTCCTGTGCCGACGACAGTTCGATCTTGGCCTTCTCGGCGGCCTCGTAGAGACGCTGCAGGGCCATCTTGTCCTGTGAGAGGTCCATCGCGTTGTCCTTCTTGAACTCCGCGACCATCCAGTCGACGATCGCCTTGTCGAAGTTGTCGCCGCCGAGGTGGTTGTCACCGGCGGTGCTCTTGACTTCGAAGACGCCGTCGGCGATCTCGAGCACGGACACGTCGAAGGTTCCGCCGCCGAGGTCGAAGACGAGAATCGTCTGATCCTCTTCCTTGTCAAGCCCGTAGGCCAAGGCCGCCGCGGTCGGCTCGTTGATGATGCGCTTGACCTCGAGGCCGGCGACCTTGCCGGCGTCCTTGGTGGCCTGGCGCTGGTCGTCGTTGAAGTAGGCCGGGACCGTGATGACGGCGCTGTCGACGGTCTCACCGAGGTAGGCCTCGGCGTCGGCCTTGAGCTTCTGCAGGATCATTGCGCTGATCTCCTGCGGGGTGTGCTGCTTGTCGTTGATGTTGACGCGGACATCGCCGTTGGGGCCGGCCTCGACCTTGTACGGAACGATCGACTCTTCCTCCTTGACCTCGGCCTCTTTGCGCCCCATGAAACGCTTGATCGAGAACACGGTGTTCTCGGGGTTGGTGACCGCCTGGCGTTTGGCGAGCGTGCCGACGAGTCGCTCGCCGGACGGGGTGAACGCCACTACGGACGGGGTTGTGCGGCCGCCCTCCGCGTTCTCGATGACCGTCGGCTCGCCGCCCTCGAGGACGGCCATGCACGAGTTCGTGGTGCCGAGGTCGATTCCGATTGTCTTAGCCATCGCTTGTTGCTCCTGTTTGATGTTGCGGATTCGGCCTCGCCGGGGTGCGAAGGGCCGTGAGAAGATCTCTGTGAAGCGGCTTTCGTGGTCACCGTGATGCGTGGCGAGCGAAAAACACTTAGTTGGAGTATGGCAGAAAATCTAAGTGTGTTCATTATAGGTTTGTGAAGTTATCGACCGCCGCTCGCGGTCGATTGACGGGCTGCGCTCAACCGACCGTCCCGGCCGATGGGCAGATTTCCCGCAGCGGGCAGACTCCGCACCGTGGCGCCCGTGCATGGCACAACCGTCGACCGTGCCGGATCAGGTTGACGTGAGTTTCATGGGCCAGATCCGGCGCGGTGATCGCCAGGAGCGTGTCGTGCATCTCTTCGAAGCCGGCGCCGTCTCTATACAGGGCCAGCCGCGTGCCGACGCGACCGACGTGGGTGTCGACCGGGATATCGGGCAGGCCGTAGGCAAAGAGCAGTACGCAGGCCGCAGTCTTGCGCGCGACTCCGGGCAACGTGCAGAGGTAGTCGCGCGAGACATCGAGCGGCGCGGTCGCCATCCAACCAAGGTCGACCCCCCCAGGGTCGGTCCCCCCAGACCCGATCCCCCGTGAAGACGGCCGGCCGTCGCCGGCCGTGACCGGCGGCCGGTCGGTAGCCACGCGGTCGAGGATCTGCTTGATCCGAGCGGACTTGACTTTGCTGATCCCTCCCGGCGCGATCGCGGCCTCGATCTCCTCGACGGGCGCCGCGCGGACCTCGTCCCAGCTGCTCCATCGCTCCTCGAGCCGGCAGAAGGCGACGTCGCGGTTGCGGTCGTTGGTGTTCTGCGAGAGCACGGTCAGAACGAGCTCGCCGACGGGGTCGTGGTGGGGCTTGGGCAGCGGCACGCCGTAGTAGGCGCGTAGCCGCATCCGAATCGCGTGCATGCGGTTGCCGTGGGGCGGCTTCCAGGCGTGGTCGGCCTTAACGGTTCGGCGAGGCTTGCTCACGCGACGCACGGTATCGCCGGCCGGCGGCGGGCGATCCCACGTCGGTTCCCGCCGGATCCCCACCCGTGTCGCTCGACGTACCCAACTTGGCTCGCGCCGTCTCGCCACTCGACCCACCCGGCCGGTTGCCCGCACGGTCACGTCGCGGTGTGTCGTACCCTGCGATGGCGATGGATGCGACTCCACAGGCGCAGCTGATTACGGAGCACACCGAGCGGATCGCCGGAACCAAAACGTTCTGGCGCTCTGCCGACGCTCCGGCCGGATCGCCGACAGCCGGCGCGCCGGTGCTCTACGTGCACGGCGTACCCACCAACGCCGACGACTGGACCCCGTTTTTGGAGCGTACGGGCGGCGTCGCGCTCGACCTGCCCGGCTTCGGGAGATCCGAAAAGTCGCAGACCTTCGAGTACTCGATCGGCGGCTACAACGCCTTCCTACAGGCGTTTATCGGCCGCCTGGGATGGGATCGGTTCAGTCTCGTCGTCCACGACTGGGGAGTGCTCGCCCTGGTGACGGCGCAAGAACTCAACGACCGCCTCGAACGTCTCGTGATCATCAACGCTGTCCCGCTGCTGCCGGGCTACCGCTGGCACCGCATCGCTCGCGCCTGGCGGACGCCCGCGCTCGGCGAGTTCGTCATGGGGATGACCACCAAGTCCGCGTCGAAATTTCTCAGCAAGGAGTCTCGCCCGGGCAATCGGCCGTGGCCGCCGGAGATGCTCGACTCGGTTTGGAAGCACTTCGATCACGGAACCCAGCGCGCGATCCTCAGGCTGTATCGCTCGGCGCCGCCCGAGGTACTGGAGCTGGCAGGCGAGCGCCTGGGCCTGTTGAGTTCGCCGACGCTGGTGCTCTGGGGCGAACGGGACCCATATATTCCGGCCGCGTTTGCGCAGGCGTTCGCCGATCGCATCGACGGCGCGCGGCTGAAATACCTTCCCGATGCCGGTCACTGGCCGTGGCTCGACCGTGAGGACGCGGTCGATATCGCGACCGCGTTCCTGCTCGGCGAGCAGGTTGATATCGGCCCCGCGACCCACCGAAACGGCTCCGCGGACGACCCCGCCGGCCCCGCCGCCAGTCATACTTCCGCGTGATGTCCGCCGCCGGCCTACCCGCCGCGGCGCGCTCGATCGCGCGCCGCGCACGCGAGTTTGCGCGCCCGCACTTCGGTCCGGTCGCGGTGGCCTTCGGCCTCGGCGCTTTGTACTTTCTGCTCGACCTGCGTGGCGGTGACCTGGCCGCGCACCTGTATCGCGCCGAGCTGTTCAAGAACGACGGTTTTTTCGTCTGGAACTACAACTGGTACGGCGGTCACTACCTGGTCTCCTACGGCGTGATGTTTCCGACGCTCGCGGCGACGATCGGCGTGCGCCTGGCCGGGGCGTTCGCCTATCTGCTCGGTGTACTGCTGTTCTCGGTGCTTGCGCGCGAGGTGTTCCCGCGGCGCGGGGCGCTGGCGGCGTCCTATGTCTTCGCCTTGGTGTTCAGCGCCACGCTGGTGATCGGACAGCTTCCGTACGCGCTGAGCGTGGCGATCGGACTGGCGGCGCTGCTGGCGGCCGCCCACGACCGGCCGTGGATCGCTGCGGTTCTCTCGGTCAACTGCGCTCTGACCAGCCCGCTGGCGGCCCTCTTCGTCGCGTTCGTCGGCTTCACGGTCTGGCTGGGAGGCCACCCGGTCGAGACGCTGAGGCTGATCCATGCTCGCCGCCGGCGTGGCGAAAACGACGGTCTGCGCGCGACCGTCCGCGCGACCGCCGGCGCGGTCTGGGCCACTCCACAACACGCCTATCTTGTAGTGGCGGTGGCCACGCTGCTGCCCGCGGTGGTCGCCTCACTGCTGTTTCCCGAAGGCGGCAGCCAGCCGTTTCATTTCGCGTCGTACCTCGGGTCGCTGGCGATCACGGCCTTTTTCTGGTTCTTCGTGCGCGACGATCTGGCGCCCGAGCCGCGCCGCCTGGTGGCGACCGGTGTCGCGCTCTATGCGATCTTCCTGACCGGCAACGAGCTGGTCGCCTCGCCGATCGGCGGTAACGCGATCCGCCTGGGAATGATCGTCTTCCCGACGATCGCGGCCGCCGCGCTGTGGCCGCGCTCCGGCCGCTACGCGCTGGCCGTGGTGATTCCGCTGCTGGCTTGGCAGGGAGCGACGGCCGGCTGGGCGATAGCGACTCGCGACGACACCGCCGACCCGCGGTTTTTCGCCCCGGTCAACGCCTTTCTGGATCGCGCCGACCCGACCCGCCGGGAGCGGGTCGAGATCGTCTTCACCCGCAACCACTTCGAGGCCGCGTATGTCGCCAACCGGCGCCCGATCGCCCGTGGCTGGGAGCGGCAACTCGACACCAAATACAACGCCGTCTTTTACGAGGACGATCTGACCAGCGGCGGTTACGCCCGCTGGCTGATCGAGAACGACGTACGCTGGGTGGCGTTGTCCGACGCCACGCCGGATTACTCGGCCCGCCGTGAGGCCGAGCTGATCCGCGGCGGACTGGAATACCTCGAGCGCGTGGCAAGGCTGCGCGACTGGAGCATCTACCGCGTGAGGCTGCCGGCCGACGAGGGGATCCAGCCACACTTCGGTGGCGATCCCGGACGGGCATTCCAGATCCAGCCGGTGCGCTACGGAGCGAGTGTGACGCGGGTTCGCTGGCAGCGATTCCTGCGCCCGTCGATCGGCTGCATCCGCTCGACCGATGCCGGCTATCTCGAGATTCTGCTGCCCGGCGCGCCGCCCGCCCGGCCGACAGGCGAGACCGGCGAAGCGGTATCGTCCCGTCCTCCCGTGGTGACCATCAGCTCAGATTTCTCGATCGGACGCCTTGTCGGCGGCGCGCCAAGTTGTGCGGAAGGCTGGACGATCGACGATTTCGACAACGTCAGGCGCGACATCGAAACTGCGTTGCTCGGCGACGACGCATGAGCGTCCCTGAGCGCCAGCGCGGGCAGATTCTCTCGGACTCGGCGCGCGACCGCCTGATCGAATCGCGCCTGACGCCGAACGCGATCTCGATGACCGGTCTAGTCGGCAACCTCGCCGCCGCCGTCCTGATCACGCAGCAGTTCTATGTTCTGGCCGGCGTCGCTTTTGTCTTCGGCTCGGTGATGGACCTGCTCGACGGCAAGTACTCGCGAATGAGCGGAAAGGCGACGATGTTCGGCGCGTTTCTCGACAGCTCGCTCGACCGCATCGAGGAAGGGATCGTGCTGACCGCGATCGCGATGCAGTTCGTCAAGGGCGACCACGGTGTATTCAGCGGAAGCGACGAGTACGCGGTCGCCGCCGTCGTGCTCGCGGTGCTCGGATCGCTGATGGTGTCCTACACGCGCGCTCGCGCCGAGGCGCTGGGGATTGAGTGCAAGGTCGGGATCGCGAGTCGCGCGGTGCGCGTCGTGATCATCTCGGTCGCGCTGTTTTTCGCCGACGGCATGGGCCTCGGCGACTTCTCATTGCTCAAGGGCGGCATTTATGTACTGGCCGCGTTGAGCCTGTTCACGATGATGCAGCGCATCGCCCACGTGTACCGCGAGAGCAAGAAGATCGACGCTCGGCGCGCCGCGGCCGCCTAGCGGTTCACGAACCGTTCGCCCGGCAAGCGGTGTAACCAGGCACCGGATTCGGTGTCTCACCCTCTATCCTCGGCACTTGCAAGTCGCGCGGGCGATCGTGACCGTGCGCTGGGCCGAGCCCCCGCAACCCGTCGAGCGTCCGAGACAGCGGACGCCGACCACAGCAACGACTTGATCGCGATCGCGTCTTACCCGTACCCGTAAACGACGGAAGGAACATCTCAAGTGAGTCCCTCGCCTAACGGCAAGAGCAGCAACGGCGCGGCGCGCAAGCGCGCAGCCGGCAGACCCTCAGTTTCGGCGGCAAAGCGCGCCAATGGCGCGACCGGCGCGAAGCGCGCCGCCGGCGCCGTCGTCCGCAACGGCAACGGCGCCGCTCGTTACCAGAGCGACAAGGTTCGTGTAGCGATCATCGGTGTCGGCAATTGTGCCAGCGCCTTCGTGCAGGGCGTCGAGTACTACAAGAACGCCAAGTTCGGCGAGGACGTGCCGGGCCTGATGCACGTCGATCTCGGCGGATACCACGTCAGTGACATCGAGTTCTCGGCCGCCTTCGACATCAACGTCAAGAAGGTCGGCAGAGATCTCGGCCAGGCGATCTGGGCCGATCCCAACAACACGATGAAGTTCGCGAAGGTCCCCAAGAAGCTCGGTGTCAACGTCGAGCGCGGCATGACCCACGACGGCCTCGGCAAGTACCTCAAGCAGAAGATCACGAAGGCTCCCGGCGAGACCGCCGACATCGTCCAGATCCTCAAGGAGACCCGCACCGACGTCGTCGTGTCGTACCTGCCGGTCGGCAGCGAGGACGCCACCAAGTGGTACGTCGAGCAGATCCTCGAGGCCGGATGCGGCTTTGTCAACTGCATCCCGGTGTTCATCGCCCGCGAGCCATACTGGGATAAGCGCTTCAAGAAAGCCGGACTGCCGGTGGTCGGCGACGACATCAAGAGTCAGGTCGGCGCGACGATCGTCCATCGCCAGCTCGCTCGTCTATTCGGCGATCGCGGCGTCAAGATGGTTCGCACGTCACAGCTGAACGTAGGCGGCAACATGGACTTCTACAACATGCTCGAGCGCGAGCGCCTTGAGAGCAAGAAGATCTCCAAGACCAACGCCGTCACCTCGATCATGGAGCACACGCTTCCGGCCGACGACGTCTACATCGGCCCGAGCGACTACGTGCCGTGGCTGACCGACCGCAAGTGGGCGCACATTCGGCTCGAGGGTCAGGCCTTCGGCGACGTGCCGCTCAACGTCGAGCTCAAGCTCGAGGTCTGGGACTCGCCCAACAGCGCCGGGATCGTGATCGACGCGGTGCGGTGCTGCAAGCTCGCGCTGAACAACGGCGTCGGTGGCCAGCTCGACGGCCCGTCCTCCTACCTGATGAAGTCACCGCAGAACCAGCGCCCAGACGACATCGCCCGCGAGGACACCGAGAAGTTCATCGCCAAACACGCCGGCAAGCCGAAGCTCGGCGCCACCCGCGCCAAGCCGGGCGCCGGGCGCGCGAGCGCCGCCAAGCGCCGAGCGGCCCCGGCGCGCAAGAAGGTCGTGGCGAAGAAGTAGCTCGCCGAGATAGTCGCCGGGCATAGACACTCTTAGTGCCCTCAGTGCGAAAGCGCGACGCCGATCCAGGCGATCGCGATTGACAGCAGAAACACCACGCCCTCGATCGCGTGCATCTTGGGTCGGCGCATGTGCCACACGATCAGCCCGCCGGTGATCGCGACGAGGGCGATCTTGACCTGTAACGCCGTGTCGCTCCAGCGGTTGAGATGAGCCGCCATCGCCGAGCCGGTGGCGATCAGGACGCCGACCGCGACCAGCGTGCCGTAACCGAAACGCCGCGCCATCTTCCGCATCGCGACCGGGTCTGGGTGGTCGCGCTGAACCGGCACCACCGCCACCACCAGCACCAGTTGCCCGCCGACGAAGAACGCCATCGCGACGAGATGCAATAAACGGATGATCTCCCAGGCGCTCACGGCGACGAGTATTGCACCAAGCGCTACTTAGGCGGACGGTTCGAGCGGGCGGTCTCGCCCGGCCGCCCGGCCGCCCGGGTGCCGGCGAGCCCGGGGTGTACGTCGGCCGGCAGCCCACTCGTGTCGGCCTCGACCATCTTCGCCAGCAGGGCGAGCATCGTCTCGCGCTGCGCCGCGGTGAGCGTCGAGCAGACGCGGCGTTCGTGCTCCGCCGCGATCTTCATCGCCTCACCGTAGATCTTGCGCCCGGACTCGGTCAAGTACAACGCATGTTGGCGCCGGTCCTCGGGGTTCTGGCGCCGTTCGGCGAATCCGCGCCGCTCGAGATCGTCGACCAGCGCGACCATGCGGCTCTTGGGGATCGACAGTTCCTCGGCGAGCGCTTGCTGTGACTGGCCCTCGCGCTGATTGATCAGCAACATCAGGTGACACTGTCCGGGGTCTACGCCGATTCTGGCGAGCGATTGGTGGAACTGATTAGAGACCACCATGCCCAGCTTGGACAGCATGAAACCCACGCTTCGCTTGGCGTGTGGGAGCGTTTGTTCGCTGAAGATCGGCTGGGCCGCGCAGACGTCGTCGCCGGGATTCGGCACCGCTTGTCCCGCGCTGTCGGTAACCATCGTGTTAAATCGTACTTCAATGCGACCGTTGACTTCACGAACCATTACACTCCGTCACTAATATCGCCCGGTTCCCCCGCCGTCCAGGAGAAAATTTATGCCTCGGCCTGCCGGTCCGCCACAGGACTCCCCGAAGAATTCCGTTCCATCCGCTCCCCCGGCCGGCCTGCTTGCGCGCTGGGCGGACCTCGCGTACCGCCGACGCGGTCGTGTTGTCCTGGCGTGGATCGGTGTGACGCTCGTGCTCGGTTTCGTCGGTTCGAGCCTGGCCGGAGACTGGGAGGCCGACTACGCGACGCCCGGCAGCGAGAGCAAGGCCGCGGCCGAGCTGCTCGAGCAGCGATTCAACGGCGCCTCCGGTGACTCGGTCGACTTGGTCTGGGAGGCCGAGGCCGGCGCGCAGAGCCCGGCGATCAAGAAGCGCGTCGCCGCGTTCACGGCCAAGGCCGCCGAGATCGACTACATCGGCGAGCCCGGCGAGACCCAGGTCTCCAAGGACGGCTCGATCGCCGCCACGCGGCTCGCGATCGAAGGCCGCGCCTGGGACGCTCCCAAGGAGAGCGGCACCGCGTTGATCGACCTTGCCGAGGAGGCCGGCGGCGACGGCCTCACGCTCGCCGTCGGCGGCAACCTGATCCAAAACGCCGAAGATCAAAACCCACCCGAAGCGGCCGGCCTACTGGCGGCGATGGTCATTCTGTTGATCGCCTTTGGTTCGCTGATAGCCGTCGGTCTGCCTCTGCTGACGGCGCTGTTTGGTCTGGGGATCGCGTCGCTACTGATCGGACTGCTTGCGGCCGTCGTGCCCGTGCCCGACTGGGCCAGCGCGGTTTCGAGCCTGCTCGGAATCGGCGTCGGCATCGATTACGCGTTGCTGGTCTTGACGCGATTCCGCGCCTCTTTGACGCACGGTAACGACCCACACGACGCGTTGATCGAGACGCTCTCGACCGCCGGGCGCAGTGTACTGGTGGCCGGCGCGACGGTCGTGCTGGCGGTGATGGGCCTGTTCATCGTCGGCGTCGAGTACATGCGCGGTGTCGCGCTGGCGACCAGCATCTCGGTGCTGGTCGTGATGTTCGCGGCGATCACGCTGCTGCCGGCGCTGCTCGCGTTTGCCGGACGCCGCGTCAACAACCTGAAGATTCCCGGGCTCGGCGGCGCTTCGCTGGCGGTGGCCGACACCGAGGACGGCGGTCACACACTCGCCGCGCGCTGGAGCCGCCAGGTCCAGAAGCGCCCGTGGACGATGGCTAGCGTGGCGGCGGCCGTGCTGATCGCGCTCGCGATCCCCGCGCTGTCGATGAACCTCGGCTTTCCCGACGCCAGCAACGACTCCCCCGATCAACCGACCTACATCGCTTACAAGCTGATCGAGAAGGGCTTCGGTGCCGGCGTCAACGGCCCGTTCATCCTCGCGCTCGACCTCGACGAGGCCGGCGGCGACGCGGCGGCCACCGGTACCCAGCTGCGAAAGCTGACCGGAGACCTGCGGAAGACCAACGGTGTCGCGCAGGTCACACCGCCGACCTTCAACCGGAGCGGCGACGCCGCGTACATCACCGTGATCCCGGCGACGTCGCCGCAGGACGACGCGACCGGCGAGCTCGTCGGTGAGCTTCGTCAAAACGTGATCCCGGCCGCGCTCGACGGCACGCGTATCGAGCCTGCGCTGGGCGGGCCGACACCGTCGTTCACCGACCAGAGCGAGTACCTGTCAGACAAGCTGCCGGTCTTTATCGCCGGGGTCGTCGGGCTCTCGCTGCTGCTTCTGCTGATCGCCTTCCGGTCTCCGCTGATCGCGGTCAAGGCCGGTGTGATGAACCTGCTGTCGGTCGGCGCCGCTTACGGCGTCGTCGCGGTCGCCGCCGACGGCGGCTGGTTCGGCCAGTTGCTCGGAATCGACTCGGTGACGCCGATCGCCCCGTTCGTGCCGGTGATCATGTTCGCGATTCTCTTCGGCCTGTCGATGGACTACGAGGTCTTCCTGATGAGCCGGATCCGCGAGGAATATCTGTCCGGTAAGGAAACCCACGCCGCAGTCACGGCGGGACTGGCGAAAACCGCCCGCGTGATCACCGCGGCGGCGGCGATCATGGTCGCCGTGTTCATGGCCTTCATGCTCAGCGACGCGGTGTTTCTGCGGCTGATGGGCATCGGCATGGCCACGGCGGTGTTCGTCGACGCGACGATCGTGCGGATGGTGCTGGTGCCCGCGACGCTGCAGATCTTCGGCGACGCGAACTGGTGGATCCCGGGCTGGCTGGACCGGCGACTCCCGCGCTGGGATGTCGAGCCGCCGCCGGAACCGAGGGCCGTCAGGTAGCGAGCCGCAGACGGGGCGGCGCAGCCGCCCGATCGTGCGCCGGAATCAACCGTTCGATCAGCTGCTGCATCACGACTGTGCTGATCTCGCGGTCGTGGGTCAAGCAGAAGTTGAACCGGCGTTGGAGTTCGGGTCCGGTGTCGCCGAGATCGTGGGCGACCAGCGTCGCGCCGTAGTGCGGGCTTACCATGCAGACGATCCATTCGCCGGTCAACGGGTCGTCTTGCGCGATCGCCAGACCGCGCACGCCCGCGGCCGGGCGCACCGGCATGTCGGCGCCGATCGCGCCGACAATCGCGAGATCGCCCGCCATCTGCCCGTAACGCTCACGCGAGCCGGGGTCGAAATACTTGGCCGACTGGAAGCTGCTGATCACGATCGCCGCGGGCCCCATGATCGATCCGACCGTTTCGAGCTGCCGCGACAGCGCCAGAAGCATGCGCTTGTCGCCCACGCGTGGCCTCCGGCGCGCGGCGACGTACTTATATGGCGTCGAATAGTCGTTGAAGTCGCGCGGCTCGGAAAACGAGAGCGTCGCGCCGTCGGCGGTGTTTTCAAGCTCGAAATCCGTCAGAGGCAGGGGCTTGCCGTACTTCCAGCCTTGGGCGAAGTCGGCGCCCAGCGATTTCGCGCGTTCGAGATGTTCGTCGGTCTCGACGCCCTCGGCCAGCACGATCGCATCGGTCTTTTCGGCCCAGGCGTTCACAGTCTGCAGCATCGCCGCGACATTTGCGTCGAGTGGACTCTGGACGACGCTGAGGTCGAGCTTGATGATCTCGGGGCACAGGTAGGGAAGCAGCGCCAGCGATGACTGGTCGGTACTTACGTCGTCGATTGCGACCGACATCCCGGCGTTGCGCCAGATCCGCGCCGCCGCGAGCACGTCCGCCGGCCGATCGATCAGACCACGCTCGGTGAACTCGCAGACGATGCGAAGTTTGTTCTGCGTTTCGGCCAGCAGCGGCCAGAGGTGGTCGGGCGGACGCACGAAGGCGGCCTCCGGCTCGACGTTGACAAACAACAGCATCGGCGCCACCAGACCGTTTTCAAGCGCGCCGCGCAAGGCCGCGGCGCGGCATTCCCAGTCGAGTTCGGCGAGCCGGTCGGCCGCGCGCGCCGTGGCGAACATGCGGTCCGGGAATGCGAGCGGTGATTCCTTCGGCCCGCGCGCGAGCGACTCGTACCCGACGGTCTCGCCCGATTCCAGGTCGACGATCGGTTGATACAGACTGGTGATCAGCTGACCGCGCAGGATTCGGTCGAGTTCACGCGCGTCCGCGTCGAGAATCGGCTGGGAGGCAACGTGGAGTGGCATCTCTCTAGCACTATCGGCAGCGCTACAGCCATGTCGCAGTGGTGATATTAAGGGGTAGCCAAACGAACGATGTTTTTTTGGAGGATCGTCGATTCGCCTCGGCCGTCGGCCGCTGCATATAGTCATGTCATGCCGCCCTCCGGCTTCTCGATCGCGCAAATCACCCCCTACGGATGGGAGGAGGACCGCGAGACCAACCGCTACGTACACCAGCTCTCCCGCGCGCTGGCCGCGCGTGGTCACGACGTCGTCATCGTCGCTCCGTCGCTCTCGCGCAAGCTGGTCGCCCAGTCGCGCGCGCTGATCAAGTCTGCCGCCGGCGATCCGAGCGTGCTTTTCAAGGACAGCGCCGGGATGCCCAAGGTGCTGGGGATCGGCCAGTCGCTGCCGTTTCCGCCGGCCAAGCTCGGCGGTACGGTCACGCTGCCGATCGATGTTGCGCGCACGCTCGAGGAACTCTTCGAACTCGATGCCTTCGACTTCGTGCATGTCCACGAGCCGTTCGCGCCGAGTGCCTCAAGCGCCGCGCTGCGGATGAGCCGCACGCTCAACATCGGGACCTTTCATCAGGCCACCGACCGCACGCTCTCGACGCAGGTCGCGCGGCGGTTCGTCGAACTGTTCTTCGGACGGCTCGACGCACGCACCGCCAACAACGCCGCGACGCGCGATCTGGTCAAGTCTTACTTCGGCGGCAATTACGAGATCCTCGGCCCGGGCGCCGAGCGAGCCATCGCGCGTTCGCCGCGCGACGCAGAGGCTCCGATCGAAATCTTTCTGTCCAACAGTGAGGAGCGCGCCGCGCAGCGCATCCTGTTGCGCGCGCTGCGCAAGCTGCCGCGCGAGCTTCGGTGGCACGCGACGATTCGCTCGCCGGCCGAACAGCCCGTGATCCCGGCCTCGCTCTCTAAGCGCATGCGCGAGCGGGTGCGCTTCGTCGGGCGCCACGACGGAGCGACCGGCGACTACCTGGCCGCCACCGACATCGCCGTCGCGGCCAGCGCGGGCACGGCTCCGAGTCCGGGATACGTTGCGCGGATCGTGGCCAGCGGGGCGGTACCGCTTGCCGCCGGGCTGCCGGCATACCGTGAGGCGCTCGATGACGGCGAGCTCGGCCTGATGTTCGAGTCGGGCAATGCCGACGCGCTCGCCGAGCAGCTGGCACGCTTGATCGACGACGCCGCGCTGCGCGAGCGCCTGCAGGGCGCGGCTCGCGCCTACGCCGCGAACCACACCTGGGACCACGTCGCGCAGAGTTTCGAACGGATATACGCGTCGGTCGACGCGCGCCGCCACGACCGCATCCCGAACAAGGCCGTAAACAGACAGATCCGCGACCGCGTCGCTCGTCGCAAGCGGATCGACGTCGACCTGCACATGCATACCGACCACTCGCACGACTGCGCCACTCCGGTTGAGGTTCTGCTCGAGACGGCGAAGGTTCAGGGTCTTGGCGCGATCGCGATCACCGACCACAACGAGGTCTCCGGCGCGCTCGCCGCGGCCGAGATCGCCGGCGAATACGGCGTCAAGGTGATCGTCGCCGAGGAGGTCAAGACCGCGAGTCAGGGCGAGGTGATCGGTCTGTTCATCAAGGAGAAGATTCCCAAGGGCGTGACCCTGCAAGAGGCGATCGCCGATATCAAGCGGCAGGGAGGCCTCGTCTACGTACCGCACCCGTTCGACCGGATGCACTCGGTCCCCGACTACGAACACCTGCTCGACGTGCTCGAGGACATCGACCTAATCGAGGTCTTCAACCCGCGCGTCGCCTTCACCGCCTTCAACGAGGAGGCCGTCCGTTTCGCCGCGAAGTACCGGATCGTCGCCGGCGCCGGCAGCGACAGTCACGTCGCTCAGGGCCTCGGCAGCGTGCGGATCAACATGTTCGACTTCGATGGGCCGCAGGAGTTTCTCGAATCGCTGCGCAGCGCCGACATCGCGCGCACGTCGAGCAGCCTGGTCTATGTGCAGGCGCTGAAGTTCCTGCAGACCAAGACCGGCCTCGAGTCCAAGGTTCCCAAGCCGACCAAGCGTCGCAGCGCGGCCGCGGCCCGCAAGCTGTAGCGCGGCGCCCCGGCTGCGCGGGTGTCGCTGTTTGGCGTGTATGCCTTTTCACGTGTGGAACCGTCTACATACGACCGCATGTAGAGAGTCATAGCGTCTCGACAGGCACTCCCGGACGGCCCGGTTTCATCGATCGCGGCCGCGGGATCGACGGTCCCGACCCGCCGATCGGTCTCGCGGCTAGACCTGCCGTGCGCGAATACCTGCCACCACTTGGGTCGCGCAAGAAACTCTGCCGCGCGCAACACCCGCTGCGACCCGCAGGAGCGCTCGCCGAATCGTCCAAATACATCGCCGTCGGGGCGGCCCGCGCGGCCGGGACTCCCCCTCCGGCCCGCGGACCCGACATTCCTGTGACCATGCCAGACGAGATGCCACCCGAGGACGTGCCAGCAAACGACATGCCAGCCACCGACGACGAAATCCGCGAGAAGTACCTCGAGCGCGCGATCCGCGAACTCAACACCCTCGCCCATGACATTCACGGCTGCGAGGAGTGTCCGCGCGGACAGCTGATGCCGGTGCTCGGGAGCGGTCATCCGCAGGCCGATATTTTTCTGCTCAAGCACACCGCCATGCCGGCGGAAGTCGAGGAGGGCGTCGCCTTCTATGGACGCGCCGGGACGGCGCTGACCAAGTCGTTCAAGCGTTTGGGTATCGATCCGCTGACGGTGTACGGAACCGTCAGCGTCAAATGCCCGGTTGAGCCGGAAGCGGCCGCCGAGTCATGCACGGCCCGCGTGCTCGAGGAATTGATGATCGTGCAGCCGCGCGTGGTGGTCGTGATGGGTGAGGCGGCGCTCGACGATGTCAACACGCTCGGGATGCCGGGATCGACGCCGCTGGAGGCGAAGCTCGGCGAGATCCAGCAGTGGACCGCTCACTGCGAGGCGCTGGTCACTCCGGACTTGGACGACTGTCTCGACGACGAAGCGTCGAAACGCGCGTTCTGGAGCGCCTTCAAGCGGCTCGGCGAATGGCACGGCGAGCTACCGCCTTACTGATCCGCGTGCAGTGGGCTACCTGAGCCGCGAATGACCCGCGCGGGGGATGTAAGGCTTTCGTAAGGACCTTTTAAGGCGCATGAAACGGTCGGCGACGCATGATCGGTAGTGCATCGCAATCACCATATTCCGCCAGGAGGAAAACCTTGCCCCAGATCAATTTCAAACTAGTCCCGCTCGTGCTGGTCGCCGCCGCGCTTGCACTGGTTGCCGCCGGATGCGGTGACGACGACACCAAAACCGCGTCGGAGCCGACGCCTGCAACCGATGTCGCGGTGGCCGACAAAGGCTCCACCGACGAAGCGATGAAGGACGACGCGATGAAAGACGACGCGATGAAAGACGACGCGATGAAAGACGACGGCGAATCCGGCGCAGCGATGCCGGACGAAAAGCCTGGCGCTGCGATGAAGGAGGCCGAAGCCGGCTCGGAGTCGGGCGGCGCGATGATCGTCAGCAACTCGACGATCAAGTCGGGCAGCGTTGACCGCTACGGCAAGATCCTACAGGGCCACAAGGGTCACTCGATTTACATCTTTACCAAGGAAACCAGGGGCAAGAGCGAGTGCTACGGCGAGTGTGCCGCCGCCTGGCCGCCGGTTCTGACCAAGGGAGCCCCGCGGGCGGGATCAGGGATCACGCAGAGCAAGCTCGGGATGACCAAGCGCACCGATGGAACGACCCAGGTGACCTACGACGGTCAGCCGCTCTATCACTTCGTGAAAGAAAAGAAGGCCGATCAGGTTCTCTGCCAGGCGGTTTTCGAGTTCGGCGGTACGTGGTACGTGATCGACCCCAGCGGCAAGCCGATCACCAAGTCATAACCGGCGCGACAGCGGCACCGAGAAAGGAATTCTCATGGTTCTACTGATGATCTTCGCGTTCATCGCGGGTGCCGCGACCGCGCTCTCGCCCTGCGCCCTTCCGGTGCTGCCCGTGGTCTTCGCCGCGGGCAGCACCGGCGGACGCAGACGGCCGCTGGGTATTGCGACAGGACTCGCGATCTCCTTCACCTTCGCGGTCGTCGTATTGGTTTACGTACTCAGCGCCTTCGGGCTGCCCGACGATCTGCTGCGCGACTTTGCGATCGCGGTGTTGCTTGTATTCGGACTCTCACTGGTCGTACCCAAGGCCGCCGGCTGGGTCGAGTTTCAGATCGGCAAATTCATTTCGCGCGGCGCCAGCAAGGTCGCCGGTGCAACTCAAAGTGGCGCGGAAGGCAAGGACGGATTTTGGTCTGGCGTACTGGTCGGCGGCGGACTCGGCTTCGTTTACGCGCCGTGCGCCGGACCGATCCTTGCGGGCGTGATCACCGCGACCGCGTCACAGGCCTTCTCGGCCGGGCGCTTGGCGGTCGCGCTCTCGTATGGCGTCGGTTCGTCCGTCACGTTTTTCGCGCTGATGATCGGCGGTCGGCGACTGATTGCTCCGCTGATGCGGCGCGGCCAGAAGATCCAGCTGGCGATGGGCCTTTCGATGGTCTTTGTCGCGATGGCGATGTTCGCCGATCTCGACACGCGCTTTCAGACGGCCATAGCCAGCGGGCTGCCGGCGGTGCTGGTCAACCCGACCGGCACACTCGAAAAGTCCGGAGCGGTGCGGGATGATCTGGCGGCGACCCGTGGCAACGCCGCTCGCAGCGACAAGTTCGCCCTGCCGACGGGCTCGGCATCGTCTGAGAAACTCGCCGAGCCGTCATCGTTGCCGGATCTCGGCGAAGCCCCCGAGTTCGCCGGCAACCAGAAGTGGTTCAACACGGCCGACGGGCGGCCGCTGACGCTCAAGCAGCTACGCGGCAAGGTTGTGCTGGTCGACTTCTGGACCTATACCTGCATCAACTGCATTCGCACACAGCCGTACTTGAAATCCTGGGACGCGAAGTACCGCGACAAGGGTTTCGTGATCGTCGGGGTACACACGCCCGAGTTCCCGTTCGAGAGGTCGGCCAAGAACGTCCGCGCCGCGATCAAGCAGAGCGGGCTGCGCTATCCGATAGCCCAGGACAACGACTACGCGACCTGGAACGCCTACGGAAACCAGTACTGGCCGGCGCACTACCTGGTCGATGCCACCGGGCGCGTGCGTCAGACACACTTCGGTGAGGGCAAATACAAGGAGACCGAGGAGGCGATTCGCTCGCTGCTAGCCGAGGCGGGTGGAGCCGAGCTTGGATCGGGAGCCGAGTCTCCGGCCGCCGAGCAGCCCTCCGACGGCGATATCACGCCGGAGGCCTACCTCGGGTCCGCTCGGGCGAATTCCTTTACCAACGGGCAGATCGTCAACGGCCGCAACGACTACGGCGCGGCACCGGAAAAACTGCCGGCCGACCACTTCGCCTACTCTGGCAGCTGGCAGGTGACCAGCGAAAACGCGACGTCGGCTTCGGCCGGTTCGCGGCTTGAGGCGCGATTCAACGCCCGCCGCGTGTTCCTGGTGCTCGGATCAAACGGACCCAAGCGTTCTGTGATCATCGAACTCGACGGCAAACCGATCGCCGCTTCGGCCGCCGGCGCCGACGTGCGCAACGGTGTGGCACTGATCGGCGGACAGCGGCTCTACCGGCTCGTCGATCTGCCGGGGGTTGAAAACCACCGGCTGACGCTGCGTTTTACGCCCGGCGTCTCGGCCTACGCTTTCACGTTCGGATAGGAAGCGCCATGGGCAACCCGGCCGCGAATACCGATACAACCGTTGCATACATGTCGCCCGTGCGCACGAACAACCCGATGCAGACGGTACTCGTAGTCGATGACGAGGAGATCGTCCGCGACGTCGTCGTTCGCTACCTCGAGCGCGACGGGTTCCGCACGATCCAGGCCGGTGACGGCGCGACCGCCCGGCGATTGATCGAGGACCACGAGCATGCACTTGCCTTGGTCGTGCTCGACTTGATGTTGCCCGAGATCAACGGCCTCGAACTGTGCAGCTGGATTCGCGGCCGCGGCGATCTGCCGGTGATCATGCTGACCGCGCGCAGCGACGAAACCGATCGCATCGTCGGTCTCGAGATCGGCGCCGACGATTATCTGGGCAAGCCGTTCTCACCGCGTGAACTGACGGCTCGCGTGCGCAGCGTGCTGCGGCGTGCCGGCTCGGCCGGCGACCGCGAGAGCGCGAAGTCAGCGATCGGCGAAGTCGTCTCGTTCGGCGAAATTCAGCTTGATCCGGTTGCGCGCGAGGTGCTGCGGGCCGGCAAGTCCTTGCGGCTTACGGCCCGTGAGTTCGATCTCCTTGAGTTCCTGGCGCGCAATCGCGGGGAAGTCTTCTCGCGCGATCAGTTAATGGCGCGCGTCTGGGGATACGACGTCGCCTACGACACCGGCACCGTCTCCGTGCACGTGCGCCGGTTGCGCGAGAAAATCGAGTCCGACCCATCCGAGCCCGTCCATCTCCAAACGGTGTGGGGTATGGGCTACCGGTTCAACGGATGATTGCGTTCGCCGCCATCGTCTTGGGCGCGGCGCTGGCGCTGGGTTTCACGGCGACCGCGGCCGTGATGCGTCTGCGCACGATCCGCGCGCGCGCGATCGGCGCATTGCTGGTCACCGCTCTACTCCCGCTGATCGCCGTCGTTGCCTCGGGGCTGGTCATGTTCGAGTCCGAGCACGACCTCGTGGTTCTCTCGATCGTCGTCGGATCGACGCTGGTCGCGCTCGGCGCGGCGATCCTGCTGCTGCGTGGAATTACGGCGCCGCTCGACTTGCTGACCGGTACCGCGCACGAGATCGCGTCCGGAGATCTGGCCGCTCGAGCGACGCCAACGGGTGTCGCCGAAACCGACGAGCTCGCCGAGTCGTTCAACGCGATGGCCGACTACGTCGAGTCGCTGTTCGACGCGCGGCGCCAACTGGTGGCCTGGGCGAGTCACGACCTGCGTACGCCGTTGGCGGCGATGCAGGCGATGCTTGAGGCGATCGAGGACGGTATCTCGACGCCAGAGGAATACCTGCCGGCGATCAACGATCAGGTAGCCCGTTTATCGCAACTGGTGGCCGATCTCTTCGAACTGGCGATGATCGACGCGGCGGCGCTGACACTCGAACTCGATGAAGTACGCGTCGGCGACCTGATCAGCGCATGCGTCAACGGATTCGAGGGCCAGGCTCACGCCGGCGGCGTCCGCCTGACCACACATGTCGCCGATCCCGAGGCCACCGTCCGTTGCGCGCCAGACAAGATCGAGCGGGTGATTATGAACTTGCTGACGAACGCGCTGCGCCACACCCCCGGCGACGGCGCTGTCGCGATCTCGGCCGAATCGATAGGGACCGTCGACGGCGCGTCGCGCGCCGGCACCGGCGATCTATTGATCCACGTGACCGACAGCGGCAGCGGCCTATCCAGCGAAGAATCGGAGCGCGCGTTCGACCACTTCTTCCGGGGTGATGACGCGCGCGAGACTTCCGGCGGCGCCGGGCTCGGCCTGGCGATCGCGAAGGGATTGGTGGAGGCCCATGGCGGGGAAATCTGGGCCGAGAATTGCCCCGAGGGCGGGGCGAGCTTCAGTTTCACGCTGCCGGCGAAGGCGGCGAGTTAAGAACTTCTCCGGGCGGGGGACGTACGCTGTTCCTGCTTACGTGCCTCGATGATCGCCAACCGCTTGGTGTCGTCGGTCAGATCGAGCACCGCGACGCACTCGATGTGCGGTGTGTGCGGAAACATGTCGATCGGGCGCAGGCGGCGCAGCTCGTAGCCGCTCTCGGCCATCTGCTTGAGGTTCGGCGCGAGCGTCGTCGGATTGCAACTGACGTAGACGATGCGCTGGGCGCCGGCGTCGAGCACGCGCCGAACAACCTTGGTGCTGAGGCCGGCGCGCGGCGGGTCGAGTACGACGACGTCGGGCCTGCCGGCGTGCTCGATCAGCGCCGGCAGCGCCAGGCGCATGTCGCCGGCGATGAAGTCGGCGTCGGCGACGCCGTTGAGGTTGGCGTTGACGGCGGCGTCTTCGACGGCTTCCTGGATCAGCTCGATCCCCCAAATGTGTCGCGCCCGCTCGGCCATCGCGATGCCGATCGTGCCCGACCCGCAGTACAGGTCGTAAACAAGCTCGCGACCGGTCAGGCCGGCGAACTCGATCGCCGTGCCGTAGAGCAGTTCGGTCTGGGCGGAGTTGGTCTGAAAAAACGCGTCGGCCGAGATCCGGTAACGCTGGTCGAGGATCGTCTCCTCGATGTACGGGTCGCCGGCCAGCAGCTTGTCGTCGCAGTCCTGAGTCGGGCTACCGGCGTTATCGGTTCTGCTCCAGATGATGCTGGTCGGCGCGGGATCGAGCGCCTTGAGCGCCGCGACGAATCCCGCGGCGTCGAAGCCGCCCGGTTCCGGTTCGGCGGTCGTCGTGATCAGGCGGACCATCGTGTCGCCGGTGCGCCTGCCCTCGCGCACGATCAGGTTGCGTAAAAATCCGAACCGCTCGTCTTGGTCGTAGGGACTGAGCTCGCGTTGCCGGCACCAGTCGAGCACGAGGCGGCGGATCGCGTTGGCGCGCACGCTGGCCAGTACCGTGTCGTCGATGTCCTCGATCACGTCCCAGTGACCGGCGCGGTGATAGCCCAGGGCCAGACCACTGCCTTCGTCGGGCGAACGGGCGCCGAACGAGAACTCGACCTTGTTGCGGTAGTTCCAGATCGCCGGGTCGTCATGGTTTTCACCGGCGGGGACGATCTCCTCGATCGAGATCTCCGACCCGGCGCCGAGGTCGAACTCGCCGAAACGCTCCAGCGCCTCGCGCACCTGACGCTGCTTCTCGGCCAGCTGCGCGTCGTAGCGCAGCGACTGCCACGCGGCTCCCGGATGCGGCGCGCGTTCGGGTACGCGGTCGGGACCGGCTTCGATGATCTCGATGACCCGTGCCTCGGCGAATCGCTTCTTCCCGCCGGTGATTTGTGCGATCACACGGTCACCCGGCAGCCCGCCGCGCGCGAACACGACGAAGCCGTCCGTACGGCCGACGCCGGCGCCGCCGTGGGCGAGTGAGTCGATCGTCAGTTCGATGCGCTCGCCCTTGCCGAGGCGATGGCGGCTGGCGGTTGCGGCCGGATCGGCGGACATGCATCGACGGTAGCGGGCGCCCGATCGCGCCCGGTCGCGAGCTCCATGCACGACCGGCACGACCGGTCGTGCATAATCACGCGGTGGCCAAGCACTTCCTCACCGGCGCCGAGCTGACCCCGGCCGAGCTGGCGGCGATCCTCGACCGCGCCGCCGAACTCAAGGCCGCGCGCGCCTCGGGCTCGCCGGCCGCCGACACGCTCGCCGGCAAGACGATCGCGCTGATCTTCGAGCGCCCCTCGACGCGCACGCGCATGTCCGCGGAGATCGCCGTGCATGAGCTCGGCGGGCACGCGATGGTGCTGCTTGGAGACACGATGCAGCTGTCGCGTGGTGAATCGCTGCGCGACACGGCGCTGGTGATGGAACGGTTCGTCCACGCGATCGGCATCCGCACCGGCCCGCATGCGACCGTCGCGGCACTCGCCGAACACTCGGGCGTCCCGGTCTTCAATCTCCTAACCGAGGGCCACCACCCCTGTCAGGCGCTTGCCGACCTGCTGACGATCCGCGAGCGATTCGGTGACCTCGCCGGTCGCCGGCTGGCGTACGTCGGCGACGGCAACAACGTCACGGCGTCGCTGATGGTGCTCGGCGCGATGGCCGGCTTGACCGTCTCGGTCGCGACCCCCGACGGCTACGCGCCCGCGACCGCCGCCGTCGAGCTTGCGGCGGCGCACGCGACTGCGGGCGGCGCGATTGAACTGACGATCGACCCCGAGGTCGCCGCCGCCGAGGCCGATGCCGTCTACACCGACGTCTGGGTCAGCATGGGCGATCGGGATTCCGGCCGGCGCAAGGCCGATCTCGCCGGGTACCAGCTCGACGAGCAACTGCTCGGCGTCGCGAAATCAGGGGCGATCGCTCTGCATTGCCTGCCGGCTCACGTCGGTGAGGAGATCAGCGACGGCGCTTTGTACGGCGAACACTCGGCGATCTTCGACCAGGCCGAGAACCGCCTGCACGTTCAGAAGGCGCTACTCGAGCATCTGCTCGCCGGCTAGCTCCGAGCCGCCGCCCGGCGACGCCGGTCCTCGGTTTGACCGCGGCCCGGTCGCGTAGTCTGCTCGTCGTGAACGATTCGTCCGGTGATTTTATCGAGCGCGCCCGCCTACGGTCCGAAGCCAAGAATCAGACGGCGCGCGACCGGCTGGAGCCGCTGGCGCCG
>JBASWU010000026.1:0-68262 GCA_049276635.1 Solirubrobacterales bacterium | reverse complement strand
ACACGGCTTAAGCGACCGGCACCACCAAGACCGCTGTATGACAAAACAACAAAAAGAGAAGTGAGGTACCCAATGTCCGTCGCGAAAATCATCGAGATCTCGGCAAGATCGAGTACGAGTTTCGAAGACGCAATCAGGCAGGGAATCAGCAAGGCCTCCGAGTCCGCGCGCAACATCAGGGGCGCATGGGTGAAGGAGCAGCAGGTGACCGTCGGCGACGATCGGTCAGCTGCTGATGAACTAAGGGTCTATGCCGGTATAGACCCTTAGTCGGGGATCCGCCGCGCAGTAGCCCGGGCAGAGAGGGAAATGCTCGAACCCTCGATCGCCGGCTACGGCGCGAACTCGCGGCCGAGCAGCTGACGCGCGGCGACCAGCTTCGCGATCTGGGCGGTGCCGTCGCCGATCTCCAGGCCGATGCAGTCGCGCATCCGCTGGCCGGCCGGAACCTCGTCGCTGTAGCCGGTGTGGCCGTGCACGAGCAGTGCGGTGTGGCAGGCCTCGACGGCGAGTTTCGGCGCCCACCACTTGGCCATGTTGCCCTCGAGCCCGTGGGGCAGGCCCTGATCCTTGCGCCAGAGCGCTTCGTAACACAGCAGCCGGGCGCCCTTGATCTGGGTGAGCGCCTCGACCAGCGGAAAGGCCACGCCCTGCTGCTTGGAAATCGGCTGGCCGAAGGCGACGCGCTCGCGGGCGTAGGCGGTCGCCTCGTCGAGCGCCTGCTGGGCGGTCCCCAGGCACATCAGGCCGATCAGCGCGCGCGAGTAGTCGAAGCCCTGCATGCAGCGGACAAACCCCTCGCCCTCGGCGCCGACCAGCGCATCGGCCGGTACCGGATGACGATCAAACGCGACCGAGGCGCGGCCGATCGAGCGGCCGCCGAGATCGGAAAACGCGGACCGTTGCAGGTAGCGGTCGTCGAGGTCGAAGTAGAAGGCGCTGACCCCGCGCGGGCCGTCGCCGCCGGTCCGGGCGAACAGCAGCGCCGAGCTGGCGTCGGCGCCGAACGAGATCGACGTCTTCTCGCCGGTCACGACCCAGCCGCCGTTCTCGCGTTCGGCGCGCAGGCCGATGTTGGCGGCGTCGGACCCGCGCTCGGGCTCGGTCAGGAAGAACGCCGGAAGGCGCTCGCCGCCTGCGATCTGCGGCAGCCACTCGGCGCGCTGGCGTTCGTCGCCGGTCGAGCGGATGATCTCCGAAACCAGCGACGGTATGAGCAGCAGATATCCGCTGTTGAGGTCGGCGCGGGCGATCTCCTCGCCGGCGATGCCGGTGGTCACCGCGTCGGCGCTCTGCCCGCCGTATTCCTCGGGGATGCGCAGGCCCAGCAACCCCAGACTCGCGAACTCTCCGATCAGCTCGCGGCGGAACTCCGCGCGGCGATCGTCTTCCTGGTAGTGCGGCGCGAGCCGCTCACGCGCGAAGCGGGCGATCGATTCGCGGAACGCCTCCTGTTCGGGTGTGAATCCGAAATCCATCGTGACCGGCCCGGCGCCCTAGGCCGACCCGCCGCCGCGGTAGGGCGAAAAGTCGGGTTTGCGCTTCTCGGCGAAGGCGGTGACGCCCTCCTTGGCCTCGTCGGATTCGACGAACAGCTCCAGGCCGCTGAAGGCGAGCTGGCCGGACGCGGCGAGGTGCTCGGTCTCGAGGTTGAAACTTTGTTTGAGGAAGCGCAGCGAGGTCGGCGACAGGGCGAGGATCTCGTCGGCGTAACGGCGTACCTCGGCCTTGAGCTCGCCGGCCGGGACGACGC
The DNA here is from genome assembly GCA_049276635.1 of Solirubrobacterales bacterium. GTDB lineage: Bacteria > Actinomycetota > Thermoleophilia > Solirubrobacterales > JACPNS01 > JACPNS01. The sequence continues at coordinate 66,509 of JBASWU010000026.1, read as the reverse complement.
GATTGACCAGACCCCAGCGCTCGGCGGTCTCGGCGTCGTACTGGCGGCAGAGAAACCAGATCTCGCGCGCGCGTTTCTCGCCGACGACACGGGCCAGGTAGCCGGTTCCGAAGCCGGCGTCGAACGAACCGACGCGCGGACCGCTCTGGCCGAAGCGGGCGGTATCGGCGGCGATCGAGATGTCGCAGAGCAGATGCAGCACGTGGCCGCCGCCGATCGCGTAGCCGTTGACGGCGGCGATCACCGGCATCGGGACCTCGCGAATGACGCGATGGAGAGTCTCGACCTCGAACAAACCGGACTCCGAAGGCCCGTAGTCACCGGTCTCAGCGCGCTGCTTCTGGTCGCCGCCGGTGCAAAAAGCCTTGTCGCCGGCACCGGTCAGGCAGACGACTCCGACATCGGGATCGGCCCAGGCGCGTTTGAAGCAGGCGATCAGCTCGTCGACGGTGCGGGCGCGAAAGGCGTTGAATCGCTCGGGCCGATCCATCGTGATCGTCGCCAAGCCGTTGTCGACTTCGAAACGTACGTCAGTCAACTCGCTCATTCCCACTGACTCCTCCCAATCCCAGTCGCGTGCGCGGGCCGGCCGAGGCTAACAGCCCGGGCGTACCGTGTGGTTAACATGTCCGCCGTGACTTTCCTGGAGCGCTTGTGACCGCAGGCACATGCCGCATTGGCTCGGGTTCCGGTTTCTGGGGCGACATCGTCGACCCGGCCGTTGAGATGATCGAGCGCGGCGACGTCTCGTACGTCGCCTTCGACCTGCTCGCCGAACTGACGATCTCGATTCTGCAGCGCGCAAAACTGCGCGACCCCGGGGCCGGCCATATTCCCGATCTCGTCCCGATCGCCCGCGACTGTCTGCCGGCGGCACGCAAACACGGCGTCAGACTGATCACCAACGGCGGCGGCGCAAACCCGCGCGCCGGCGCCCGGGCCGTCGCGGGAGTCGCGAGCGAAATCGGCGACGACGATCTGCGGATCGGCCTGATCGAGGGCGACGATCTGACCGGCCGTATCGCCGAGATTCGCGAGCAGGGCTGGCGCTTCACCAACATCGATACCGGCGAAGAGGATCTCGATCGGATCGCCGATCGCATCGTCGCGGCGTCGGCCTACACCGGTTCTGACGGCATCATCGAGGCGCTCGACGGCGAGGCCGACGTTGTGATCGGCGGACGGCTCGCCGACTCGGCGCTCTACTGCGCGCCGTTGATGCGCCACTTCGGCTGGAGCTTCGAGAACGGCGACTGGGAACGCATCGGCGCCGCGCTGACGATCGGGCACGTGCTCGAGTGCGCCGGGATCGCCTCCGGCGGCATGTCCTCGCAGTGGCGTCTCTCCAACGAGCCGTGGCGGATCGGGTTTCCGCTCGCCGAGGTCGCCGCCGACGGCACGGCGATCATCGAGAAGGTCCCGGGCTCCGGCGGTGTGATCAACGAGTACACGACCAAGGAGCACCTGCTCTACGAGGTCGGCGACCCGCTCGATTACCGCCTGCCCGACGGGATCGTCGATATGAGCGACGTCGAGGTGCGCGAACTTGGGCCCGACCGCGTGCGTATCACCGGCATGTCCGGTCGCGCACGGCCCGACACATTGAAGGTGCAGATCGGGTACGAGGACGGCTGGATCGCCGAGGGACGGGCGATCTTCCCTTGGCCCGACGCGCTGGAGAAGGCCGAGTGGTCAAAGCGGCTCGTGCGCGAGCGGATCAGCCACCTCGGCGTCACGCCGATCGAACAGCGTTTCGACCGCGTCGGCATCGATGCCCTCGCCGGCCCGGCCGCGCCGGAACCGGATTACGAGCCCAACGAAGTCGAGCTGCGCATGGCCGTCAAATGCGCGACTCGCCAAGAGGCCGAGGCCGCGCGCCGCGCAATGCTGATGCCGGCCACGGCCGGCCCGGTCGGCACCGCGTTCGGCGTGCCGACGCCGGTGCGCAAGGTGATCGCGCTGTGGCCGACGCTGGTCCCGCGCGAACTGGTGCCCGAGCAGGTCACGGTGAGCACCGCTCGGGAGCTGATCTGATGCGGATCGACGATCTCGCCTTCGTGCGCTCCGGCGACAAGGGCGATACCTCCAACGTCGTCGTGCTCGCGCGCGACCAGGACGCCTACGCCGCGCTTGAAGCCGGTCTGCTACCCGAGGCGATCGCCGACTACATGGCCGGCAACGTCAAGGGTCCGGTCGTCGTCCACAAGATGCCGAAGCTGCGGGCCTTCAACGTCGTCATGCACGGTGCGCTCGGCGGCGGCGCCACCAACACGCTGCGCTTTGACTCGACGGGCAAATCGATCTGTTCGGTGCTCTCGCGCATGGAGCTGACGGGCTCCGACCCGGGCTCCGAGCGATGACCGCGACACCGACCGGCCGGAGCACGCCGCGCGGCGGCCGAAGCTAGGACTCTGATGGCGTTTCTCGAGTCTCGCGTCAATCCGCGCTCCGAGCAGTTTCAGACCAACCGCGCGGGAATGCTGACGCTGCTCGACGAGCTCGACCAACAGCTTGAGCTGGTGCTGGCCGGCGGCGGCGAGAAATACGTCGAGCGACATCGCCGCCGCGGCAAGCTGCTCGCGCGAGAGCGGATCGAGTTGCTGCTCGACCGCGACAGCCCGTTCCTCGAGCTACAGCCGTTCGCCGCGCACGGCACACAGTTCGCCGTCGGCGCCAGTGTCGTCACCGGGATCGGGCTGGTCGAAGGCGTCGAATGCATGCTGATCGCCAACGACCCGACGATCCGCGGCGGCGCGTCGAACCCCTTCACCTTCCGCAAGGTCTTCAGGGCGATGGAGATCTGCGAAAAAAATCGCATTCCGTGCATCAACCTCGTCGAGTCCGGCGGCGCCGATCTGCCGACTCAGGCCGAGATCTTCGTTCCCGGCGGCGAGATGTTCCGGCGCCTCACCCAGCTCTCGGCGGCGCGGATCCCGACGATCGCGCTGGTCTTCGGCAACTCGACTGCCGGCGGCGCGTACGTCCCGGGAATGTGCGATTACACGGTCTTCGTGCAGGATCGCGCCAAGGTCTTTCTCGGTGGCCCGCCGCTGGTCAAGATGGCGACCGGCGAGGAATCCAGCGATGAGGAGCTCGGCGGCGCCGAGATGCACTCACGGGTGTCGGGCCTGTCGGACTACATGGCGCGCGACGAGCCCGATGCCCTGCGTATCGGGCGCGAGATCGTCGGTCGCCTGAACTGGCGCAAGCGGGGCCAGGATCCGCTGCGCCCGGTGCGCGAGCCACGGCACGATCCCGAGCAGTTGCTCGGGATCGCTCCGATCGATCTGAAGATCCCCTTCGACATGCGCGAGCTGCTCGGACGGGTGGTCGACGACTCCGAGTTCGACGAGTTCAAACCGCTCTACGGTGAGGCCTTGATCACCGGCTGGGCGCGGATTCACGGCTTTCCGGTCGGTGTTCTCGCCAACCAGCGTGGGGTTCTGTTCTCGCCCGAGGCGCAGAAGGCGGCGCAGTTTATTCAACTCGCCAACCAGGTCGACACGCCGCTGATCTTCCTGCACAACACGACCGGATACATGGTCGGTCGCGAGTACGAGCAGGGCGACATCATCAAGGACGGGGCGAAGATGGTCAACGCCGTCTCCAACTCGCGCGTGCCGCACATCTCGTTGCTGACCGGCGCGTCTTACGGGGCCGGCAACTACGGCATGTCCGGCCGGGCGTACCAGCCGCGTTTCCTCTTTTCCTGGCCGAACGCCAAGACGGCGGTGATGGGTCCGCAGCAACTTGCCGGGGTGCTGTCGATCGTCGCGCGCGCCGCCGCCGAGGAGCGCGGCCAGGCGGTCGACGAGGAGGCCGACGCCGCGATGCGCACGGCCGTCGAGAATCAGATCGAGAGCGAGTCGCTGGCGCTGGCGAACTCCGGCCGGCTCTACGACGACGGAATCATCGACCCCCGCGATACCCGTACGGTGCTGGGCTTATCGCTTTCGGTCATCAACAACGCCGAGGTTCGAGGGGCCGACGGCTTCGGCGTCTTTCGCATGTGATGCGCGCTCTGCTGATTGCCAACCGCGGCGAGATCGCGCTGCGCATCATCCGCACCGCGCGGGAGATGGGCATCGCCACGATCGCCGTTTTTTCGGAGCCCGACGCCGACGCGCCGTTCGTTGACGCCGCCGACTCGTCGGTCGCGCTCGGCGGTAACACCGCGGCCGAGTCGTATCTGCGCGGCGAGGCGATCATTGACGCCGCCCGGCGCGCCGGCGCCGACGCCGTGCATCCCGGGTACGGGTTTCTCGCCGAGAACGCCGAGTTCGCTCAGGCCGTCGAGGACGCCGGCCTGACCTGGGTCGGACCGTCGCCGGCGGCGATCACGGCGATGGGGTCGAAGATCGAGGCCAAGCGACGCATGGAGGCGGCCGGCGTGCCGGTGCTGCCCGGCCGGACAGTCAGCGGCGTCGAGGGTGAGGCGCTGCGCGAGGCCGCCGAGCAGGTCGGCTATCCGCTGTTGGTCAAGGCCTCGGCCGGCGGTGGTGGAAAGGGCATGCGCATCGTGAAATCGGCCGCCGAGGTCGAGGATGCCGTTGCCGCCGCGCGGCGCGAGGCGGCGGCCGCGTTCGGCGACGAGGCGGTTTTTCTCGAGCGCTTCGTCGAGGCCGGCCGGCACGTCGAGATCCAGATCTTCGGCGACTCCCACGGCAGTGTCGTCTCGCTGTTCGAGCGCGAGTGCTCGATCCAGCGCCGGTACCAGAAGATCCTCGAGGAGTCGCCTTCGACGGCGGTCGACGACGCCCTGCGCAGGCAGATGGGCGATGCCGCCGTCGCCGCCGGCAGGGAGCTGAGCTACAGCGGCGCCGGAACGGTCGAGTTCATCCTCGCGCCTAGCGGCGAGTTCTTCTTTCTCGAGGTCAACACCCGCCTTCAGGTGGAACACCCCGTCACAGAGGCGATCACCGGCCTCGATCTGGTGCGTCTGCAGCTGTTGGTCGCCGCCGGCGAGCCGCTGCCGGCCGAAGCAACCGATCCGCGGCGGGCCGGCCACGCGATCGAGGTGCGCCTCTACGCCGAGGACCCGGCCAGCGAGTTTCTGCCCCAGACCGGTACCTTGGCGCGCATCGAGCTACCCGGCGACGTTCGCGTCGACAGCGGCGTACGCGATCGATCCGAGGTCTCGGTGTATTACGACCCGATGCTGGCCAAGGTGATCGCGCACGCGCCGTCCCGTCAGGAGGCGGCGCGCCGCCTGGCGGCGGCGCTACGGCGGGCCAAGCTGCACGGGGTCACGACCAATCGTGACTTCCTCGTCCGGCTGCTCGAACATCCGGAGTTTCTCGACGGCAGTACCGATACGGCCTTCCTCGATCGCCACGATCCGGCTCAGCTGGGCGCTCCGTTGATCGGCGACTCGGCGGCCCGGTTGTTCGCGGCGGCCGCGGCGCTGGCGGCGCGCGCCGTGCCACCGGGCGGCGATCGGGTCTTCGACACGCTGCCGAGCGGCTGGCGCAACGTGCCCTCGCAGGACCAGACGATTGCTTTCGCCGGACCGCACGGACCGACCGAGGTCGCCTATCGCTTTGCGCGCGGACGCCTCGGCCGCCTGCGCGTCGACGACGTCGAGATCGAAGGCGCGCGGCTGCACGCCACGTCCGATCGCGCGGTCGAGCTCGAGGCCGGCGGCGTGCGCCATCGCTTTCAGATTCACCGCGACGGGCAGCGTCTGTGGGTCAACTCCGCCGCCGGTCAGATCGACCTCGTCGAGCTCGACCGCTTCCCCAGCGGCGAGGACCGGCTGGCTAGCGGCTCGCTGGAATCGCCGATGCCCGGCGTCGTCGCCCGTGTCGGAGTCGAGCTCGGCGCCGCGGTCGAACGCGGCGCGGTGGTCGCGGTGATCGAGGCGATGAAGATGGAGCACGAGATCCTCGCGCCGCTCGCCGGCACGCTCAGCGAACTGCGCGTCGCCGTCGGCGACCAGGTCCAGACCGGGACCGTGCTGGCCGTGGTCGAGGGCGACGACACGGCGCACTGAGTCCGGCCGGACAAAACAGGCTAATTGCCTCGGTAATGCCTGTTTAATCGTCGGTTGGTCGGCGCGGAATGCCCCGTCCACCGACTCCCGCATGACCGTGTCGCAACCTGTAGTCTGGAGCCCAAGGGCCTCCGGTGGTCGCCCGTACGACAACGAGATTGGGGGAGCACTAGTGCTCGAAGGACTGGTTCAGCATGAGTTTCCGCTCACGATTCAGTACATCCTGGGACGTATGCGCACGGTCAACGCGCAGAGCGAAGTCGTCACCTTGCGCAGCGCCGACGGCGAGCGAACCAGCGCGAACTACGGCGAAGTAGCCGACCGCGCCGATCGCGTCGCCTCGGCGCTCAGCGAACTCGGCGTCAAGGAGGGTGAGCGGGTAGGCACCTTCATGTGGAACTCGCAGGAGCATCTCGAGATCTACATGGGCGTTCCGTGCGCCGGATTTGTGCTGCACACGCTGAACCTGCGCCTCTTCGCCGAACACCTGACCTACATCGTCAACCACGCCGACGACAAGGTGATATTCGTCGACGACTCGCTGGTCCCGTTGCTCGAGAAGGTGGCCCCGACCTTCGGCGGTGTTCGTCACTTCGTCGTAGTCGGCGACGGTCCGACCGGGTCGCTGCCGAATCCGATTCGCTACGAGGAGCTACTCGCCCGCCAGCCGGGCGGCTTTGACTACCCCGAGCTCGACGATCGGGCGGCGGCCGGGCTTTGCTACACCAGCGGCACGACCGGCGATCCGAAGGGCGTCCTCTACTCGCATCGCTCCAATGTGCTGCACGCGATCGCCGAGTGCATGACCGACACGATGGGAATCTCCGGGCGCGACCGCGTGTTGCCGGTCGTACCGATGTTTCATGCCAACGCCTGGGGCCTGCCCTACGCCTGCACGATGGTCGGCGCCGACATGATCATGCCCGGGCCGTTCCTACAGGCCGAGCCGATCGCCGGTTTGATCGAACGGGAGCAGGTCACCGTCGCCGGCGCCGTGCCGACGATCTGGATGGACCTGCTGCGCTACGCCGATCAGCACAAGCCCGACCTGTCGAGCCTGCGCCTGGTTCCGTGTGGCGGCGCGGCGGTCCCGCGCACGCTGATGGAGGGGTTCCAGGAGCGCCACGGCGTGAAGATCATCCAGGCCTGGGGGATGACCGAGATGAGTCCGCTGGGCTCGGTCGCGCACCCGCCCAGGGGCACCGAGGGCGAGGAGGCCTGGTCCTATCGCTGCACCGCCGGACTGATCTGCCCGCTCGTCGAGGCCCGCATCGTCGCCGACGACGGCGGCGAGCAGCCGTGGGACGGCGAGGCGACCGGCGAACTGCAGGTGCGCGGCCCGTGGGTCGCGTCGGCCTACTACAACGCCGAACCCGGCGATGTCAAGTTCAGCGACGACGGCTGGCTCAAGACCGGCGACGTCGCGGCGATTTTGCCCAACGGCTACATCCGCATCACCGACCGCGCCAAAGACGTGATCAAGTCGGGCGGCGAGTGGATTTCGTCGGTCGATCTCGAAAACGCGCTGATGGCGCATCCCGGCGTCGTCGAAGCCGCCGTGATCGCCAAGCCCGATGAGCGCTGGACCGAGCGTCCGCTGGCCTGCGTGGTCGCCGACCCAGACAATCCGCCGGCGGCCGGAGAACTTGCCGAGCATCTGCAGGCGCACGTCGTCAAGTGGTGGATCCCCGATGAGTACGCCTTCATCGACGAGGTGCCAAAGACGAGCGTCGGCAAGTTCGACAAGAAGGTCCTGCGCAAGTTGCTCGAATCCGGCGAACTCGGCCGCCGCGAGATCGTCGAGGTCCGTGAGCCGGCATGAGCCGGGCGGGCACCGGATCGCCCGGGATGCCCGGAAAAGCCCGGAAAAGCCCGGAAAAGCCCGGAACGGCCCGGAAAAGCCGCTACGCGGTCTGGATTCCGTGCTCGAGCGCGCCCTTGACCTGGGCGTCTACGGCGTTGAGCCGGGCGAGCGCGAGCGCCTCGGGACCGGCAAAGCGCTGGCCCTGCGGCGCGCCGTGATGTGAGAGAACGCAGTTGAGCAGCGCCAGCTCGCGCTGCTCGGCGATGCCGCCGGCACGGCCGGCAAGTTCGCGGATTATCTGTGCGCCGATCTGCAGGTGGCCGAGCAGGCGGCCGGCTTCGGTGGTCGTGATCTCGGCGCCGAAGGCGAACTCGCCGGTCTTGCCGATGTCGTGCAGCAGCGCCGCGGTGATCAGCAGGTCGCTGTCGAGCCGGCGGTGGAGGTCGCAGGTTTGCTGCGCCAGCATTGCGACGGCGACGGTGTGCTCGATCAGGCCGCCGAGATAGGCGTGGTGGCCGTCTCGTGTGCACGGCGCGGTGCGCAGGGCGTCACGCAGCCGGTCGTCGGCGAGCAACGTGTCAAGCAGCCGGCGCAGTTCGCGATCATGGACCTCGGCGGCGAGGTGTTCGAAGAAGCCCTCGAGCTCATCGACGTCGCGGTAGGCGGTCGGCAGGAAGTCCCGTGGGTCGGCACCGCCGGCCTGCGCGGCCTTGCGGATCGAGCGCAGGTTGATCTGGCGCTCGTTCCGGAAGGCCTCGACGCGCCCGGCGACCGCGACGATGTCGCCGCGCTCGAACTGCCCGGCCAGAAACGTCGCGTCGCGAAAGGCGCGAGCCCCGATCTTGCCGGTGGCGTCGCGGAGCTCGACCGACAGGTACGGCGTCCCGCTGCGCGCGGTGAGCTTTTCCTTGCGCGTGCAGGCGTAGACGCCGTCGACCTCGGTGTCGGGCTTGAGCTCTGCGATCTTGGCGCTCTGGGCGATGTCCACGGCTCTATTGTGAGCGGCTCGCCGGATGGGCGGATCGAGTCGCTCCGGTCTGGACAAACAAACCCAATCGGTCGCGTTTCAGCGTCGGACCGGATAGTTTTGACCTATGCGCAAAGCAGCAATCGACAGTGTCCGCTGGAGCGACGCGGACTCCCCGCGGGGACCGGTGATGGTCATAGCCTTCAAGGGCTGGAATGACGCCGGCAGCGCCGCCAGCGCCGCGCTGAGCTTTCTCGGCCAGGCCGGCGAGCCGCGGCTGATCGCCGAGATCGATCCCGAGGAATATTTCGACTTCCAGTCGCACCGCCCGCGGATCTCGATCATCGAGGGCGACGTCCACCGCGTCGAGTGGCCGCGAAACGCCTTCTACCAAGCCGGCCTCCCCGGTCTGCCGGGAGGCATCCTGATGATGGAGGGCGAGGAGCCCTCGATGCGGTGGGGCACGTTCTGCGACGCGCTCGTACACGTCGCCAAGCAGTGCGAGGTCGAGACCGTCGTGCTGCTCGGCGCTTTGCTGGCCGACGTGCCGCATACTCGCCCGGCCGCGATCAACGCGGTGGCGACCGACGCAGAGATCGTCGACGGCCTCGGATTCCGCGAGGCCAACTACGAGGGGCCGACCGGCATCACCGGCGTCGTCCAGCACGCCGTCGCCCGCGCCGGAATCAGCACCTGCAGCCTGTGGGCCTCCGTGCCGCACTACGTCGCAGCCACGCCCAACCCGCCCGCCGCGCTTTCGCTGATCCGCGCGCTGGAGGCCGTGACCGGCGCGGTCGTCGACAGCGCTGAGCTGGAGGCGTCATCGGCTCGCTTTCGCGAGCAGGTCAGTGCTGCCGTCGCCCAGGACGACGAAATCTCAAACTACGTCCGAACGCTCGAAGAAAACGCCGACGAAGAGGACGCCACGATCAGCGGCGGCTCGATCCCGTCAGGCGACGCGATCGCCCAGGAGATCCAGCGTTTCCTGCGCCAGCAGGACGGCGGCTAGCTCAGCTGGAAGCCCTGACACCGAGAGCGGGCCTACGCCTCGGTTGCCGGGCAGACGTGGCTGAAGGCGCAGAACTTGCACTTCATGTGTTCGGGGGCAGGGGTGAAGTCCTGGCGGACGATCGCGTCGGCGACCTCGCGGATCGTCTCGCGGACCTCGGCGATGCGTTCGTCCGACGCGGTTGCCTCGACGACGGCGGCGTCGTGCTCGAGGAAGTAGTAGATCAGCGACGAAGCATCGATCCCGAGCACCTCGGACGCGGCGATCCGGTAGAGCGCCAGCTGTAGGTCCTTGGCTACCTCGCCGGCCGACTTCTTCGCGCCGGTCTTGTAGTCGATCACGCGCGTCGTGCCGTCGCCGAGCAGTTCGATGCGGTCGATCTTGCCGTTGATCTGGATGCCGGTCAGGCGCCTGCCGCCGACCGGGGTGTCGGCCATCGCCGGCGACGGCGGCAGCTGGAGGCTGAACTTCGTCTCGGTCTCGACGCGGCCGGCGGGGCGGGCGAAGTCGCTGGCGGCGTAGTTGTCGAGCATCGTGCGAGCGCGGTCGAGCAGCTGGCGGTCGTCGTCAGAGCCGCCCCAGCCACCGGTCGCTATCGCCGAGTCGAGCAGCGCGACGATCCGCTCCCGGCAGCCGTCGGGGTCGGGCAGGTCTTCGGGATCGAGGTCGCGGTGGTAGCGATCGAGCACCGTGTGGACGAGGATTCCCAGGCGCAGCGCGCTCTGCTCGCGCGTCGGCACGCGCATCACCTTTTCGTATTCGTACATCTTCGGGCAGCGCTGGTACACGCCGATGTCCGATGCGCTCAGGCGCAGCCGGTCGCCGACGACGGGGATGTAGTTGGATAGCTGTGGCGAGAGCGATGCGATCGCTTCGCCGAGTCCCGCGACGCGGTGCTCGCCGGCCAGCAGTCGCTGGTCGAGCTCGGAGTTCTCGAATTCGCTGCGCTGGGCCGGCGACATCGAGCTCTTGAGCATGTCGTTGATCTCCGGCAGGGCGTCGCCGATCGTCTGGCCGTGACGCAGCCGGTGGGTGATCGCGCTGAGCTTGATCAGCTCGGCGAAGCGGGCGAAATCCGAGGGCGTGTCGGAGTGGGCGTCGAGCCGCAACTCACCGAGCTGGGCGCCGGTCGCGTCGACCGCGCGCATCAGGCGCGCGCGCAGGTCCTCCATCTCGGCGAAGACAAACTCGGGCGCCTCGAAATCGAGTTCGGCGAACTCGACCTGTTCGCCACCGGTCAGTTCGAGCGCCTCGCTGTAGAACGGGGACACCTTGTGCCCGCGTAGATCGGCGTCAAACCAGCTCAGCACCAGTTGTCTGCGTGCGCGGGTCATCGCGACGTGGATCAGGCGGCGGGTCTCCTCGACGTGAGCCTCGCGACGCGGGTTCTTGCCTGCCGGCGGGGTCGCGCGTTCGCGCTCGAGCGCCTCGGGAATCGCGAACCTGTCGCCTCGGAGCGAGCCCGGCCAGCGCCCGTTGACCATCCCGGGAACAAAGACATACTCGAACTCGAGACCCTTTGATCCGTGCGTCGTCATCACGCGAACGCTGTTGGGATCGTGCTCGGCGACTTCGCTCTGCTCGTTGAATCCCGCTTCGGCCATCGCCGTGATGTAGAGCGCGAACTCGCGCGCGGTCGCCTGTGGGCGCCGCCCCCCGAACTCCTCGGCCAGCCGTTGCAGCTTGCCGAGGTTGACGAGCCGGTCGGGCGCCGAGCCGCCGCTCCGCATCAGGATCTCGCCCTTCAGCGAGATGCGGTTGATCAGACGGATTATGAACTCGCCGGGACGCAGCTCATCGAGCAGCTCGGCGGCGGCGTCGTAGGTCTCGACAAAGGCGCGGATCTTGTCGAGCGTCGCGGGTGAAAACTGCTTTCCGCGCCCGGCGCTGCGCAAAGCCGCGACGACGTGCGGATGCTTGTTCTTGCTCATCCAGCGCATCAGCGCGGCGTACTCGGCGCTGTCGAGCTTGACCGGAGCGGCCGTGAGCATGCGCCAGGCGTCCTCGTTGAGAGTCGGATTGGCGAGCACCTTCAGCCAGCTCAGCGGCACGCGGATCTCGGAGCGCTGGAAGAAGTCCTTGGTATCGAGCAGATAGGGGATCTGATGCACGCCGAGCCGGTCGATCAGCACGTTCGCGTGATTGCGCTTGTGGACCAGCACGCAGATCTCGCGTGGCTCGGCGCCCTCGTCGGCGATCAGCCGCTCGATCTCGCCGACGATCGCCTGCGCCTCGGCAACTTCACTGGCGCCGTGCCAGAAGTGCACCCCGCCGGTCTTGTCGGTGGCGGCGGTTAGGTCCTTGTCGACGCGACGCTCGGGATCAATCAGGCCGACGACCGCGCGAGCCGCGTCGATGATCGGTGGCGCCGAGCGGTAGTTGAGTTCGAGCTCAACGCGGCGATGCTCGCCGAAGCGGTCGCCGAAGTTGCGGATGCTGCGCGGTGAGGCTCCGCGGAAGCGGTAGATCGACTGGTCGTCGTCGCCGACGGCGGCGATGTTGTGGTGATCGCTGACAAGCATCCGCAGGATCTCAAGCTGCACGTACGAGGTGTCCTGAAACTCGTCGACGAGCACGTGGTCGTAGCGGCGGGCGATGCGCCGGCGGACGGCCTCGTCGCCGGCGAGCAGCTTGTGGAACTCGAACTGCATCCCTCCGAAGTCGAGCGCCGCGGCATCACGGAGGAACTGCTCGTGCATCGCGTAGAAGCGCGCCTGTTCGATCAACAGCTCGGCGGTCTCGCGCGCGTCGGGGTCGACGGCGTCGGCCAGCGAACCCTCTGCGAACCGGAGCAGATCCTCGGGTCCCTGACACTCCTCCTTGAGACGGTCGATCATTCCGAGCATCTCGCCGATCACGGCGGCCGGGTTGCCGCGCAGCGCGAGGCGGTCGAAGTTCAGCTCGTTCAGACGGGCAAGCATGATCGCCACGCGGTCCGGGCCGGTCGCCGTCGAGAAGAACGGGTTGAGTCCGGCCGCGCCGGCCTCGTCGCGCAGCACGTTCATGCACAGCGAGTGAAAGGTTGTGGCGTTGGTCTCCTCGATGTGTTCGCCGAGCGCGGCCTCGATGCGTTCGGCGAGCTCGGCGGCGGCGTCGCTGGTGTATGTCAGCGCGAGTATGCGCTCGCCGGGTACTCCGCTGCGCACCAGCCACTCGAAGCGCTTGGTCAGCGTGCGGGTCTTGCCGCTGCCGGCGCCGGCGACGATCAGCAGCGGTCCGCCGAGGTGCGTCACCGCCTCGCGTTGCGCCTCGTTGAGTCCTTCGAGTGCGGCTTCGCGATCGTCGGTCAACAGCGCCGTCGCCAGGCCGGTATCGTCCGCGGGTGGATATTGCTCGGCGTCGCCGGTCTGCTCGGGAACATCGCTCACGCCTCTTAGGATACGGTGCCGCCATGGAAGCAAGCGGCGTCAATCGGGCAGTATCGCCGGCCGAGCAGGTCGCGCTCGATCTCGATTGGACCGCGCTCTGCCGCGAAATGGTCGTCGACATGCGCGCCGGGCTGGCGAAGTTTCCGACCTTCGCCGAGCGCAGCGTCGGTGTCGGCCGTGGCGCCGGCGGCGACAACACCCTGGTGATCGACGAGGTTGCCGAGGACGCCGTCTTCGCCGTGCTCGAGCGCGAGTCGCGCGATCACGGCGCTGCCTTCGTGGCGATCTCCGAGGAGCGCGGGATAATCGATTTCGGCGCCACCGGCGTAAAGGTCGTCGTCGATCCGATCGACGGCTCGCTCAACGCCAAGCGCGCGGCCCAGTCGTACTCGCTCTCGCTGGCGATTGCCACCGGCGACACGATGGAAGACGTCGTGTACGGATTCGTCTACGACTTCGGCAGCGGCGAGGAATGGATCGCCCGGCGCGGCGAGGGCGCGTACCTCGACGGCGAGCCGATCGACCCGACTCAGGCCGGCAACAAACTCGAGGTCGTCGGGCTGGAATCGACGAAGCCGGTTTTTCTGACCAGCGCGCTGCTCGGCGTCTTCGACGGCCACGTCCAGCGGATTCGCTCAATCGGATCGATCGCGCTGACGCTTTGCCAGGTGGCCGCGGCTCGCTACGACGGCATGCTCTCGCTACGCGCCTGCCGCTCGATCGACGCGGCGGCCGGCCAGCTGATCGTGCGCGAGGCCGGCGGCCACGTGATCTTCGGCGACGCCGACACGCCGCTCGCGGCGCCGCTGGACCTGGCGCCGTTCAAACCGGTCGCCGCCGCACGCGACGAACGCCGCGCACGGTTTTTGATCGACGCGCTCGGGCTCTGATCGCCGCTTGATCGAGGGTCCTGGTCGCAGCGAGGCCGGCATCCGCCGATTGCAGATTCCAACACCCGAATCGCTCGACACGGATGCTTGACGCGGCGCCTGCACGGCCGAATTCTTGTCCCGCCACGTCGGTGTAACGCATCGGTCGGCCGGGTGTTGTATAGTTCTGACATTATTACTTCTAATAAACTTACGGAGGAAAGGCGCTAATGGCAGCCACCACCACCCAGAAGCCCGCGGCCAAGAAGCCCGCGGCACGCAAGACAGCGGCGCGCAAGCCCGCGGCACGCAAGTCTGCCGTACGCAAGACGTCTGCACGTAAGACGACCAGCGCAAGCACTCAGGCCAAGGCCACGGCGACGTCGGCAAAGACCACGACCAAGAAAGCGACCGGCGAGGTCAAGAGCACGTTTGAGACCTACGCCGAGAAGGCCGTTTTGGTCCCGGTTGGCCTCGCGCTCGAGGTCCGCGACGGAATCGCCGACTTCGTCGAGCCTTTCACTTCGCGCGATGGCGTCGAGACCAAGCTCAAGAAGTTCGAGCGGCGCGGCAAGACCTTTAGCAACAAGGTCGAGCGCGAGGCTCGCAAGCAGCGTACGCGCGCCGAGCGCGAGCTACGCAAGCAGCGCAAGGACATCGAGAAGACGGTCACCGCCCAGCGCAAGGACATCGAGAACTCGATTTCCACCCAGCGCAAGCGCATCGAGGACCGCCTGACGTCCGTCGGCGACGAGATCGAGAGCCGTTTCAAGGACGTCCAGGAGTCGCTCGAGACCCAGATCGACAAGGCGCAGGAGCAGCTCGACAAGGCTCAGGCGCGGATCGAGAAGCGCATCAGTTTCTAACCCCGCTTAAACCAAGCCGCAGGATCGCGGCTTTCCCGCCGTATTCCGGCATCCCCATAAATCCCCTCCCCCAAGGGATCCAGACCAGAGCCCCGGCCAGGACGCCGGGGCTCTGCTCATCTGGCCATTGATTACAGACGTGGTCGCGGCCGGTAGTCGCAGCCAGGCGGTCGTCCCTACGCCGCGTTGAAGAACTCGGCGTTGATCGGGATGAAGCCCTTCCACTCGTCGGGGACCTGGTCCTCGGCGAAGCAGGCGTCGACCGGGCAGGCCTCGACGCAGGCATCGCAGTCGATGCACTCGTCGGGGTTGATGTAGAGCTGCTCGACGGAATCGTAGGTCGGCTCGTCGGGGGTCGGGTGAATGCAGTCGACCGGGCAGACCTCTACACACGAATTATCTTTGGTTCCAATACAAGGCTCTGCGATTACGTAGGCCAACTTTGCTCCTTTTGGACTTGGGCGCGAAAACGCATTTTAGACAAGCTTTTCGGCGACAACGGCGAAAACCGTTAGGAACCAATTTTGACCACGTTTCAATGATCCTCCTCACCGGCGCGACCGGAACCCTCGGAAGACCTCTGCTGAACCGTTTAACCGGCTCCGGCGCGGAGGTCCGCTGCCTCGTTCGCGAGCCGCGCAGGCTCGGCTCGGCGCGCGTTCAGGTGCAGATCGCGATCGGCAATCTCGGCGATCGGCGCGGCTTCGCACGGGCGGTGCGCGGGGTTGACACGGTCATCCACTTGGGCGCGACCACGCGCGACCAGACGCGCGGTTCGATCGAGGAGATCAATGGCCTGGCGACGGCTCGGTTGGTCAACGCCGCGCAACGCGCCGGAGTCGCGCGGTTCGTCTACGTCAGCTCGATCGGTGCGTCGCGGTATGCCGCCTCGCGATTTATCCGTACGCAGGCGCTGGCGCGCGACGCGGTCGCCGCCGCCGGGTTCGAGTCGCTGATCTTTGAGGCCTCGGTGATCTACGCACCGACCGACAGGTGGATCGGGCTGCTGCGCAGGCTGTCCCACCTGCCGGTGTTGCCGGTGCCGGGAGACGGCCTGACCGCGTTTCAGCCGATCTGGGCCGAGGACGCCGCCGACGCGGTTATGGCGGCGGTTCTAACCCAGGATGGAGGGGTCGGCGCGGGGGTGGGCCGCAGCGATTCGGCGACCCGGAGCCACTACGTCGAGCTTGCCGGTCCCGAGGTTCTGACACACGACGAGATGCTGCGTGCGGCGCTGGCGTCGTTCGGCCGCCACCGCCCGTTGCTGCACCTGCCGCCGAAGCTCGCCCACAATCTCCTGCGGCTTCAGGAGTGGTATCTGGGACCGAGCGCGCTCGCCACCTGGGACGAGGCGACGCTGATGGATTACCCGTCGGTGGCGACGCGCGGGACCGCCGACGTCGAAGCGCTCGGCGTACAGCCGCTGGCTATGGCCGAGGTGCTGGCGAGCTGACCGAGTCGTTCCCGGGAGATTCTCACCGATCATGAGCGACCCACCCTGTGGGGCGCTCGCTCCAACCCCGGGGGACAAAGAAAAAGCCCGGCGCGAAGGCCGGGCTTTTCCCAGAACGATCCGGTTGGATCGGTCCTACATCATTCCGCCCATTCCGCCCATGTCCCCGCCGGGCATGCCGACGGCGTCCTTCTCGGGCAGGTCGGCGACGATCGCCTCGGTGGTGAGGATGTTCTTGCCGATCGAGGCGGCGTTTTGCAGCGTCGATCGGGTGACCATCGCCGGGTCGATCACGCCGGCCTTGACCAGGTCGACGATCTCGCCGGTCGCGGCGTTGAGGCCCTCGCCGGCCTTGGCCTTGCGCACGTCGTTGACGACGACCGAGCTCTCGAGCCCGGCGTTGTGCGCGATCTGGCGCAGCGGCTCTTCGAGCGCGCGGTAGATGATCTGTGCTCCGGTGCGCTCATCGAGATCCTCGATGTCGTTGGAGTTGATCGCCTCCTGGGCCTCCAGCAGAGCGACTCCGCCGCCGGCGACGATGCCCTCTTCGAGCGCGGCGCGGGTGGCCTGGAGTGCGTCTTCGACGCGGTGCTTCTTCTCCTTGACCTCGGTCTCGGTGGCGGCGCCGACCTTGACGACCGCAACACCGCCGGCCAGCTTGGCCAGGCGCTCCTGCAGCTTCTCGCGGTCGAAGTCGCTGTCGGTGGTGTCGATTTCGCTCTTGATCTGGCCGACGCGGCCCTTGATCGCGGCGGAGTCACCGGCGCCGTCGATGATCGTGGTGTTGTCCTTGCCGACGACCACGCGACGGGCGCGGCCGAGCTGGGAGACCTGCGTGTTCTCGAGCTTGAGCCCGAGTTCCTCGCTGATCACTTCGCCGCCGGTGAGGATCGCGATGTCCTCGAGCATGCGCTTGCGGCGGTCGCCGAAGCCGGGGGCCTTGACGGCCACACCGGTAAAGGTGCCGCGCAGCTTGTTGACGACGAACGTGGCGAGTGCCTCACCCTCGACGTCCTCGGCGATGATCAGCAACGGCTTGCCGCTCTGCATCACCGATTCGAGCAGCGGCAGAACCTCGCGCACGGCGCCGATCTTGGCGTTGGCGATCAGGATGTACGGGTCCTCGAGCACGGCCTCCATGCGGTCCTGGTCGGTGACCATGTACGGAGAGACGTAGCCCTTGTCGAACTGCATGCCTTCGGTGAACTCGAGCTCGAGCCCGAAGGTGTTGCCCTCCTCGACGTTGACGACGCCGTCTTTACCGACCTTGTCGATCGCGTCGGCGATGATGTCGCCGATCTCGTCGTCTCCGGCGCTGATCGCGGCGACACGGGCGATCTGGTCCTTGCCGTTGACGTCGGCGGCACGTTCCTTGATCGCCGCGACGACCTGGTCGACGGCCAGTTCGATCCCGCGCTTCAGCGCGATCGGGTTTGCTCCGGCCGCGACGTTGCGCAGGCCGTGGCGAACGATCGCCTGAGCCAGCACCGTGGCGGTCGTCGTGCCGTCACCGGCGACGTCGTTGGTCGCGGTCGCGACCTCGCGCACCAGCTGGGCGCCCTGGTTCTCGAACGGGTCCTCGACCTCGATCTCGCGGGCGATCGTGACACCGTCGTTGGTGATCGTCGGCGCGCCGAACTTCTTGTCGAGTACGACGTAGCGGCCCTTCGGACCGAGCGTCACTTTGACTGCGTCGGCGACGACGTCTACTCCACGCTCAAGCGTGGCGCGCGCCTCTTGGCCGAACTTCAGCTCTTTAGCCATTTCAAATTCTCCTATTGAACTTTGTGGGGGGTTACCTAGACGACCTTGGCGAGAACGTCCGACTCGCGCAGGACCAGCAGGTCCTCGCCGTCGACCGCGACCTCGGTGCCGCCGTACTTGCTGTAAAGGACCTCGTCGCCCTTGCTGACGTCAAGCGGAATGCGCTTGTCGCCGTCTTCGTCCCACGCGCCGTCGCCGACGGCCACGACCTTGCCGCGCTGCGGCTTTTCCTTCGCCGTGTCCGGCAGCACGAGTCCGCTGGCCGTGGTTTCATCTTCCTCAACTGCCTTGACGATCAGACGATCGCCCAGTGGCTTGAGATTCATATCTGTTGGACCTCCAAGACCGTTTTCCGGGCGGCGGTTACCGACCGGCGAAACGTCTATTTAAAGGGATTTCTGGGGATAATTGCCGCTATTTTGGCACTCACGGTCGGCGAGTGCCAAAGCTTGCACGGCCCATCATAGCGCGCGTTCGCACTCTCGCTACCCGATCCTCCACACCGCTCGGATCCCGCGTACACCCGGCGATCCGATCCAGCCCATATTCCACGGCGCCCGGCAAGCCGCGCGTGGCGCAGGGGGTTACCCGCCCCCGCAGCCCCGCGAGGAGGCGGGTAACCCCCTGCGCCAAAACACCCGGATAGACGCGCCCGCCGCTAGTTCTGGTGCCCGGCGTCGCCGCGCATGCGCTCGACGATCCCCGCCGGCCGTTCGAGAATCTCGCTGAAGCGCACGACCGTGACGATGTCGTCCATCATGATGTCGCGGGAGTAGATCTGCTTGAGGAAACGCACTTCGTCTTCGAGGCGGCGAAACTCGGGATTGTCGAGCTCGATCTCGCGCGGCGAAAGGTCGGCGACCTTCTTGACCTCGACCGAGTCGATCACGGCCTGGAAGATCCGCTCTCGCGGCGTGTGCTCGGGGCCGATCGTGACAAGCACGACATGGCCCTTGCGGTACTTGTGACTCTTGTCGCCCAGCCGCACGGTCGCCTGCTTGCGGCCACGCTTGAGCTGGTCTGCGAAAAGCGGCGAGTAGAAGTTCAGTACATACATGGGTCAGACGACCATCCTGCGCAGACCCTCTGGATCGCGGATCTGCAATCTACCACGGAAGGTCTCGAGTAAATCCGCGCGCTGGCAGTTGGCGAGAAATCGGCTGACCGTCTCGCGCGAGGTGCTCGCCAGCTGGGCGATCTCGGATTGGTTTGCGCGAACGTACGTGCCGGGCGCGACGTGGCCATTTTGCTGCTCGGCGAGACCGAGGACGACGTTGACGATCCGGCCTTCGGTGCTCTGGAAATACTGGTCGCCGATCCTGAAGTTCGCGGCGCGCAGACGGCGGCTCAGCGAGACGATCACCTTCATCGCGATCTCGGGATTACGGGTCAGCACACGACCGACGTCGCCGGAGGTCAGCGCGACGACCTTGGTCGGCTCGACGCACTCGACCGTCGCCGAGCGAACCTCCTTGTCGAACACCGCCAGTTCGCCGAAGATGTCCCCGGCTCCCATCTCGGTCAGGGCGATCGTGCGGCCACCGGCGTGTTCGCGCTTGATCAACACGCGGCCTTCGCGAACGACGTAAAGCACGTCGCCCTGGGATCCCTCTTGGAAGATCACCTCGCCGCGCTGAAAACCGCGCGGGACGGCGACCGAGGCGAGTTCCTCCAGCTCACGATCGTTGAGATCCTCAAAGAGCGGAAGCGCCCGCAGTAAGTGTGTGGTGTCGGACACGATTGGACTCCCGGACCGGATGCTATTCGACGCTCGGGCCGGTTGTCGCTCCCGGCGCGACGCGGCGGATCAGGTGACGCCGGCGCCGAGCGCAAGTTCCACCGTCGTGCCGGCCGCCGAGCTGTCGGCGACGCGGGCGTATCCGCCGTGCTGTATCGCGCAGCTGTGCACGACGAAAAGGCCGAGTCCCGATCCCTCGCTCGGGCCGGATTCGACGCGGTTGAATCGCCGGAAGACGTCTTCCCACCGGGCTACGGGGATCCCGCAGCCGTGGTCTTTGACCGAGACGATCAAGTGATCGCCGG
Organism: Solirubrobacterales bacterium; assembly: GCA_049276635.1. Classification (GTDB taxonomy): domain Bacteria; phylum Actinomycetota; class Thermoleophilia; order Solirubrobacterales; family JACPNS01; genus JACPNS01. The sequence continues at coordinate 46,374 of JBASWU010000026.1, read as the reverse complement.
TCGTGCGTGTACTGATTTCGATCTCGCTGCCGGCCGGAGAATTGGCGGCCGAGTTCTTGACGAGATTTCGGATCGACGCCTCGACGCGAACCGCTTCGCAGCTGATGATCGTGTCGCCGCACTCAAGCCGCGCCACCAGCGTGTGGCCGGGCGCCAGCGGGCGGCAGCGCTCGACGGTGCCGGCCACCAACTCGTCGAACGCGACACGGTCACGGGTGAACGGCCTCAGCATCCAGTCGGTGAGGTCCTGCAAAAACCGCGCCTGGCTCTCGATGTCGGCGAGCAGTTTGTCGCGCTCGGCGGGCGGCATCGAGTCGCCGCCCTGCCGGATCGCGCCGGCGAGCACCTGGATCGCCGTCAGCGGCTGCATCGCCTCGTGAACGACGGTCGCGACGAAGTCTTCGACGCGCAGCGCGCCGTCGAGCAGTCTCGTCAGCTCACTCGTGAGTTGTGGCGTCGGCGCATCGGCGGATCCTTCCATGCTCCGAGCCAACGCTACCGGTTCGCGGCCCGTTCAATTGGCCGCTAAGCCAGCCCGCGGCCGTACTGACGGCGGTAGTACTCGAGATAATCGCCCGACCGAATCGGCGCCCACCAGGCTTCGTTGTCGCGGTACCACGCGACCGTGCTCGCCAGCCCGGCGGCGAAGTGCGTCCGCGGCTCCCAGCCGAGCGCACGCGTTTTGTCCGACGACAGCGAGTAGCGCCGATCGTGGCCGGGGCGGTCCGTGACGTACTCGATCAGCGACTCGTCGCGGCCGGTCAGTTCGACGATTCGCTTGACGACGTCGATGTTCGGGCACTCGTCGGGCCCGCCGATGTTGTAGACCTCGCCCTCGGCTCCACGGCGCAGGACGGTGTCGATGCCGCTGCAGTGATCTTCGACATGGAGCCAGTTGCGAACCTGCATACCGTCGCCGTAGACGGGCAGTTTGTCGCCGGCCAGCGCGTTGAGGATGCACAAGGGGATCAGCTTCTCGGGGTACTGGAACGCGCCGTAGTTGTTGGACGCCCGGCAGATCAGCGCCGGCATCCCGTAGGTGCGGAAATACGCCTGGACGAGCATGTCGCCGCCGGCCTTGCTGGCCGAATACGGCGAAGACGGGTCGATCGGCGACTCCTCGGTGAAGGAGCCGGACTCGATCGAGCCGTAGACTTCGTCGGTTGAAACCTGCAGGTAGCGGCCGGTGTTCGCCGCGCGCGCGGCCTCGAGCAGGACGTGGGTGCCGATCACGTCGGTCGTGATGAAGGCCTCCGGGTCGTCGATCGAGCGGTCGACGTGCGATTCGGCGGCGAAGTTGACGACGGCGTCGCAGCCGGCGATCGCCTGGTCGACCGCCGCGCGATCCTCGATCGCGCCGTGGATGAAGGTCATGCGCTCGTCGCCGTCGAGGTCGGCGAGGTTTTCACGGCGGCCGGCGTAGGTCAGTTTGTCGAGCACGACGACCTCATCCCCGGAGTGGGCGCCCAAGACGTGACGAACGTAATTGGAGCCGATAAATCCGGCGCCGCCGGTTACGAGAATCTTCACGATTCGCGCCCCTGACCGGAAATCCCGGTCGCCGGATCGGCGCCGGCCGCCACGCGCTCCGCTCGCCGCGCGAGGTAGGCGTGGAGACCGTGATCCCAGCGCGGCAGAACCGGAACATCGTCGCGCCCGCTGACAAGCGCCGAGAACGGCGGGCGAACGGCCGGCCGGCCGAGCATCTCCGAACTGCCGGACAGCACGGTCACATCAAGCTGCGACTGGCGGAAGATCTCGCGCGCGAAGTCGTACCACGAGCAGTGGCCGCCGCCGGCGATGTGCATCGTGCCGAGCAGTTCGTAGTCGAGCAACTCGACGATCGCCGGGGCCAGGTGACCTGTGAAGGTCGGGCAGCCGACCTGATCGCGCACGACCAGCACTTCGCTCTGGCGCTCCGACAGCGACAGCATCGTCTCAACGAAGTTGGGTCCGTTGAGGCCAAACAGCCAAGAAGTCCGGATGATCGCGTGGCGCGGATTGGCCTCGGCGGTGGCGATCTCGCCGGCGAGCTTGGTGCGGCCGTAGGCGGTCTGCGGATTCGGCTGGTCGGACTCGTCATACGGCTCGGTCTTGACGCCGTCGAAGACGTAGTCGGTCGACGGGTAGATGATCTTGGCGCCGACTTCGGCGGCGGCGGCCGAGACTGTGGCGGCGGCGGTCGCGTTGAGCTCGTGCGCGGCGTGCTCTTGGGTCTCGGCCAGGTCGACGTCGGTGAACGCGGCGCAGTTGATCACGACCTGCGGCAGTTCGCGCTCGAAGGCGTCGCGCACCGCGGCTTCATCGGTGACGTCGAGATCCTCACGGCCGAGCGCGGCGACTTCGTGGTGGACGGCGTCGGCGGCGATCTCGATATCGCGTCCGAGCATGCCGGCGGCTCCGGTGATGACAACTTTCATGGCGACAGATATACCAGCGAGCCGGTCACGGCGCGCGGCGTCCTAAACGAGTGAGATCTCACAGTTGTCGCCGACGAGCAGGCGAAACGTGCGCGGCATGCCGTCGGTGCGAGTGATCTGCGAGTGCTTGCCGATCAGGCTGGCCTCCATGCGCGCGCCGAGATCGCTGATCTGAGAATCGGCGAGGATGATCGAGTATTCGACCTCGGCACGGTCGATCCGGACGCGCTCGCCGATCGAGGTGTAGGGGCCGATGTAGGCGTCGGTCAGTTCGGCTCCGGCGGCGATCACGGCCGGGCCGCGAACGACGGTGCGCGTGAGCGTCGCACCGGCCTCGATCACGACGCGGCCCTCGACGCTGCTCGCCGCGTCGAGCTCGCCGTCGACACGCGTCTGGAGGTCCTCGAGCACCAGGCGGTTGGCCTGAAGCATGTCCTCGAGGCGCCCGGTGTCCTTCCACCAGCCGTCGACGAGGTGCGGCTCGACGTTGAGGCCGCCGTCGACGAGGTGCTGGATCGCGTCGGTGATCTCGAGCTCGCCGCGCTCGCTCGGCTCGATCGCCCTGGCCGCGGCGAAGATCGACTTGGTGAACATGTAGACGCCGACGAGCGCCAGATCGGTCTTCGGATCGGCGGGCTTCTCGGCCAATCGCACGACGCGCCCGTCGGCCAGTTCGGCGACCCCGTAATGCTCGGGGTCGGGGACGCGGGTCAGCAGGATCAGCGCGTCTGGGCCGTTCGCCTTGAAGCTCTCGGTCAGGCCGACGATCCCCTCGCGCAACAGGTTGTCGCCGAGATACATCACGAACGGCGAGTCGCCGATGAACGGCTCGGCGGTCAGGACCGCGTGTGCCAGCCCGAGCGGCTCGGCCTGCGGGATATAGGTGATCCGGGCGCCAAACCGCGAGCCGTCGCCGGCCGCCTCGCGGATCTCGTCACCGGTCTCGGGCGCGATGATGATCCCGATCTCGCCGATTCCGGCGTCGACCATCGCCTCGATGCCGTAAAACAGCACCGGTTTGTTGGCGACCGGCACCAACTGCTTGGCGCTGGTGTGGGTGATCGGCCGCAGGCGTGTGCCTTTGCCGCCGGAGAGGATTAGGCCCTTGAGGTTGGCGATCGGTTCAGCCATCGGTGCGCCAGCCTATACAAGCGTCGCCAGTGGAGGCCGATTCTCGGGCGCCGGTCCGATCGCTTCGACGGCCGCTCACGGCGCGGCGCGACGTTCCCGTAGACACTGGGCGAGGACGAGCACGACGAAGTGCGGCAGCGTACCGAGGTAGCGCCGCCCGAGTCGCCGTGGTTCACGCAGCGCGCGAAACAGCCACTCGAGTCCGCCCCGCCGCAACCAGCGCGGCGCCTGCGCCGTGCGTCCGGCGTGAAAATCGAACGCCGCGCCGACGCCGCAGAGGACGGGCGCGTCGAGCCGGTCGCGTAGCGCGTGCATCCAGAGCTCCTGTTTCGGGCTGCCGGTGCCGACCCAAACGATGTCCGGCGCGTCGGCGTTGATCTGCGCGACGAGCCGGTCGGTCTCGCGTGTGGCCGGATCGCGGTGGGGCGGCGAGTGCCCCCCGGCGATCGAGAGACCGGGGAAACGCTCGGCGAGTGCGGCCCGCAGATCGTCGAGCGCCGCGTCGTCGAATCCGCCGTAGAGCCAGATCCGTTGTCCGGCCGCCGCCGCGCGCTCGCATTGAAGCAGCATCAGATCCGGGCCGTAGACGCGACCGCGGAGCGACTCGCCGAGCAGGCGGGCGGCGATCACGACGCCCATTCCGTCTGGGGTCACGATGTCCGCGTCGGCAAGCGCGGCGCCGAGGCGGCGGTCGCGCCGCGCCGCGATCAGCGAGCTGGCCGGAGTACAACAGATGAAGATCCGCTCGCGATCGGCGACGGCGGCGTCGATCGCATCGAGCACCTCTTGGTAGTCGGTGATCGAAACCGCGGTTCCGACGATCCGGCGCCGGTGGATCGAGCGAGTTCCCTCACCGACCATCGAATGGGTCATCCCGTGTGGCCGTGGATGACGATCCAGCGCCGGTATGCGACGTCGTTCGTGTGAGCATTTTCACGGAGTCACCCATCTAGCCGGCCTCGTCGGACCCGGGACCGGCGTCGCGGGCCTCGATCCGCCGCAGGCGTTCCTCGGTCGTGGCGAGCTGCTGCGCAAGGATCTTGACCTGGTCACTGAGCTTCGATATCGAGACCGAGAAGTGCAGCAGCAGCAGGATCACGAAACCGAGGCCGATCCCGAAGAGTGCGTTCGACGGCGTCGCGATCCCGACCGCGCTCGAGAGCGTCTCAAGCAGACCGCTGAAGCTGGCGAGCACCAGCAGCACCAAGGCGGCGAGCAGCCAAAGCAGCGAGTAGCGTTCCATCAAGCGCCGCTGGCGCACCAGTTCGAAGACGATCACCAACAGCGTGGCCGTGCCGAGGATCGCAAGGATCTGCAGTTTCGAGTTGAGTGTCGCGGCGGCGACCGGGGCGGCGGGGGTGAAGGTCATCAGAGTCCCTTCGCGGCCGAGACCGAAGACTCGTCCTCGTGCTCGAACACGCTGCGTGCGCGGAACAGGCCGACAAAGACCGCGAGCATCACCTTGACCATGTAGTAACCCGAGTGCAGCCAGGTGATCGACGAGCTGCCGCCTTGGCGTGTGTCCATCCGTACGGGCACTTCGGCGGTGGTCAGCTGGTGGCGGTGCATCATCAGAATCGCCTCGACCTCGGGGTAGTCGTGCGGGTAGTCACGGGCGAACAACGCGATCGCCCGCCGATTGGCCAGCCGGAAGCCCGAGGTCGGGTCGGTCACACGCTTGCGCGTGATCACCGACAGCACCAGCGAGAAGAAGACGATCCCGGCGCGCCGGGCGAAGGTCTGGTCGTAGTCGCCCGCGCGGAGGAACCGCGAGCCGTAGACGAGATCGACCGGCGGGTCGCTCTGCAGACGGTCGACGAGCTTCCGCAGCTCGGTCGGCGGGTGCTGTCCGTCGCCATCGATCTGGACCGCCATGTCGTACCCGTTCTCGAGCGCGTAGCGGTAACCGTTCTGCACGGCGCCGCCGATCCCGAGGTTGAACGGGTGACGCAATGTGGTCGCGCCGGCTTGTTCGGCGATGCGTGCGGTTTCGTCGGTCGATCCGTCGTCGATCACCAGCACATCGAAGTCCGGAGCCGCGCTGCCGATCGCGTCGATGACGCCGGCGATCGAGACTCCTTCGTTGAGAGCCGGGACGATCGCGATTCTTGTGTTTCTAGCTGGCATACGGGACGGACGGTCCGGCACGCGGCGGCGGGCCGTAGCGTTGCATTCTGTCAGGCGCGGGCGCGTCAATCCGGCCGGGGGGCGAATAGACTGCTCGCTTCGCGCGGCCCAGCCGTAGGGCGATACGTTCAAAACAACCGCGGCAGGAATCCAAATGAACTCAGAACCGAAGAAGGCATTGATCACCGGGATCACCGGACAGGACGGCAGCTACCTGGCCGAGATGCTCCTGAACAAGGGCTACGAGGTCCACGGCCTGATTCGCCGCTCGAGCAGCTTCAACACCGCGCGCATTGATCATCTCTACAGGGATCCGCACGAGCGAGATGTCCGTCTCTTCCTGCACTTCGGCGACCTCAACGACGCTTCGTCGCTCAACCGCATCATCGAGAAGGTCGTTCCCGACGAGGTCTACAACCTCGCCGCCCAAAGTCATGTCAAGGTCAGCTTTGAGGTTCCCGAGTACACCGGCGACGTCGACGCGCTGGGCACGCTGCGCATCCTTGAGGCGATTCGCGAAACCGAGGTTCCGGCACGTTTCTACCAGGCCTCGTCGAGCGAGATGTTCGGCATGGTCCAGGAGGTTCCACAGTCGGAGAAAACGCCGTTCTACCCGCGAAGCCCTTACGGCTGCGCAAAGGTCTACAGCTTCTGGATCGTCGTCAACTACCGCGAGGCCTATGGCATCCATGCGTCCAACGGCATCCTTTTCAACCACGAGAGCCCGCGCCGCGGTGAGACCTTCGTGACGCGCAAGATAACCCGCGCCGTCGCCAATATCAAGGGCGGGCTGCAGGACAAGCTCTACCTCGGCAATCTCGATGCCAAGCGTGACTGGGGGTTTGCCGGCGACTATGTCGAGGCGCAGTGGATGATGCTCCAGCAGGATGCCGGCGACGACTACGTAGTGGCCACCGGCGAGACACACTCGGTGCGTGAGTTCTGTGAGCAGGCCTTTTCGCACGCCGGACTCGACTGGGAGCGGCACGTCGAGATCGACGAGAAGTACTTCCGCCCGACCGAGGTCGACCTGCTGATCGGCGACTCCTCGAAGGCCAAGCAGAAGCTCGGCTGGGAGCCGCAGGTCGGGTTCGAGGATCTGGTCAAGATGATGGTCGACGCCGACATCGAAGACCTCGAGCGCCGGCGCGCCGGGTTCTGATCGTTCGCTACGGGCAGGTGTCCGCGGCAGCGGCAGATAGCTCGTCCGCGTCGCCCGGCGACGCGGGGTTGCCGACGATCTCGATCGTCACACCGGTGTTCAACGCCGCCGAGACTCTGCCCGAGACGCTCGCCAGTATCGAGCGGCAGAACTACCCGCGCATCGAGCACATCGTGATCGATGCCGAATCGACCGACGGCACGCTCGACATCCTGCGGCCGCTGGCCGATGCCGGCCGGATCAAACTCGTCTCCGAGCCCGACAACGGACTCTCCGACGCGTTCAACAAGGGCGCCCGCCTGGCGACCGGTGATCTCGTGGCTTGGCTCAACGCCGACGATGTGTACCACCCCGGCGGCCTGCACGCCGTCGGCGAACGGTTCGCGGCGAACGCCGACACCGAGTGGCTGGTCGGTCGTTGCACGATCATCGGCGGCGACGGCCGCGAGTCGCGCAAGGCGGTGACCGCGTACAAGAACTTCCTGCTCAGGCATTTCACGCTCGGCCGTTATCTGACCAACAACTTCGTCTCGTCGCCGGCGACTTTCGTGCGCCGTGATGTCCTGGATGAAGTCGGGCTGCTCGACGAACGATTCAAGTACTCCGCCGACTACGACCTCTGGCTGCGCCTCGCGCGGCGCGGCCGGCCGGCCTACGTCGACGCCGATGTCTCGGGCTTTCGCATGGCCGCGGGTTCGCTGAGCATCACCGGCTTCGAACAACAGTTTCGCGAGCATGCCCAAAACGCTCGCGAGAACGGTGCCGGGCACCCGTTCGCCGTTGCCGTCAACCGCGTGATCAGTCGCGCGATTGTGCTCGTGTACCGGACGATAATGCGATGGCGCCGTGTGCGCCGGGGCCCCGGCGGATGATCCCGCGACGCAGGTTACGATCACCGCTGTGACCGACGCCCGGCCTTCAGCCCAGCCTTCAGCCCAGCCTTCAGCGGAGTTCTTCCGCAACCGCCGTGTGGCGGTCACCGGTGGCGCCGGTTTTCTCGGTGGACACGTTTGTGAGCTGCTTGCCGAGCTTGGATCCGAGCCGTTCGTACCGCGCTCGACCGAGTACGACCTGACCACCGAGGCCGCCGTCGAACGGTTCTACGCCGACGCTAAGCCCGACATTGTGCTGCACCTCGCCGCGCGCGTCGGCGGAATCGGCGCCAATCGCAAGAATCCCGGCGCCTACTGGTACGACAATTTGATGATGGGCGCGCTGCTGCTGGAGCACGGCCGACGCGCCGAGATCGAGAAGTTCGTCCAGCTCGGCACGATCTGCTCGTATCCCAAATTTACGCCGATCCCGTTTCAGGAAGACAATCTCTGGGACGGTTATCCGGAGGAGACCAACGCGCCGTATGGCATCGCCAAGAAGGCTCTGCTCGCCGGCGTGCAGGGGTACCACGAGCAGTACGGCGTCAACGCGGTATTTGTGATGCCCGTCAACCTTTACGGTCCGCGCGACAACTTCGACCTCGAGAGCTCGCACGTGATCCCGGCGCTGATTCGCAAGATGATCGAGGCCAAAGAGGCCGGCTCCGATGTCGAGCTCTGGGGCGACGGGTCGCCTAGCCGCGAGTTTCTCTACGTCGAGGACTGCGCTCGCGCGATCCTGCTGGCCGCCGAACGTCTGACGGTCGCCGAGCCTGTCAACATCGGCGCCGGATTCGAGATCACGATCAGGGAGCTGGCCGGGCTGATCGCCCGGACGGCCGGCTTCGGCGGCGAAATACGCTGGGACACCGGCAAACCGGGCGGCCAGCCGCGCCGCTCGCTCGACACCTCTCGCGCGGCGAAGCTGTTCGGATTCGAAGCGGCGGTGCCGTTCGAAGAAGGCATAGCGCGCACAGTCGAGTGGTTTCTCGCCAATCGCGAGTGGGTCGATCGCGATGTCAACGCGCGCGCGGCGGCCGAGGCCCGCGCCAACGCGCGTTAATGCCGCGGGGCGCTCGTCCCTCGGACACTCCGACCGCAAACGCCGCGAAGCCAACGACGAGGACGAGTGCGATCAATCCGCTTAAGGTCTCGTTCGTGATGAACTCGGGACGGTAAAAGCTGGCGCGGTGCAGCTCGCCCTGAAGGTCGACGCCGACGCCGCCGAAGTAGCGGTCGAGCACCTTGATCTTCCACATCATCAGACCCTGGATCGCGGCGAGGCCAGCGACCGCCGCAAACACAAGACGCTGAGCCGATGGCCGGAACAACTCGTTCAACGCGATCACCAAAAGGCATGCCGCGGCAGGGTAAGCGGGAAGCATGAAACGCCCGCCGTTGACCATGAAGCCGTTGCCGTCGAGTCCCCTGCGCATGTCAACGAGGAAGAACGGCATCACGAGCAGGATCACGGCGCCGACAAGCAACATGACCTGCCGGACGATCTGGCTGTCGAACTGCTTGATCGCGACCCGGTGAATCCATGACGCGAAGCCGATCAGGCCGATACCGCCGATCATCACCGGGACCCAGAACCAGACCGAACCGCGCGGCCCCTCCCAGTAGATGTAGTGGGACCAGTAGGTCGAATAGGTCTGCGAGAACCAGGTGAAAGCCAGCTTGGGCAGCTGAACGATCGACTGCGGCGCGGCCGGCACATCGTTGTTTAGCGGCCCGAGGTTGCCCAGCAGCGTTTGGTACTTCACGATCATGTAAACGTAGAACCAACCGGCGATGACACCCGCAATCGCGGCTGCTGACAGTAAGCTCGACCGTAACTGCTTGCGCATCGTCGGGTGGGCGCGCCACTGCCACGCGTAGATGGCGAGGGCGAATGGAACTAGGAAAATCGCCGTCGCCTTGGCGAGCATCGCCAAGCCGATGGCTAAGCCGAGAAACCTGCCTTGACGCGGGCTGGGCGCGCCACGAAGCATCATCGACATCGCGGCCAGTGAGACCGTGAAAAACGCGATCATCGGCATGTCGTTGGTCAGTGTGCCGGAGGCGTAGGCGATCATCGGCTGGACCGCGGTCAGGCCGGCGACGAACAACCGCGGCCCGGCTCTGGAGAAGATGCTCGACGCCAACAGCCACGCCGCGAATACCGCCAGCGCCGCGAAGAACGCGTTGACGAGTCGCCCGATCCAGAGCCGGGTAAACACGGAGCTTCCCGCAAACGGCTTGACCGCCACCGCCACGAGCGAATGGAAGAGCGGGGCGTGCATCACCGGCCGGGTCGGTTCGCCTGTCGGCTGGCGTGCAGAGGCCGGCAGCCGGTCCATCAGGCCGGTCACGCGGTGCGGATCGCCGGTCAGGGTCGTGCCGGGGGTCTGCCCGAACTGATTGAAGTTCATCGCGACTATCGCCTTGTTCCACTCCTTCGAGTAAAAGGGCTTGCGCGGGTTGGGTAGGGATCCGCGCTCGTCGATGTAGCTGGCGTAGCCCCAGTGGTAGTCCTCGTCGGGTCCCCACCAGGGTGGAACACTGCTAGCGACGAGCACCCCCTGGAGCGCCGCGAAGGCCATTGCCAGGAGCAGCGTTGCGCGGACCCAGCGCAGCTGCGGCCAGAAAGGCGTTGCGGCGGTGCCGGCGTCTGGTTTGGATGTGGCCAAGGAATTCATGCTGAGCGCCGCCGGTCCGCAGAGGGTCCGCGCGGGACCGAGGCTAGACCAGTGAACCGGCTCGCCATTCACCGGCCGGCTGCTCGGCCGGTCTTACTCGCTCGGCCAGCGTTTCCGCCAGGGCGCGCTCGACCGTGTCGGCGACCGCATCCCATGTGCATCTCGAGGCGAACGCCAGACCGTTGGCCGAGAGCTGCTCGCGCCGAGCGCGGTCGTCAAGCAGTGCGCAGATCGTGTCGGCGATGTCGGTTGGATGGTCGTCCGCGAGCTCGACGATCGAGCCGTCGGTGCCGAAGACGCTTTCGCAGGCGCGTCCGCGCAATTCGACGACCGGCAGCCCACAGGCGAGCATCTCGCACGGGATCAGCGAATAGTTGGTCAGCGAAAGGCTCAGGCCGACCGTCGACTCGGCGTAGAGGCGGCGCAGCCGTTCGTGGGATATGACGCCGAGGTGCTCGTGCTGGAACGGTGAGAACGTTTCGACGTTCGCACCGTACAGCACGATGCGCGTCTCCGGACGACGCTCTTTTACCTGCTGCAGTGCGAGCATTCCCAGCTCGACTCCGCGGCGGGGAGTGAAGTGGCGCGCGTAAAAGGCCACTGTGTCGCTGCGGCGCGGGCAGTCGAGCGGTCCGTACTCCTGTGTGTTGACGCCAAGCAGAAACGGTGTCGCGCGCGCGCCGTAGCGTTCGCTGATGACCTCGCCCAGCCAGGGACTCGCGGTGATGCAGTGCAGCCCGTAGCCGTAACTGCGCTCGGCGAAGATCCGCTCGGCGGACGTCGCGTAGAACTCCGGCTCGTGATCCTGGACGAAGTATGCCCGTGCCTTGCACTGCTCCAGGCGGAGCAGCGGGTAGACGGTGTCCCATCCGGTCGCGACCGCGACATCGGCGCCCGACCAGTGGCGAAAGCCGAGGTGGAAGCTGGCCTCCAGCTGCATGAAGTTGTCGAGCACGCGCTGGCGAGCCGCCGCTCCGCCGTGCACTTCGTGGCGGTGCGGGTCATGGATCCAGATCGAGCAGCTGTGCCCGCGCTGCTCGAGCGCCGCGACCATACGGAAGATTGTGGTGTGTCCTCCGCTGCCGACGGTGAAGGGCGGCACGATCCAGGCGACGTGCATCGGACGATCACCGTCATGCGGCGCCGCCGGCGTCAGCGGCACGACCCCGTCACGTTCGACCTCGCCGACGAATCGATAGGCGTACTCATCGGCACGCGATCGAATATGCCGGGCGATGCCGTCGGAGCGACGCTCGAACGAGAGGGCCGCGCGCAGTTGCGGCGGGACGCGGTCGGCGCGCGCGCCCAGACCACCGAAGATGATGCGGCCGCTGTGAAAGACGACGCTCTTTGCCGCCCAAACAGCCTTCGAAATTGGCGATTCGCCGCTGGAGGTCAAAAACTCGACGTCTTTGGCGACTGCGTCGCGCATAATCGCGACGGCCTTGTTGGCGGATGCGTTGGTCCGCTCTCCGACGCTGTCGTTGAGTCCGCGGTACTCGTCGAAGTATCGCTTGAAGCTCTCAACCATGCCGTAGTCGTGTGAGTGCAGCGCGGCCGCGGCCGGCGTGAAGACCTTGCTCCAGCCGTGGGCGAGAACGTCATGGCCGAAGGCCTGATCCTCGGCGTAGGGGATGTCGCGAAACGGCGTTTGCTCCCAGGCGGCGCGCGCGATGCAGGAGTTGCTGTTGGATAGGTACGGGTCGTCGCCCTGATTCTGGACCACGGGACTCCCGTCGGGCGACATCTTTCGGAAGTGTTCGATCAGCATGCGCGCCATCAGCGGGTTGCCGCCATGGCGCGGTATGTGCGGGCCATAGGCGGCACCGATCTTCGGCCCCATGCCGAAGGCCTCGACGAAAGCCGATAGCCATCGGCTGTCGGCCGGGGTCGCGTCTTGGGTCAGAAACGCGATCAGTTCGCCGGTCGTGCGCTGCACGCCGAGGTTGCGCGTGCGTCCGTGGCCAAAGTCGGTCGGAGCGATCTCGAGCAACTCGACCTGTGGGAATGCTCGAACAATCTCGAGCGAGCGGTCGGTCGAGCCCGAGTCGATCACGAGGACCTCTACCTCGGCATCCACCTCCTGCGTCGTCACCGATTCCAGCACCTCCTCGAGATACCGCTCGCCGTTGAGAACGGGGATGACTACTGAGATCACGCGCGGCATGCGAGCTTGCTCAGCGATGAAGAAGCTGGTTGATCCGCCGTGTCACCCTGACGACGATCACCCATGTTTTGACCAGTCTCATCGTCCAGCCGCGTCGCTCGACTTCGTTCTGAAGGTCGAGTTCCAAGGTCTGGAGCCAGGCCGTCTTTGCCTCGAGCTCGCGGATGCGATCCAGCTGCGAGTCGCGCGCGAGCTGGGCCTCGATCTCGGCGGCGCGGGCACGCGCGTAGGCGGCCGTCTCGCGGTCAAGCATCTCGCGGAGGTCGAGGCTGCGGGTAAGGACTACCTGCGGGGCAATGTCGGGCAGCGCGCCGGCTCCGGCGACGACGATCGTGTAGAGCGCGGTGTCGATCGCGGCGCCGGCGAGCTTGCGGGAACTCGACACGAATGCCGCGGCCGCGTCGCCGCCCGCGAACAGCCGGTCGTCGAGTATGGCCGACGCGACCCAGTTGTGCTGTCGAAACACCCGTCGATTGGGGAAGCTAGCTACGATTTGCTCGTACAGATCTAGGCAGTCGGGACGATTTGGCAGGCGGATCACCGCTATGCCTTGGTCTGCGAGGCTGGGGAGCGATTCGACCAACGCAATCGCCGCTTCATCGGCGCGTTCGATGTCGACGGCCACGACATCGAACGCGCCCGTCGCCGCGCCGCCGGCCGACGACATGTCCGTGACCCGGATTCCGGAGGCGTCGTCGAAGATCCTCGTGTCGGCCTCGCCGACGACCAGCACCTGCCTTTCAGCTGACAGCTCGGCCGCGAGCGCCCAGAAAGCGGCCCGTTCGGCGATGACGACCGCGGAGTCAGACTCACCGTGCGCCGCCCACGGGTCGGCGTGCGCGCCGGACTCAGCCGCGGCCCCCGGCGCATGGTCGGTCTGAGTTTTTCCCACGGGCGGCACCATATCAACGGCTGTCTTCAGTGGGCGTCTGTCGTGGAGGCCCGCGCGATCGGCTTCGGAGACGGGTTCCGCAGTAGGTCAGGGGGTACTGCCGCACTGGTGAACTCTCCGCGCCCCTCCAGCGAAAGCCGGGCGCATAGCCAGCGAGGTAAGCGATCCGCACGGCTACCTAGGCCGGACCCGATCATCCGAATGAGGTAGTGGCGTGCCGACCGCAGCGACGCGATGTTCAGGTCGAGGCCGCGGCGTCCCTCGGCGCGCAGAAAAACTCGGTCCTGCCTAGTCATCCCGATCACCGTACGCGCGACGTGCCGCGGATTGCTCGGCTCAACGTGGCCCATCACCTCCCGCAGTCCTCGGTACTCGTCGAAGTAGCGCTTGAGGAACTTCACCGGCGAATAGTCGTGCGAATGGATGACGGCCGCGGCCGGGTGGAACACCTTGGCGAGCCCGGCCTCGACAATCTCGCGACCGATCAGCTGATCTTCGGCGTACGGAACCTCACGGTACGGGTGCGCCTCCCACGCCCAGCGCGCGATAGCCCCGTTTACGTCGGAGAAGAACTGGATCACGCCGGGGTTGGCGACGTAGGCGGCCCAGCCGTCAGGACCCGGCTGGATTCGCTGGACGACGATTTCTCCCTCGCGGCCCTCGCGGACCCAGGTCTGAAAGTGATCCTTGACTTCGCGACGAACCATGTGGCTGTGCTGGGGTCGCGCGATCTGCGGGCCGAAGACGAGCGCGACGTCGTCGGCCTGCGAAAAGCCCTCGACGATCGCGTCGAGCCACCGATCGCTGGCCGGCGTCGCGTCCTGGGTCAGGAATGCGACGACATCGCCCTTCGCGGCCGCGACGGCACGATTGCGAGTGCCGCCGTGCGAAAATTCAGACTTGTCGATCTCGATAACCCGGGCGCCGTAGCGTCGCGCAAGTTCGACCGAACCGTCGGTGGACCCCGAGTCGATGACCAGCAGTTCGATCTCGACCCGATGGTCGTTGCGCTGGGCGGCGACCGCTTCGAACACCTCCTCGAGCGACTCGCCGCCGTTTAGCACCGGGATGGCGACCGTGACCGATGTGGCTTTCATCGCCCGGCCTTCGGCTCGCAGGAGCGGCGTGCGGTCACCGTGACCGACGCAATCCGCACTCCGATGCGGCGAGCGCCGTCGACCGTGCCCGGCGAGCGCAGTCCGATCGGGAGCGGGCGGTCAGACGGCTTGCACGTAACGACGCGCACCGCGGTCGCCGCATCGACTCTTACTCGTCTTGTCGCGGCGCCCGGTAGTGAGATCTCGACGACGCGCGGCTTGTCGTCGACGGTTGGGCCGTTGGACAGCAGCACCGAGACATCTAATCTTGTGCCGCGCGGGCCAAACAAGTCGAGCCGCGGGTCGGCGTCGCTGGTGGAATTGGTCCATCCGTCGGGGAAGACGTCGGCGCTGGCCCAGGTCAACCGGACCGGCCAATCGACGCGATATAACGCGAGATCCCCTTGGCGCCGCTCGGGTTCGCCGGCGATCTGAAACGATGGGTTCTTCTGTGTGACTACGAGGTAGTCGGTGCGTTGTCCCGCCGAGGCAATCGACCCGGCGGCACGGTCGACCGTGGCGCGGCGGTATGGTGGCAAGGTCAGATCCAAGCCGGCCTGTATGTAGTAGGTGTCGACACGGCTGTTCCAGAATTCGGCGTCCCACCAGAGGGCGCCGTTGAGGTACGGCGACAGATACGGCGTGGTTCCGCGAGCCGTCACGGTGCTGGCGAGCATCCCGACGGACCGGTCGCCGACCGAGCGGTCGATCCAAGTGCGCTGTTCAGCGGTACGCGGACCGAGATAAAAACTGAGCGTGTTTTGCTCGTAGTACACGCGTGGGACGACGTACCAAGTCTCCGCCACGAGGTACGAAAAAACGAGACCGAGCACCGCATATGTGGCAAGCCGGTCGTGACCGCGCCAGATTGCGACCGCGATTACGCCGAGTCCGGCGATTGTCAGAGCCATCGCAAGCGCCCCGGGTTGCAACCGGTCGATTCCGCTGATATCGCGAAGTTGAGCAACTCGCCCAACGATCACGATGTTGAAGATCCGTCCCGGCGAGTCGAACGACGGGATCAGCGCGTCAGTTCGTACGCTCGCCGATTCGATCGTAAGCGCCGTCAGTGCGCCGGCCACGGCTGCGCCGCTCGCCGCCCGCCATCGCCACCGCGCGGCGTCGGCGAAAAAGGCCGCCGCCCCGGTCAGCGCGATCGGCACAAGATAAATGAGATATCGCTCGCGGACGATCTCGGACGGCTCGATGCCGCTGAGCGCGCCGACGAAGCGGGTGTCGAATGCCGCGGCGACGTATATCGAGGTTGCTCCGACGGCAAGAAGGGTGATCGCGAAACAGTGCCGCTCGCGAACGCCGGGCTGCAGAAGTGTCGCGACCGCGAAAGCCAGCGCGAGCGGTACGGTCAGGCCTCCCAGCTGAAGCGCCAGCGTTCCGGCATGCACGACCGACGAATGAATGACCCCGTCTGGCAGCAGACCGCCGGTCCCGCCCGACGCCGTAACCGCGTAATTGCCTAGCAGGAGCGTCGGTGCGACCACCAGCACAGCCGCGACCAGTCCCGCCGCGCTCACCGATATCCGATGCCGGCCGATCCCGTCGAGGACGCCTGCGCGGATCGACCGCGGCCGGTAGAGCGCGCCGTGCGCAACGCCGATCACCGGCAGCAGCACAAACAGATAAATAAACTGCGTGCGCGTCAGGTAGGCGAGCGTAATCGCCGATAGCGCCAGCAATTCAGCCCTGCGACTGGGATGCGCGACGGCCGTTACGATCGCCAGTACCGCCCAGGTGAACATCGGGTATGCGAGAGGCTCGGTCGTGAACTTCGAGGCGGCGGCGAGATACGGGACGCAGACGGTGCCGGCAGCGACGATCAAACCGAGCGGTGGCCGCTTCGTCACCGCGCGCGCCAACAGATAGGCCGGCACCGCCGCGCTGGCTAGGAGGAAAACGTTCAAGTAGTGGATTGCGGTGAACGATGACGCCGCGCCGAAGCTTCCGACCAGCGGCGCGATCAGTAGGGGGTAAAGGATCCCGTGCGGCGCTACGCGGTCGCCGCGTAGCGCCGGCCAGCCGTCGGCGATCCCCTGTGCGAGCTTCAGGTAGAAGAGCTCGTCGGTCATTACGCCCCACTCTTGGACCGCTGAGACACGCCAGATCCCGTAGATCGACGAAGCGAGCACGATCGACCCGACGGCAGCGGCCTCGAACCGCTTAGTCGTGCGGAGACGCCAGATCGTCGATATGCGTTCCCGCACGGTCAGAGGTCTTCGGCTACGCGTGGGGCTTCCCGCGCGAACACGGCGACACCGAGCACGAAGGTGAACACCGCAATAGCCAACGGGATCAGCAGATAGACCGGCCCACCGAGAACATCGGCGGCACTGGGAGCCGAGCCGTCGATCACCCATCGCCGTAGCTGCGTGAATGTCGCCGAGATCGGGCTCGCGGCCATGATCCCGCGAATCGACTCGGGCGGAAACAGCGCGATGTAGATCACCGGCGACCCCCAGAACAGCATTTGGGTCGTGACCTGCCAAACCGGCTCGACGTCGCGAAACTTGACATAGAGGGTCGACAACAGCATCGCGACGCCGATCGTAAACGCAAGGAACAGCAGGATCAGCAGCACCGCCGGCAGCCACGTCCAAGCCGGCATAACACCGGTTACGAGCATGAATCCGACGACCACAAGCAGGTTGAGCAGAAGCTGAAAGCCGGTCGTCAGCGCGAGCGAAACCGGTATGGCAATGCGCGGAAAGTTGATCTTACGCATGATGCTCTCGCGGTGTACGAGACTTTCGACTCCGAGCGCCGTCGTCTCGGCAAAATACGTCCAGAGCACCAGCGACAGTAGTAAGTAGACCCCGTAGTGCGGGATGTCGGCGCGCATGATGATGTGCGTGAACACGAAGTAAAGAACGCTGAACAGCATCATCGGCCTGGCGAGCGACCATAGGTAGCCCAGTGCCGACCCGAAGTATCGCTGTTTCAGCTCGTTGCGCGCGAGCGTTATCGTCAGATCCCAGAAGTGGCGCCACTGGCCCGGGCCCGGAAAAGCCGTCGAGGTGACGACCACGAGGGCATCGTCGGAGCGTGCTTCGTCGCTGGCGACGCGCCGGTTCATGTCGTCGTCGGAGATCGTCAGCGAATTGAGCCGAGTCACCTCAAGACCTTGCTTTCGTGGGGAAAGTTTGCGCGGCCGCCGGCGTTCCGCCGTCCCGTGACCAGAAGCGCGATCATGTCGTCGCGCAGGTCGGCCACGTTGACACCGTCTGCGTGTGCGACCATCGGCGAGGCCAGGTAGTGTCCGTCCTCGAAGAAATTGTCGAACGTCACCTCGTAGGTGATCTCGTCGCCGCCGGCGAAGTTGCCGGTTTTGATGCCGTCGAGCACGGTGTTGGTCATAAAGATCGGGTTGCGCTTGTGGTCTTTGAAGATCACGCCGAGGATCGGTTGTGCCATCGGCTCGTGGAAGCGGATTGTGGCCTTGAACCCCGCCGGTTCGCCCTGGCGCAGGCGGGTTGTGCGCGCTCCGTGCCGGTCCTCAAACCAGCAGTCGACGATCTCGGCGGCTCCGTCGCCGATGCGTGTGCTGGGTCGATCCTCGTCGTCATGGACGATCTTGTCGAAGTTGACACGCATGTACTCGCGGGCGACCTTCGACGGGTGACCGAAGCAGGCGATGCCACCGCGATCGAGCATCAGCGCGCGGGTGCAGAACCGCTCGACCAACGCCATGTCGTGAGTGACGAAGACGACCGTCCGTCCCTCCTCGAGGAAGCGCTCAAAGGTGTCGAAGCATTTCTGCTGAAAGGCCGCGTCGCCGACGGCAAGCACCTCGTCGATCAGCAGGACGTCGGATTCGACGTGCACGGCGACGCTGAAGGCGAGGCGCACATGCATACCGGACGAGAAGTTCTTCAGTTTCAAATCCACAAAGTCCTCGAGTTCGGCGAAGGCGATGATCTCGTCGAACCTCTCGTTTGCCTCGGCGGTTGAGAGTCCGAGCAGCGTCGCGTTGAGCACGACGTTGTCGCGCGCCGACAGTTCGGGGTTAAAGCCGACGCCGAGCTCGATGAAGGTCGAGAGATTGCCGCGAACGGCGATGTCGCCCTGGTGCGGCCTGTAGATGCCAGCGATGCACTTGAGCAGCGTGCTCTTGCCGCTGCCGTTGCGCCCGACAATGCCAAAGAACTCGCCGACATGGACGTCGAAGTCGATGTCTTTCAGCGCATCAAGTGGATCGAACCTGCGTCTGCGCGGCTGGATCACACGTTGCTTGAGCGTGTGAACTCGCTCCTGCGGAATCATGAAGCGCTTGCTGACATCGCGGACTGAAATCGCAACCGGACTCTTGGACAGTTCCCAGACGGCGTTGCCGTCGGTGGGCTTGACCGGAGCGATCGCCGTGCTGTCGTCGAGTGACATAGGCTGCAAGCTAGCAGCGGAAGACGCTCCCAAAACCCCCTGTCGGGGCGCTCGATTCACGTGATTGTGTTACTGGCACGGGCGGTTGGTAGCTCGCACCGAGACGCTGCGAACCGCGACTCCGCTGAGATAAAGAGCGTCCGGCGGCTTCGGTCGTGGAACCGCGCGCAGCTTTACGACCCCGATCCGTCCCGCCGACGGCATGCAGACAGTTCCCCTGACGGTGGAGCGGGCCGCGCGACGAGTGATCTCGCCGCGGGCGGCTGACGAAGGAAACCGGGCGTACCAGGACGTACGCTTGAGTGAGGTCTCGACTCGTTCGAGCCGAAGCGAGACATCGATCCGGCCGGCGAGGCTCGGCGACGGGAAGATTCGCAACTGCGATCGCCCGACGAGCAGGTGTCCGTCATCGAGCGTGTTCGTCAGCACCCACCGGGCGCGGTACGGTGTGTCGACAGCGAGCAGCCGCTTTGATGTGGGCAAGCCGGCCCGAATATCGCTATGTGTGGTCAGGGTTCGCGCGTTGGCAAAGCCAAACCGCACGTCATTCGCCGAAACGACCACTCGTGCGGGCATGCGATCGCGGGGGATTCCTTCAAATCGTCCGGTGGCGAGATCGATCCGGAATCGGTCATGGTGCAGCGTGTCGAGCTGTTTCTGAAATACCGATTGGCGGTAGGCCGGGGACTGCGATGGATTGATAAACCGCAGAACACGATCCACGCGGCGGTTCCAGAACTCGTCCTGCCACCAGCCCTCGATCGCTATGTCCTCCGACGGCAGCAGTCCGACGGGCCCTTCAGGGACCTTGCGGTCCACCCAGTCCAGCGGCGGGGCCTGTCCCGCGGGAACGGTTGTGTTGCTGTTGTAGCCAACGTTGGCCGTATGCAGCGACGCCTTGATTCCGGTCAGCGTCGGGCGACTGAACGGCTCCTGCTTGTCGAACAGGTACCGCGTTGTCAGCAGGCACCACAAGAAGACGGGAGCGGTGAGCAGGGTCAGTGCGAGCAACCGGCTGCGGACCGTCCGGCACCAGTAAACGTAGGCGGCGGCGATCAGCGTGGCGACGGTCATCACGACGTTGATCGGCCCTGCGCTCGTGCCGGCGACCTGCGCCAGGCGCCCGTTTAGGACGGGGTCGATCACGGCGGACGGCGCCCCCACCCAGGCGCGGCCGGGATATCCGGCGAAATGCGCGTCGTAGACGACCGCTGCGACGAGCAGCCCGGCGACTGCGACCTCGCCGAACGACGGCCTGCAGGCCTCGACCGCGAGCACGAGCCCGATCGCGAATAGAGGCAGGATGTAAAAGACGTAGCGGTCGTTCATCCATCCGGCCGAGAAGTTGATGTTGAACGCCGAGGCCTGGTACATCACGGCCCCCACGGCGACGACCGCCAGTGTGGCGAACGCGCGCGGGCGCGCGCCGGCTTCCCGGGATCGCAGCGTCGATAGCGCGAACGCGACGCCCGCGACCATCGGGATCAAGCCGAATCCCACGGCCAGCGTTCCGAGATGGCGACCCGCCAGGAACACGGCGCCCTTCGGCAGCAGCGGTCGCCGGAACGCCGCATCGTAAATACCGAACGGGCTGGCGACGAGCACGACGATCAGCAACACGACGGCGCCGGCGCCCAGCGCTCGAAAGAGCGTGCGGTGGTGGCGGATCGCGTCGGCGACTCCGTCACGGAACAGGGTGAGCTGCGACTCCCGGTCGCCGCCGCGGGCGGCGCCCAGACCGCCATACAGCAACACCGCGACCGGCAGCACGGCCGCGAGTACGACGAACTGTGTCCGCGCGAAGATCCCGAACAGAATCGCCGCGAGCGCGAGCAGGTCGTTGCCCGGGCTCGGTTTGGCGAGCGTGCGATGAAACGCGAAAATGACCAGCACGAATGCCGGATACGCGACGTTCTCGGTCATCATCAACGTCGAGAAGACCAGCCATGGACCCGCGACCGATATCCCCGCCGCCACCAGCGCGCCGAGGCGTGACGCGCCCGCCGACCGCGCAAGCAGAAATACAGGGATCACCACGCTCGTCATCAAGAATGGGTCGAGCACATGAATCGCCAGGTAGAGGTCCGGCATCGAATCGAAGATCGCGGCGAGTGGCGCGATCAGCCACGGGTAGAGCTGGTTGTAAGAGCCGATGGAGACGCCGTGCAGTTCCGGGACCGGCGAATTCAGGGTGTTGATCGCGAGCTTCACGTACTGCAACTCGTCGGTCATGATCACGAAATTGCGCGACTGCAAGGCCTGAGTCGCGTAGTAGAGCCAGGCGAGAATGAAGATCGCGGCCAGGCAGACCGGCGTTACGTACTTACGCGACAGCAGACGTTCGACCGGGTTGGACCCGTCGGGCTCCGGCGTTGCAGGCCGGCGCCGTGGTCGTTCGGGGCTAGCGACGGCCACCCGCTCAGGCACACCGTGTGGGATCGGTCTCCGGCACGCCGGCCGGCCGCCGCGCGGTGAGGGCGGTGTCCTCGAGCACCAGAAACACCGGGCGCCCCTTGACCTCGTCGTAGATGCGCCCAAGGTACTGGCCGATTATTCCGAGGCAGGCGAGTTGCACGCCGCCGAGGATCAGCGTCACCACGACCACCGACGTCCACCCCGCGAGCGAGTCGTCCGTGAACAGTCGTACGTACAGTACGTATATTAGGTAGAGTCCGCCCATCAGCGAGAAGAAGATTCCGAACATGCTCGCGATGCGCAGCGGCCAGGCGGAGAATGCGACTATCGCATCGGCCGCGAAGCGCACCATGCGGCCGAGCGTGTATTTCGAGGCGCCGCCCTGCCGGTCCGCCCGGTCGTAGTAGATGGTCGACTGCTCAAAGCCGGTCCAGCGCGTCATACCGCGCAGGAACCTCGACCGTTCCGGCATCGCCAGCAGCACGTCGAGCGCCCGTCTCGACGTGACGCGGAAGTCACCCGCCCCAGGCGGCAGGTCCAGTCGCGTCAGCAGGTTGAACAGCCAGTAGAACAGGCGAGCGGTGTGGATCTTGAACCAACCCTCGCGGTCGTCTTCGGAACGAATCGCGTAGACCACGTCGTGTCCCTCAAGGCACTTGGCGATCAACGTCGGAAGTACCTCAGGTGGATGCTGGAGATCGCCGTCCATCGAAATGATCGCGTCGCCGTCGGCGACATCGAGTCCGGCCGAGAGTGCGCGCTGATGCCCGAAGTTCCGTGTCAGGCGTAATCCGCGAAATCGCGCGTCGGCTGTGGCCTCGTTGGTGAGAAGACGCCATGTGCCATCGGACGAGCCGTCGTCGACCAGGATGACCTCCCATTCGTGCGGGAGTGCCTCCAGCGTCCGCCGCAAACGCGCGATTAACTGGGGAAGCGCAGCCTCCTCATTTTGAAGCGGCGCGACGACGCTGATTTTCATCGTGCCCCTCCGCGGTCGGCCGTTACATGCAGGACCGGCGGGATTATAGACGGGGGATCGACAGATGCTTCGCTGGGTGCAACGCCGAATCGAGCCGCATTTTCCGTTATAGACTCAGGGGTTAGATGGCGACGGGCTACAACAGGGGCGTCGATCTTCCCGACCGCGCCCTCTTCTATGAGCGGTTTGCGTCGGAGTTCGACGACAAGATGAACCGCTACGAGGTGTCGAAACGCCTGCGGCTCGTCTTCGATGAGGCTTTGGGCGGCGTGGACCTCACCGGTCGTGCGTTGCTCGACGCCGGATGCGGCACCGGCTTGTTCAGCGAGTGCGCGTGTTCGCGCGGCGCGGAGGTTACGTCGATGGACGTCGGGGAGGCGCTGCTCGAGCGCGTCGCCGAGAAGTGCGAAAGCACGCGAGTCGTCGGCGATGTCACGCGACTTCCGTTTGCGGCGCAGTCGTTCGATGTGGTGATCAACACCGAGGTGATCGAGCACACCCTCGATCCGCGGCGGGCGGTCGGCGAGCTCGCTCGCGTGCTGCGCCCGGGCGGCACGCTGATCCTGACGACTCCCAACCACGTGTGGCATTGGTCGATCGAGCTGGCGAGCCGCCTCCGGATCCGGCCCTATCAGGGCGTCGAGAACTGGGTCCGCTGGCGAGAGCTGCAGGACTGGCTCCGTGACGATGGGCTCACGATCGAGGATTTCCGCGGATTCAACGCGCTTCCATTTCTTCACCCGGCGCTGTACGGCGCCAACGACCGGCTCGACCGCTTCGGTCATGGTCCTCTCGGCCGTTACATGATCAATATGATCGCCGTCGCGAACAAGTCCTCCCAGGCGTAGGTTCTGATTCGCGTGCCATCTCATCGATGACGGAAACGGCAAGACGGGGAGCTTCGCTCCGTAACATCGCGATCGCCGGTTTTACGCTGGCGATGTCGGTCGTGCTGCTTGTCATCTGGCCGCGGTTTTCGGTCGGCCACCCATCCGTGATCGACGATTGGTCGGCGTACACGGGATCGGGCAAGGCGCTAAACGGCCTGCTCAACCTGTCGTACGACCCAGAGGCGGTCGCCGACCCGCGCCGGTATCGCCCTGCATACATCGCGATCTGGAACTGGCTTCAATGGCACACATTTGGAGCCCCCGGCTCGATGATCGGCCCCAACGCGTGGAACTTGCTTCGCATCAGTGCCTTCGGGCTGTCGGCGTTTCTCGTCCCGCTGGTCGTTCTACGGGATAGTCTGCGCACGAGCATCGACCGCCTGGCAGTCGTTTCGCTGGCCGCGCTGCTACTGGTCGCGATCGTCGCGACTCCGTTCGTCGCCGGGGACTTCTACCGTTTCGGCCCGGTCGAATTGTCGCTGGTCTGGGGTATGACGCTCGGGGCGCTGCTGTTGTTGTCGGGCATGAGGATGCTGCTCGGTGGCGCTTGGCGGGACCGCCGCGGCCGGGTGATCGCCGTGCTCGCCGGTGGATACGCAGCATGGCTGTTCGGCGTCTACTCGAAGGAGGCGTCGGTGTGTTTCCTCGTGCTGCTTCCCTTCCTCTATCTCCATCTCAACGGGCGATGGCGCGAACAGGGCGTCATCCGGTCTGCGCTGATCAAGCAGCGGGCCGCTCAGGTGGTGTTCGCCGCGATGACCGTCCCGGTGCTGCACATGCTCGTCGAGGTCAAGCGCATCGCCGACTCCGGGACTTCCGTCTATGGCGGCGCGATAGCGCAGAGCACGAACGGACTGTTCGCACAGCTGCGAGGAGCCCTCGACGCGCAACTCAGTGCGATGGACACGACTCTCGGCACGTCGTTCTGGCACCGCCTGTTGTGGTTCGCACCGCCGCTGCTGCTCCTTTACGTCTTGAAGACCAGGCGGGTTCCGTGGCTGGCTATCGGATTGTTGTTGCTCGCCGTTACGGCATTGGCGTTTCAGGGTCTCGCCGGCATCGCGCAGTCGCGCTACTACGTGCCGACCCTTGTGTTCGGTGGCGTGGCGATGATCATCCTTGCCGCCCGAATGTGGCCCGGGGTGATGGCGCTGGGAGTCGTGGCGCTGGCGTTGGCCAGCATCAACAACGTAAGCGCGGCGCGTCACTTTGTGGACCTGGGTGCGTTTCAAGATCGCGACGCCGCCAGAGGAGTCAGTGCCCTGGCAGAGCTCGACCCGTGGCGATGCCCGACCTACATGGCCGGCATGGACCAGGAGCCGGCCGACGCGTTTTCCGAGCTCGTACAGCTACGTCCGCGTCCGCGGGCCGGCGACTGCGACGGCGGCGCGTCGTACCTACTCAGCCGTAGTCGCCCGGAGCTTGTGATCGTTGTGACGAATCCGCGAGTGTTCAACGTCTGCGCCGGCGGGTGGACGCGCTTGCTCACGACCAACGGCTGGGTTCTCTGGAAATGCCACAAATTCCGCCGCGGCGACATCAGGGGTCAGCCGGTGCAACAGGTCCTCCGCGAGGGTCGACTCATCCCGGGGGTTCGCTGGACCGATCGCAATAAGACGCCGGCAACGGCAGCGAAGTGACACCACCGGAGGGCGGCTCAGGCGATCGGGCTCACGTTTCTCCGCCCGCGCCCAAGCACGGCCGTGGCCGCGTTGGTCAGTACGCGAGTCTGATCGGGCCAGGCCAGTCGCGTCAGGCCGATCCCCAGGATCAACGTGACCGCGCCGGCTCCTGCGAGCGCCGCGATGCCATCACCGGCCGCGCGGACGATCAAGACCCCGGGCGTGATCGCAATCCCCGTGACGATCGCCGCTCGCAGAGTCGCGTTCAGCATTGTCATCAGCACCCGCGGAGCCTCAACACCGAATCCCACACGTACCTGCGCGATCGCTGCGGCGACCAGAGACAGCGACTGCGCGGCGGCGACTCCTTCGATGCCGATCTCGCGGCCGGCGATCGCCATCGCCGGCAGGATCGCGGTCTGGGCGACGGCGATCAATGCCAAGGCGCCGAAGCGCCGTTCGTTCAATAGATGCACCACCGCGAACACTCCGGCGGCCGAGGCGAGCACCCAGCCACTGAGCGAGAACAGTGTGGCGATCAGCTCGTCAGCGTTGCCGCCGGTGAACTCGGGCCCGAGCAGGAAGTCCAGGACCGTCGGCCCGATCACGGCGGCGAGCGCGAATACCGGTGCGAGCACCACGAGCGTGAATATGTAGCCCGACTTCGCACTTTCGGCCGCCATCCCGGCGGGATCTCCGTGTTCGAGCATGCCGGGCGCGCGTGCCATCGCCGCCGAAACGGCCGTCACAGCGACGAGCAAAGCCGCACTGAAATACGCGTAGGCGTAGATCGTCGCCTCGCCGGCGCCGAGGCGCGCCGCGATCGCGAGGCTGATCACGTAGCCGAGATTGTTCGCGACCAAGCTCGCGGACGCGTACGCGAGCTCGACGGTGTCACCGGCGATCGCGCGGATCTCTAGGTAGTCGTGGATTCGCGGTCGCCAGCCGGCGCGCACGAGCGACACTGAGAACATCGCCACCACCGACAGACCGCTGATGTCGAGCGCGACTGGGATCGCTTTGATGCCGATCGAGTTGTACAGGGACAGAAAAGCGGCTATCGACACCACACCTGAAATCGCGTATCCCCCCCCGATAACGCCGAAGCGGCCGTGTGCGACGAGGACGGCCGCGAGCAAACCGATCACGAGCTGGGCGGCGACCGCCGGCCACAACAGCCGCAACGAATCCGCCGCCACGTTTCCTGGGTCGTTTGGCGCAAGCACAGCGCCGAGCGGACCGGCGAACACGATCATCGGCAACGCCGCCAGCACGGCGATCACCAGAATCGCCGCCACCAGCCGGTCGGTAACCTCCCAGTCCCGCTCCCCGACGATCCGCGGGATCGCCGTAAGTCGAAGCGTTTGTCCGAATATTACGGCGATCCCGTACACCCCGTAGGCCGTAAACAGCGCGTCGGTTTCGTCGCTCTTGCCAAAGACGTGGGCGATCAGCAGGGCAAGCACACCGCCGAGCGCCATCACGATGCCGTGCCCGATCGAGAGGACGGTCGCGTTTCTTAAATCAGAGGCACTCGCGCCGGCCGTCTCGGCCCTGTCTATTCGCTGGTCGGTCATTGGCGGCGGCTCGCCCGTATTGTCGCAGTCGAGATGCGACGTGAGCGACCGGCCGGGTAGTGTGGGCGGTTGTGGTCGGGTATCAATAACGGCAGGGAGATTTGAAGTGAGCGATCAGAACGCAGGAGTCATCGTTGGCGAGGGCTACGCGGCGGCCAGTTTGGGCGACATCGGCGATGGTCCTGGATTTCGCAAGATCCGCACGGCGCTCGGCGTTAAGGAGCTGGGTATTAATGCGATTGTTATGCCCCCTGGGATCGAGACCGGCGCGCACTGGCACGATCGCCAGGAGGAGGTCTACTTCGTGCATCAGGGCCTTGTTCGCTGGACGCTCGGCGAAAACGACGAGCACACCGTCACGCTCGGGCCGGGGGGCGTGCTGCGGGTCGACGCTCAAACCCACCGATCGCTCAAAAACGTCGGCGACACCGATGCCGTCTATGTAATCGTCGGCGCTCACGGGGGCTACGTCGGGCGCGACGGCAACATCCGCGAAGGCGACACTCGCATCACCGCAGGCCGCTGACGCGCCATGCCGCCAATAGAAAGAGCCGGCGTATAGCCGGCTCTTCCCGCAATCCTCGGCCTCCGCAGTCGAGGATTGCGATCCAGCTCCCGAGCAGCTCAGAGAACGGGTGCCGGAAGTTCGCGATTGACCCGATCAGGGTCTAGCGAGGTTGGTTCGGGGTTAACTCCCTGGCGGCACGCCGCCTAGAGATCGTTGCCCGAATCAACTTCACGATCAACGTAGACCGGCCCGGCCCGGGGTGCAAGCAAGATGGACGTTCGTCGTAGAACGTGCAATTCAAGTCCGGGCGCGCCAGTACGACGCAAGCGCGTCGAGCGTATCTTCGAGCGTGACTCGCCGCCGCCATCCGGTGTCGTTCGACAGCCTGCGCGGATCGCCGGCGAAGACCGGCTGATCGACCTTACGCAGGCGTCGGGCGTCGGTCTCGATTTCGACCTCGATCCCGAAGCTTGCGATCAGGCCGCGCAGTAGAACCTCCATTGCCAGCGGCTCCCCGCTGCAGACGTTGTAGGTCCCGCCACGGTGGCCGCGCTCGGCGACGGCGAGGTAGGCGGCCGCGACATCGCGCACGTCCAGATAGTCACGTTCGACGGCGAGGTTGCCGGTCGCGATCGCGCCGTGTTCGCCGCGCTGCTCGATTTCGGCGAGCTGCCGGCCCCAGTCGGCCAGCGCGTAGGCGCCGGTGTGTCCCGGTCCCGTGTGTTGAAAGGCGCGCGTCACGACGACGTCGGCATCGCGCAGCCGCGCGTGCTGCCAGACGATCTGCTCGGCGGCGGCCTTGCTCGCACCGTACGCGGTGACCGGCCGGAGCTCGGTCGACTCGGGGATCGCCGCCGAGTTCTCGCCGACGCGCCCGTAGGCGAACGAGGAACTCGCGAAGACCAGCCGCGCGCGCGAGCCGCTCTCGGCGATCGCCTCGGTCACGGCGACGGTGCCCATCGTGTTCACGCGGTGCAGCTCCATGATGCTCGGCGTCCGCACGGTGTCGACGATCGCCGCGAGGTGAAAAACGACGTCCGGTTCGACCGACCCGATCAAGGCGCCGAGCGCGGCGACGTCGTCGATCTGCAGCGCGTGCGAGGTGACGCCCGCGACATCGCAGCTACGCGTGTTCGTCGTGCCGCTGACCGCCCAGCCGTTTTGCACCAGCAGCTCGGCCAGATGTCGGCCGGCGAACCCCGAGACACCGGTGATCAGCGCGCGTTTCGCCGTTTGATCGTTCACCTCGGTCCCGACGATACGGAGTCGCCCGGGCCGACACCGTCAAACGCGCGCAGGAAGGCAGCCACGACATGCTCCCAGCTGTAGAGTTCAAGCATGCGCGCGTGCCCGGCCGCCCCGAATGATGTTGCGAGTTCCGGCTCGCGCAGCAGTTCGGCCATTCGGGCGCCCGTAGCTTCGCTGTCGGCCGGATCGACCAGGTAGCCGCTGACGCCGTCCTCGACGTCCTCGCCGGTCGCGCGCGAGCGAATCACGGCCGTCGAGCATGCCAGCGCCTCCTTCACCGGCAGCGACATCGATGTCGCGCCGGAGTTGACCGAGGTGCCCGTTTGCACCAGAACGCTCGCCAGCGCGTAGTAGCGCGGCAGGTCGTCGTAGTCGACGAACCCGAGGTACTCGATGCGGTCGGCGACACCGAGCTCGCCGGCGCGCTTGATCAGCGCGCCGAGCGAACTCGGGTCGTCGATCGTGCTGGTGATCAACAGTTTCGCGTCGACCGATCGCGCCGCGACCGCGAATGCCTCGAGCGCAAGGTCTGTGCGCTTGATCGGCGAGAAGTCGGTCGAGTGGACGGCGAACACCCCGCTGCCGTGCCGTTCGCGCAGGTCGGTAAGCTCCGCGTCAGAGAAGGGGCGGAAGTGATCGTGGTCGATACCGGTGTAGACCGGGACGGCGTCGGTGCGGCCGTAGGTCCGCTCGATCGCGTCACGTGTGATCTCGTTGAGCGTCAGCAGTTCGTCGGCTGAGCGCACGCCGGCGCGGTCGATCCGGCCGTAGAGCGCGCCGAGCGCGCGCATCAGTGTGCGCTGCGCCGGTGGGTACATCCCTTGGACCTCACGGTCGTGAAAGAACGGAAACGGCTCGAAGCAGAGGTGGGTGTGGCGCAGCCCGCGCTTGGACGCGACTTCGCCGCAGACCCGGTTGAACGGAAAGAAGCTCGACGCGAGGTGGCCGGCGTCGAGTTCGTCGGCGAGCCGCGCGACCTCCGACCCCGCGTGGCGCAGCTGCCGGGGAAACTCCAGCCAGTAGCGCTTGCTCGTCGAGGTCAGGCCGGAGATCTCGTGCAGTGGCACGCCGGCCTGCGTGTAGCGCTCGCGCCAGTACTCGGACGCGCGTTCGACGACGACCTCGATCGGCCGGTCGCGCTTGATCCTGCGCACCACCTCGTAGACGTACTTCGTGCCGCCGGTCGGCAGCAGGAAATGACTGTGGCACCAGATCACCGGTCCGGTCCGGCCGGTGCGGGCGGGACGTCCGCTGTTCATACGCGGAGTCGCTTCGGCTCAGTCCCTGCCGGGATAGGCACTTAACCGAAGAAGTCGTCGAAGGCCGTGACGATGTGCCGCAGGTGGTCGGCCGTAAGGTTTGGGTGGTTGCCGATGAACAGCCCGCGCTCACCGATCGACGTCGCGGTCGCGAGATCCCCGACGACGCGGTGAGGGTTGTCACGGAAGGCCGGCTGCACCGCGAGGTTGCCCGCGACGATCGGGCGCGTGGCGATATTGCGTGCCTCGAGGTGGTCGCGCAGCGCGGCGCGGGTCGCGGCGTCCTCGGTGATCACCGAGAAGCCGAACCAGGTGCTGCGGCCGCCTTCCTGCTCGGAGACCAGGCGCATGCGGTCGCTGTAACCGGCCAGCGCTTCGGCTAGGACGCGGGCGTTATGGCGGCGCGACTCATTGAACTCGTCGAGCCGGTCAAGCTGGACCTGGCCGAAGGCCGCCTGTAGCTCGGTCGGCCGTAAGTTGTAGCCGACGTTGACGAACAGGAAGTATGGATCGATGTGCGGGTTCTGCGCCTCCAGCTCGGCCCGGGTGGACATGTCGCGCGACCACCCGTGGGCGCGCAACGAGCGCGCGAGGTCGACGAGCTGCTGATCGTCGGTTACGACCATCCCGCCCTCGATCGTGGTGATGTGGTGAGAGAAGTAAAAGCTGAATGTGCCAAAGTGGCCGAAGGATCCGACCTTTTTTCCGGCGATCTCGCTGCCGAGCGACTCACAGGTGTCCTCGATCACCCACATGTCGTGGCGGTCGGCGATCTCCATCAGCGGCGCCATGTCGACCGGGTTGCCGAGCAGGTGGACCGGCATGATCGCTCGCGTGCGCTCGGTCAGTGCAGCCTCGACCGACTCGGGGCGCATGTTCAGCGTCTCCTCGTCGATGTCGACGAGCACCGGGATGCATCCGAGCTGCAGGATCGGCGCGATCGTCGTGGACCAAGTGACCGCCGGAACGATCACCTCGTCGCCGGGGCGCAGGCCGTTCTCGACCGCTCGCTCGCAGAGCACCGAGAGCGCGAGCAGGTTGGCCGAGGAGCCGCTGTTGACCATCACCGCGAACTTCGAGCCCATGAACTCGGCGAACTGCCGCTCGAAGGCACGCACCTTCTCGCCCATCGTGACGCGCTGCTCAAGCAGCGAATCGATCGCGCCGCCGACCTCCTGGGCTCCGTAGAGCGGCATTGACAGCGGGCACTCGTCGGCCGGCGGATCGGGCAGCAACTCGAAGTGCCGGGCCACCAGGCTGTGGATTTCAGCGCGTAGCTGGTCCCGCTTCGCGGCGAACGGATCGTTCAATGTGGTCTGGTTGGCCAAGGCGCGCTTCAGTCTAGCCCGGCTCGGCCCGGCGACCGCGCCTTGTTCGGCGCCCGGCGCGGCCGCGCCGGCGTGGCTATCGCGCACCGCCGCGAAAGCTCGCGGCCAGGGCCAACAGCGCGTGTATCTCACGGCCGTAGGCGATCCGGGCGAGCAGCGCGAAGACCGCCAACCCGGCCGCGGACGCGCCGCCGGCGGCCGCTAATCCGCCCGACAGGGCGAGCACAAGCACACTCGCCGCGCCGAAGGCGACGGCGAAGACGGCCGACGCGATCGCCGCCTCGCGCAGCAGCGACGCGACGACGCCGGCGAAGCGATCGGCGAACGTGATCCGCAGCTGGATCAGCGTCGCGACGACCATCGCGACCGATTGCCCGATCGCCACGCCGATGGCGCCCAGCAGCGTCACGCCGACGACAGAGCAGGCGAGCAGCGCCAGCACATGCACCAGAGCAATCGCCGAAAGCCGCCGCGCCAGACCGCGATTGAGCATTTCCAGCACGACCATCACGCCGGCCGCCGAGGCGAACAGCCAAGGTCCCAGCGCCAGCACGAGCTCGACGATCAGCTCGGAATCCTCGCGCGAGAAGAACGATCCGACCAGCATGTCGATGCCGCTGACGCCGGCGACCGCGATCACGCCGATCGCCGGAATCAGCATCACGAGCGTCTGGCGCAGGTCGGCGATCACGTCTTCGGGGGTCAACCCGGCGTCGCCCTTGCGGTTGAGCAGCCGCGGCGCTCGCACCATCGCGGCCGGCATCGCGGTCGTCGCCAGCAGGAAAATAATTATGAAGAACGCGTAGGCGTAGTCGGTCGCCACCCCGGTTCCCTCGCGGGAGGCGACGGCGACGCAGATCAGGTAACCGGCGTTAAGCACGATCGCACTGGCTGAGGCGACCGTCAGCCAGAGGCCGTCGGCGATGATCCGCCGTGGGTGCGGCAGCGTGGTCCAGTCGAACCGCCAGCCTGACCGAAGCAGGGCAGCCCCGAGTCCGACGGCCAGCAGCAACGCCGACATCGCCAATCCGACCGTCACGGCCGAGAGCCCGAGTTCGGGCTCGAGCAGAACGAATCCGAGGATGCTGATCGCGCTCGCGATCGCGAACAGCGCGCCGACGACGACGTAGACGTGACGGACGACGAGGATCGCGATGAACATTCCGGCGAGCAGTTGCAGGGCGAGCGTCGGCCATAGCTCGCGTAGCGTGGTCGCGGCGCGCCCGGTCGGGTCACCGTCGACGATCAACTCACCCAGCGGTCCGGCGAGCGCGATCATCGGAATAGCCGCCAGGCCTCCGATCACGATCGTCGCCGAGAGCAGCCGTGAGGCCTGCGACTCGCCGTCGAGTCCGATCAGCCTCGGTAGTGCCGTCAGCCGCAGCGACTGGGCGAAGGCGACGGCCACTCCGTAGAACCCGTACGCGGCGAAAAACGCGTCGGTTCGGTCGTCTTTGCCGAAGAACTGGGTCATCAACAGCGCCAGCGCGCCGCCCATCAGCATCAAGACGGCCTGCCCGAGCGACAGTGAAGCGACGCCGCGGCCGACCGACGCGGTCTGGTCCCGAAGCTCGGGCGATGTGGCCGTGTGATCGGGGGTCGAGGTCATCTGGTGCAGTTGCCGGCCGACCGGTCGACTCGCAACGAGATCACACGCGGTGTGGCCTTTTGCAGGTTGACACCCGCGCGGTCAGCCAGCTCGGAGCCCGAGAAGCGGACGTCGGTGTGCCCGCGAGCGGGGATGCAGAGCCTGGTGACGATCTCACGCACCGGCCCGACAGAACGCTCGCGCGCGCGCTTGGTGAATGGGTTCGGAAGATTTTTGACCAGCGGCGACGCCTCGACCCTGAGCGCCAGCAGGCCCGTCGCCGCGCGCGACGGTTGCGGCGTGCTGAACACCCGGATTGTCGCCTCGGCGTCGCGGGCGAGCAGCCCGTGCGCGCTGAGGCCGCGGGACATCCAGCTCGCGCGTGGATCCGGGCCGGTCTCGTACGCCGCCAGCGGTCCGCCGTGAACCGGCGGTCGAAATGAGAACGGCGCGAAACGCGGGTCGCTGGCCGACATCACGAGCCAGCTGTCGTCGCGGCCGCCGGCTGTGTCGAGCACACCGGATTCGAAGTCGAGCCCAAGCTTGTAATACGGCTCCATCGTCGGCAGCGTGCCGTCGAGTGTCGCGGCGCGCGGTGTGTAGTAGGTGCCGATCGAATCGTTCCAAAGCTCGAGATCCCACCATGAGGTCGGCTGGTTGTAGCTGGGGATGATCGGCTCGCTGCGCTGCTCGTTGATCGAGCCTTCGACCAGCGCGACACTTGCGGTCCCGGCGGCACGATCGAGCCAGTCCCGCTTTGCGTCACGCGCGACGAACTCCAAGTATCCGGCGCTGTTCTGCGCGTCGATCGCCTTCGGCACCACATACAGCGTGCAGGCGAGCGTGAAGGCGAGCGTCACTCCCATGATCGCGTTGAGCGCGGCGGTGAGGTGCTGGCCGGCGATCAGCCACCAGGCGACCACCGCGCCGATCACGGCGAGGATCGCCAGGGCGATCGTGATGTTCGGTAATCCGACACCGTCGACGATCTTCTGCAGCTCGATCATGAAGATCGAGGCCGGCTTGAACGACATCGAGAAGCGGATCGTCGTCGGGATATCCAGCCCGAAGCGTTCGTCCGAGGCAATCACGAGTACGCCGGCAAGCACGGGAAGAGCCCACGCTGCCCAGTGTTTGACCGGCCGCGCCAAACCGGCGGCGGTTGCGCACAGCAGCAGCGGAACGATGTAAAAGACGTAACGCTCGAATATCTCCCCGGCGAAGGTGAAGCGCTGGTCGAACGACGCCGCCGTCAGCAGCATCGCGACGATCGCGACCACCATGACCACGGCTCCGGCGTGCTGGCGTTCGTCGCCGGTCCTGCCCAGCCCGGCGCCCAGCCACGGCAACGCCAACGCGATTGCCAGCGGACCGATCCCGACCGCCAGGATCCCGAGGTGCGCAAGCGAGGCACGCAGCAGGTTCGGCGTCAGCACGCCGCCCTGCGTGCCGTCGGCGGTAGTGCCGTAGATCCCGAGGATCCATCGCGGCGCCACGACGATCAGCATCGAGACGACGACGAACAACGCGATGACCGGCCAGCGCCGCCGCAGCTCGACCCTTGTGGCCGGCGGGAGGGCCTTCAGCCGCCGAGCGTGATTTGGCGCCGGCGCCGTAATCGCCGCGATCCAACAGCGCAGCAGGATCGCGCCGACGAACACCGGCAACAAGACGATGAAGTGACTACGCGTCAGGAATGCCGCGACGACCGCCGCGACCGCCCAGGCGTCGCGTCTGCGGCCCGGCGATGCCACTGCCAGCACGATCGCGTAGATCGCCCAGATGAACACCGGGTAAGCGAGCGCGTCGGTGAGGATCTTGCTGCCCATCGCCAGCCACGGCGCGACACCGGTGCAGGCGGCCACCCAGCGCGCGGCGGTCCGGTTGGCGGTGACGAAGTTCGTCAGCAGATAGGCCGGAAACACCGCCGAGGCCATCAGCACGGCGTTGAACGCCGTGATCACCCCGTAGGCACCCGGCATGTCGACCAGTCCGACGATCGGGCTGATCACCAATGGGTAGAGCAGCTGGTAAACGGCAACCGGCTCACCGCGCGCCGTCGGCCAAGGCAGACCGCTACCGGCGATGCCGCGCGCGATCTCCACGTACAACAGCTCGTCGGTCATCATCAGCCACTGCCGCGCGCGCGAAAGCAGCAGCGCGCCACCGATAGCGCAGCCGAGAAAGATCAGCACGAGCAGTGGGTCCGCGCGCCGCGGTTTGCGGACGACATCCGGCGAGCCGGCTCTGAGTGAGGGCATCACGAATGATTTACCAGCGCGACGGGCGAAAGCCTGCACAGTCCGCCGGCTCGTGCCGTGGTTATGGCCTCACAAATACGAAGGGCGCCCGTGCGGGCGCCCTTCGGGGCAACGTGATCGGTGGCCGGGTGCGACGATCAACCGCACCCGGTGTTGTTACCGCAGCTGCTGCACGTGTAGCAAGACCCCGTGCGCTGCATCATGCCGCCGCACTGGCCGCAGGCCGGGCCGAGGTCGAGGCCCACCAGCTTGGCCGGGGCGGCGACCGGGGCGTCGGCTTTGAGCGCCGACGACGCGGGCTTGATCCCTGTGTCGCCCTTGGCCGCCTTCGGCGTCGTCTCGGGCAAGGTGCTCGCGCCGCCGTTGCCGTTGCCGTTGCTTGCCTGCGGTGAACCGTGGCCGTTGCTCGGGCCGGCGGTGTCGCCGCGCCCGCTGACGGCGGCCTCTTCGCCGGCCTTGCGGGCGCGGACGGCCTCGGTCATGATGCCCAGCTCCTCCTGCAGGTCGGTGTCGCAGTAGCGCGAGGCGAGCCAGCGCATGATGTAGTCGGGCATCGACTTAGCGAACGGGATCTCCTTGTTGCGCGTCATGCCCTCGGGCTCGAAGCGCATGTAGGAAAACTTGTCGACGAAGGTCTCAAGCGGCACGCCGTACTGCAGGCCGACCGAGATCGCAGTGGCGAAGGCGTTCATCATGCCGCGCAGGGTCGAGCCCTCCTTGCCGATGTCGGTCAGGAAGATCTCGCCCGGCGTACCGTCGTCGTACTGGCCGGCGGTGATGTAGCCCTCGTGGCCGCCGATCGAGAACTTGTGCGTCAGCGAGTTGCGCTCGACGGGCATGCGGCGGCGGTGCGGCTTCTTGCCGGCCTCGGCGGCGCCCTCGGCGCGGGCGGTCTCGAGCTGCTTGTCGAACTCTTCCTGGGTGAGTACGACGTTGCCCTCGGCGTCGGCGCCCTCCTGGGCGTCGGTGCGCAGCGCCTGGGCGGTCTTGGAGCCGTCGCGGTAGATCGCCAGTGCCTTGAGGCCGTAGTTCCAGCCCTGGATGTAGGCGTCGGCGATGTCGTCGACCGATGCGGTGGCCGGCATGTTGACCGTCTTCGAGATCGCACCGGACAAAAACGGCTGAGCCGCGGCCATCATCTTGATGTGACCCATGTGGCTGATCGCGCGTTCGCCGACGGCGACGTCGAAGACCGGCAGGTGCTGGTCCCGAAGCCCGGGAGCGGCGACGATCGTGCCCTCGGCGGCGATGTGGTCGACAATGCCCTCGATCGCCGACTCGTCGTAGCCGAGCGTGCGTAAGGCCAGCGGCACCGTCTGGTTGACGATCGTCATGTTGCCGCCGCCGACGAGCTCCTTGAACTTGACCAGCGAGAAATCGGGCTCGATGCCGGTCGTGTCGCAGTCCATCAGAAACGAGATCGTGCCGGTCGGCGCCAGCACCGTGGCCTGGGCGTTGCGGTAGCCGTGTCGCAGGCCGAGCTCGACGGCCTCGTCCCAGGAGCGCCGCGCCGCCACCACCAGCGGCGTGTCCTCGAGCAGATCGTCGGGGATCTCGTAGGAGGCGTCGCGGTGCATGCGCATCACGTTCATGTGCGGCTCGGCGTTCTCGGGGTACTTGTCGTAGCTGCCGATCGCTTCGGCGATGAGCGCGCTCTGGCGGTAGGCGCGTCCGGTCATCAGCGCGGTGATCGCGGCGGCGTCGGCGCGACCACGATCGCTGTCGTAAGGCAGGCCGTTGCTCATCAGCAGCGCGCCGAGGTTGGCGTAGCCGAGACCGAGCTGGCGGAAGGCGCGGGCGTTGTCGCCGATCGCCTCGGTCGGGTAGCTGCTCGGCGAGACGACGATCTCCTGGGCGAGCAGCACGATGTCGACCGCGTGCTCGAACCGCGGTACGTCGATCGTGCCGTCGTCGCGGCGGAACTTCATCAGGTTGAGCGACGCGAGGTTGCAGGCCGAGTCGTCGACGTGCATGTACTCGCTGCACGGGTTCGACGCGTTGATCCGGCCGGAGTTGGGGCAGGTGTGCCAGCGGTTGATGATCGTGTCGTACTGCACGCCGGGGTCGGCGCAGCGCCAGGCGGCGTCGGAGATCTGTCGCATCAGGTCGCGGGCGTCGTATTCCTTGACCGGCGACCCGTCGACGCGGGTCTTGGTCCACCAGCGCTCGCCGGCCTCTACGGCCTCCATGAACTCGTCGCTGACGCGCACCGAGTTGTTGGCGTTCTGGTACTGGATCGAGGTGAAGCCGTCGCCGTCGATCGACATGTCGAAGCCGGCGTCGCGCAGCGCGCGGGCCTTGTCCTCTTCCTTGGCCTTGCACCAGATGAAGTCTTCGATGTCGGGATGGTCGATGTCGAGCACGACCATCTTCGCCGCGCGGCGGGTCTTGCCGCCGGATTTGATCGTGCCGGCCCAGGAGTCGGCGCCACGCATGAACGAGACCGGGCCGCTGGCGAGTCCGCCCTTCTTGAGGCTTTCCATCGAGCCGCGGATGTTGGAGAGGTTGATGCCGCTGCCGGAACCGCCGCGGAAGATCATGCCCTCGCGGGTGTTCCAGTCGAGAATCGACTCCATCGTGTCCTCGACGCTGAGAATGAAGCAGGCCGAACACTGCGGGTGCTCCTCGAAGCCGACGTTGAACCAGACGGGCGAGTTGAAGGCGGCGACCTGGTGGAGGAGGATGTAGGTCAACTCGTCTTCGAAGACCTGCGCGTCGGCCTCGCCGGCGAAGTAGCCGGCCGCGCGGCCCCAGCCGGCGATCGTGCCGCTGACTCGGCCGATCATCTGCTTTACCGAACTCTCGCGCTCGGGGCTGTCCATCTTGCCGCGGAAGTATTTCTGGGCGACGATGTTGGTGGCGTTCTGGCTCCAGGTCTTGGGGAACTCGACGCCGCGCTGCACGAAGGCCGGTTTGTCGGGGTCGCCGATGATCGCGTCGCGGATCTCCCATTCGACGGTGTCAAACGGGTGTACGCCGGCCTCGGTGTAGAAGCGCTCAAGCGTCAGGCCGCGGCCGTGGCCGTGCGTGTTGTTAGCGCCCGGACCCGCACCGGTCGTCTGGTCGAGTGGTGCCTGTGTTGCTGTTTCTGTGAGTGTCATCAGCGATCCCCTCCAATAAAGGCCGCTTCCGGGCCCGTGTCCGGCCCGGAATATGTTGCTGCAATTTGTCTTTCGATCTGATCTAACGAGCTTCGGCGAGCCTGCGGTGCTGACGTGAAAATCGCGTGAATATCCCGCATTTTCGGCCTGTTTACAGACGCCACACCCGCTATCAGCGGGTAACTCGACAATCAATCACTTGGCTCGGACGGAATCCATCGGGAGGGACTGGCGCGCGCAGCAAGAATCGAATCCGGTTCGTCGCTGATTTTACCGTCGAACGCCGAGAACCATGCCGCCGGCAGGAGGGATAAACAAGCGAAAGAGCGGGTTTAAATGCATGTATCCGGCGACCCGGCGGCGAATACCCCCGGTATGCGGGAAAGCCGAGCCATCGGGCCGTCGGCGCGCCGTCTGTGGTCCTGGGCGATTTTTATCTCGGTGGCCGGGGTCGGCGCGCGCGCTTTGTGGTACCTCAAGTTCCGCGATGATCTCGACGTGCGCCTGGGGCCCGACGCGCTGATCTTTCTCGCCCAGGCCGAGAGCTTCGTGCGCGACGGGATCACCGGCGCCTCGCAGGCGACGCTCGGCGCGGCGCCCGAGGCGACGCCGCCGGGCTACCCGCTGCTGATCACGGGAATCTGGAACCTGTTGCCGGCCGGCGACGTGTATGCCGGCAGGGAGTACGTGCTGCTGATCGTGCGTGGCGTACAGTGGCTGCTGGCCGGGGCGACGACGCTGATGACCTTCGCGCTGGCGCGCCGCGTGCTGTTCGGTTTCTCGGCGCTGGTGCCCCCGCTGCTGCTGACGATCTCGATCGCGATGATCGACACGCCGAACCTCTTCATGAACGAGACGCTGCTGGCGTTTCTGCTGACGGCGGCGGTGCTCTCGCTGGTTCAGGCTCGCGAAGCCGACGCGCCGCCGTCGCCGGACCCGCCCGCTCAAGGCGCCAAGCCCAAGCGCCGGCTCGGCGCCGGCTTGCCGGTGATGATCGCCGGACTGGCTGTTTCGTGCGCGGTGCTTACCCAGCCGCGGATCGCGATTGCGCTCCCCTTTATGGCGATCTGGCTGCTGACGGCCGTGCCGCGCCGCTACTGCGCGATCTTCGTGCTGGTGTCACTGTTGCTGCCGGCGGCGTGGGTTGTTCGCGACTACGCGATCTACGACGAGATCGTTCCCGTCTCGGTCGGCTGGCAGGTGGCGCTCTATGAGGACAACGTCCGGCCGGTCGGCGGCAGCGGCACCCGGCCGTTGATCTCTCCGGAGTGCGTAGACCTGGATCCGGCCGGTGTCGGCGGTCCGGCCAACGCCTTCGAGTTCGCCGACTGCATGCAGCGTCAGGGACTCGGCGAGCTGACCGCGCATCCCGGCCGGTCGGCGCGGGCGATCCCCGACCGGCTCGCGGCGCTGGTTTCGCCGTGGAATCCCGATCACGCCCGTGGCGAGTACCGCGCCGACATGCGGCACTGGCGCAGCATGATTCCCGTCGCGACGCGCGCGGATTCCAGTTTTGTGGCGGCCGACCGGGTTGTCAACGTGGTCTGGATTGCGCTCTACGTTTTGTTTCTGGCGCTTGGGCTATGGAGCCTTTGGCCGGAAGGGCCCGGCTCGCCCGCGCGGTTGATCGCGATCCCGATCCTGACGCTGCCGCTCGCTCACCTGCTTTTCCACGCGGAGGGCCGGTTCCGGCTGCCGATGCTGCCGCTGCTGGCGATAGCGCTGACGCTCGGGATCCTCGCCGCGCTCGAGATCCTTCGCGGCGATCGCGTGGGCGAGCCTCTCACGGAGCCTTTTGCGGGGCCACCCGAGGACCCTCCCGCCGGCCTTCTCCCGGAGCAGCTGGGGTTCGACGACGCGGCCGAGCCCCCGTCGTACGGCTAGGCAAGTGCCTCGGCGGCAGGTCATCAGGCATGGGCAATCGAGAATCCGGTAGCGAAACCAGGACAAATTACTAACAAATGCGTATTTTGGCCAATCGGCCAGTTTTTCCTAAAGTTTCGCTTCTACGCATCCGATGACAAGCCTGTGGCAGCGATTATCGGACGGGTCGGTGTCTGCCCCCAACCCGTCTTCCGCGCACCACACATCAAGGGTGAAGGGCCAGACTCGAGTGTCCCCGAAGGTCTGATACCAGCCCTCATTAGGCCAGATGGTTGTGCGTCCTCGCAACCATCTGGCCATTTTTTTCTCAGGCGGGGACCTCTGCTCGCGCCCACTTCAGGGTCGTATCGAGCCCGTCGCCGATCTCAACCTCGGCCTTCCACCCCAACGTCTGAGCGGCGCGGGAAACGTCGAGCGCACTGCGCGGCAGCTCGCCGAGGCGCGGCGGCTCGAAGTCCGGCGTGAAATCGGCGGTCGCGTGCGGCGCGAGCGCGGCGACGAGATCGAGCACCGAGGTCTCGCGGCCGGTGCCGATGTTGATCGGTCCGGTGACGTCGGCCGCCGCCGCAAGCAGGTTCGCGGCGACGACGTCGCCGACGTACACGTAGTCGCGCGTCTGCGTGCCGTCGCCGAAGACGGTCGGGCGCTCACCGGAGATCAGCTTGCCGCAGAAGATCGCGATCACGCCGGCCTCACCGAGCGGGTCCTGGCGCGGTCCATAGACGTTGCCGTAGCGCAGCGAGACGGTCGACATGCCGTAGAGCCGTTCGCCGAGGCCGAGATAGCCCTCGGCGGCGTACTTCGCCTGGCCGTAGGGGGCCTCTGGGCTGGGCGTGTAGGTCTCGGGGGTCGGGATCGTCTCGGCCTCTCCGTAGATCGCGCCACCGGTTGAGCTGAAGACGAGTCGGCCGACGCCAAACTCGCGCGCCGACTCGAGCAGGTTGATCGTGCCACCGATGTTGACGACCGAGTCGAACGCCGGATCGGCGACTGACTTGCGCACGTCGATCTGAGCGCCGAGGTGGAAGATCACGTCGGGCCTGAACGACCCGATCACGTCGTCGACCGCAGCACGATCGGTGATCGACCGCTCGGTCAAAACCACGCCCGCTTCGATCGCGTTGTCGAGGTTTGAGCGTCTTCCGGTCGACAGGTCGTCGATCACCTGTACCTCGTCTCCTCGCTCGACCAGCGCGTCGACCACGTTCGAGCCGATGAATCCAGAACCGCCTGTTACCAACGCCTTCATGTCATCTCCTTGATCCGTGCTTCGTTCATACCGCGTTGAAGTCTTAAGCTCGGGCTCGCTCCGAGCCGATGCCCGGCCGCATTCCCAGCCGGGCGACCGGTGGGATCAACAGGGCAGGCAAAGCGTACGGTAACCGCTCTCGAAGGCGTGGCCGAGCCGCGCGCGACTACCGTTTGCTTCGTGTTCGGGCACACGCTACGGTGTGCCGAGCCGGCCGCCCAGGAAGGAATACGCAGTGTCCACACTCGTCATTGTCGAGTCGCCGAACAAGGTTAAGAGCATCGAGGGTTACCTCGGTGAGGGCTACGTCGTGGATTCTTCGGTCGGACATATTCGCGATCTTCCGCGCAATGCCGACGAGGTGCCGGCCGAGCACAAGGGCAAGCCGTGGGCGCGTCTCGGCGTCAATGTCGAGGCGGCCTTCGAGCCGATCTACGTCGTCTCCGCCGAGAAGAAACAGCAGATGACGAAGCTGAAAAAGCTGCTGAAGAACGCCGACGAACTCGTGCTGGCGACCGATGAGGACCGGGAAGGCGAGGCGATCGCCTGGCACCTGCTCGACGAGCTCAAGCCGAAGGTTCCGGTTAAGCGGATCGTCTTCAACGAGATCACCAAAGCCGCCGTGCACCACGCGATCGAGAATCCGCG
Organism: Solirubrobacterales bacterium; assembly: GCA_049276635.1. Lineage (GTDB taxonomy): Bacteria > Actinomycetota > Thermoleophilia > Solirubrobacterales > JACPNS01 > JACPNS01. The sequence goes on along the minus strand of JBASWU010000026.1, from coordinate 4,876 downwards.
CGACGTGGACATGCACCTCGTTGACGCCCAGGAGACCCGCCGCATTCTGGACCGGCTCTACGGCTACGAAGTCAGCCCCGTGCTCTGGAAGAAGGTGATGAGTGGGCTATCGGCCGGGCGTGTGCAGTCGGTGGCGACGCGCTTGGTGGTCGAGCGCGAGCGGGTGCGGATCGCCTTCAACGCCGCGGCGTATTGGGATCTTGAGGCCATGTTCGACGCCGGCCAGGGTCATGACCCGCGGCAGTTTCCGGCGAAGCTGATGTCGGTCGACGGCAGGCGCGTCGCGATCGGCTCGAACTTCAATAACGCCGGCGAGCTGACGGCCAAGGATGTGGTCCATCTCGACGAAGCGGCGGCGGGCGCCCTGGCGGCCGGACTCGGTGACCAGACGTTCGCCGTGCATTCGGTCGAGTCGAAGCCCTACACCCGCAGGCCGTACGCGCCGTTTCGGACCACGACGATGCAGCAGGAGGCTTCGCGTAAGTTCGGCTTCGGCGCCGCCCGTACGATGCAGGTTGCCCAGCGGCTCTACGAACGGGGCTACATCACCTATATGCGCACCGACTCGGTCACACTGTCGGAGACGGCCTTGAAGGCCGCTCGCGCGCAGGTCACGGAGCTCTACGGCAAGGACTTTCTGCCCGATGCGCCGCGTGTCTACTCCGGCACGGTCAAGAACGCGCAAGAGGCGCACGAGGCGATCCGCCCGGCCGGAGAGAGCTTCCGCACGCCGAAAGAAGCCGGACTCAACGGCGACGAGGCCAAGCTCTATGAGCTGATCTGGAAGCGCACGATCGCGTCGCAGATGAACGACGCCAAGGGCAACTCTGTATCGATCCGGATTCGCGCCCGCGTGGCCGGAGACTCGCTCGACGGCCAAGAGGTCGAATTCGGCTCAAGCGGTCGCACGATTACGTTTCACGGGTTCCTCAAGGCCTACGTCGAGTCGGCGGAGAATCCCGACGCCGAAAGCGACGATGCCCAGACCAAGCTGCCCAACGTCAAGCAGGGCGATGTCGTCACGGCCGCCGAGCTTGGCGCGGTCGGCCATCAGACCAAACCGCCGGCGCGGTTCACCGAGGCCAGCCTGATCAAGGAGCTAGAAGACCGGGAGATCGGGCGTCCCTCCACCTACGCCTCGATTGTCAACACGATTCAGGATCGCGGCTACGTCTACAAGAAAGGCACCGCGCTCGTCCCGGCCTGGATCGCCTTCAGCGCGACGCGGCTGCTTGAGGAGCACTTCGGTCGCCTGGTCGAGTACGACTTCACCGCCGAGCTGGAAAGCGTGCTCGACGCGGTGGCCGGAGGCCGCGAAGACCGGGTACAGGTGTTGCAACGCTTTTGGGCCGGCACCGACGACGGCGAATCCGGCGGCGGCGACCCAGGATTGAAGAGCCTGGTCGGTGACCTCGGTGAGATCGACGCACGCAGCCTTGCGACCTTTGAGCTGGGCGAGGGGATCAACGTCAGGGTCGGGCGCTACGGCCCATATGTCGAGGGACCGCCATACACGAAGGGCGCCGACGGCGAGGACGTCCCAACACGCGCCAACGTGCCCGAAGACCTGCCTCCAGATGAACTGACGATCGACAAGGCCAGGCAGCTACTGGCCGAGCCAAGCGGCATGGAAAGAGAGCTCGGCCCGCACCCGCAGACCGGTCTGCGGATCGTCGCCAGAAACGGGCGCTACGGACCGTACATAACGGAGGTCCTGCCCGAGGACGCGCCCAAGGGCGCCAAGCCACGTACCGCGAGCCTGTTCGCCTCGATGAAGCTCGATACGGTGACCTTGGACGACGCCGTCACGTTGCTGACGCTGCCGAGGGTGATCGGGCACGACGTCGACGGCGCGGAGATCGTCGCGCAGAACGGCCGCTACGGCCCCTACCTGAAGAAGGGCTCTGATTCGAGATCGCTCGAGACCGAGGAGCAGTTGCTGACGCTGACCGAGGAAGAGGCCCGCGCGATCTACGCCAAACCCAAGACCTACGGGCGCGCCGCCAAGCCACCGCTGAAGGATCTCGGTGACGACCCGGTCAGCGGCAAGCCAATTGTGATGAAAGACGGCCGTTTCGGGCCCTACGTCACCGACGGCGAGTACAACGCCTCGCTGCGCAAGGGCGACGACGTAGAGACGATCACGCCCGAGCGAGCCGCCGAGCTGCTGGCCGACCGGCGTGCGGCCGGGCCGGCAAAGAAGAAAAAGTCGCCGGCGAAGAAGCCGTCCGCCATCAAGGCGCCGGCGAAAAAGGCCACGAACAGCTAGAAGGCTCCGCGGTAGCTTCGCCGGGCCGGGTTGTCGCCCGGGCCTGTTCGCGACGCCTCGGCGGCGGCGTCTAGAGCGGCTTGCGCAGTACGTACACGTCCTGGTTGTTCTCGTTGCGCGCGGTCGCGTACTCGACGACCTGCCACTTCGGACAGAGCCGGTCGAGCATCCAGTCGGCCGAGACGAATGACGTCCCCCACTCGTTGTTGACGACGCCCCAATCGCCCTTGTCGCCGAACTCGGCGGCGTACCAGTAGCCGGAGCGGTAGAGCGACTCGCGGATCTCGGTCAACTGCTGCGCCGAGCGCAGATTGAGATCGGCGTAGAAGGCCACCGACTGCGGGCCGTGGGTCGTCGAGATCAGGTGGCCGCCCGGGCGCAGCACGCGCCACATCTCGTCGTACCAGCGCAGCGCCAGCGCCTCGGCGTAGTGCGACCAGATCGAGATTCCGAAGGCGACGGCGAAGTGATCGCCGGGATAGTCCAGCGGCGGCTCGTTGCCGCTTCGGCGAAAGTCGATTCCGGGCAGGTTCCGCGCGGCCCACTCGACGGCGGGGCCGTTGGGATCGCAGCCGTGCCACTCGACCTCGGGGTAGGCGGCGGCCAGCGCGCGGGTGACGCGCGCCGACGAGCATCCGAAGTCCAGGCCGCGGTCACCGGCGGCCGGCGGCGACCCGGCGCTCAACAACGCGTCGCTGACGAGATCGGCGTGGTAGAACGCGCCGCCGGCGGCCAGCGGGCTGTGGGTCATCGCGTGGACATCCTCGGGCGGCAGCGCGGTGGTCAGGCCGGTTTGGCGGAGAAACTCGGGGATCGCGTAGTAGGCGCCGAAGACGAGGTCCCAGCGACTGCGTTCGACGCCCGACGCTTCCGACCATGCGGCCGTCAGTTTTACCTTGCGCGGCGGGGCGCCCGGCGGCACCGGGAAGTCGACCATCGCCGTGTCGGCCTCGGCGCGCTCGGCGATCGCCTTCAGTTGCGCCGGCGCGACGCGTTCGTGGATGCGCGCGGTTGCCGATCCGATCTCGACGGCGAACTTCCGCGGCCTGACCGCACGCGCCGCGACCGCGGCGGCCGCCGGTGACCGCGTCGCGCGCGGCAGCAGTTCATTACGCGCGTTGATCAGTCGGCGCTTGACGGTTCCGGCTTTCCGGCGCAGTGAGCCCATCGGTCGCGGGACCTTACTTGATGCGTGCCTCGGCCGGCCGCGGGCTCGCGCCCCCGCGTCTGGCGGTTGCGTACGGCCCGCCGCCGGCGGCCCGATCGTCTAGGGTCGGGCCGATGGCGGAGCGCGGCTACTTCATCTCGTTCGAAGGGATCGATCGCAGCGGCAAAAGCACCCAGGCGGCGCTGCTGGCCGAGTCGCTTGGCCCACGCGCGCTGCTGGTTCGCGAACCGGGCGGGACCCTGCTCGGCGAGCGCGTGCGCGAGATCCTCAAGGATCCGTCGATCCCGGTGACCGCACGCGCCGAGGCCCTGCTGTTCGCCGCGGCTCGTGCCGATCTGGTGGAGTCGGTGATTCGGCCTGCGCTGGCCGACGGCCGCATCGTGATCGCCGACCGCTTCATCGATTCGTCGCTTGCCTATCAAGGGGCGGCGCGTGGGCTGGGCGCCGAGCCGGTCGCCCGGCTCAACGATTGGGCGGCAGATGGACTGATGCCCGACCGCACGCTGCTGATCGCGATCGACCCCGAGCGCGCGGCGGCCCGCGGCGTCGAAGCGGGTGACCGCTTCGAGGACGAGGGACGTGAGTTCCAGCGCGCGGTCGCAGCCGCGTACGAGCGGCTCGCCGCCGCCGCGCCCGCGCGGATCGTGCGCGTCGAGGGTGACCGCGAGGCGGATGTCGTCGCGGCCGAGGTCGCGCGGCTCGCCGGCGAACTGATCGGCGGGGCGAGCGCGTGAGCCCGGTCAATCCGCCGCCCGAGATCAGGGAACTACTGCTCGCGGCGACCGAGCAGCACGCCCAGGCGCGCGTGGTGCTTGGCTCTGCGCTCGAGAGCGGGTCGGCATCGCACGCCTACCTGTTCCACGGCCCGCGTGGTGTCGGCAAGGCCGACGCGGCCCGCGCATTTGCGGCCGCGCTGCTGACCGACGGCTCGGCCGATCCCAGCTCGGCCGGGGCGCGGGCGATGCGCGGATCGCACCCGGACCTGACCTGGGTCTCGCCTTCGGGTGCGCACGAGATGCTGATCGACGACATCGCCGAGCCGGTCGTGCGCTCGGCCACGCGCACACCGATCGAGGGCGCGCGCCGGGTGTTCGTGCTCGATCGGATCGAGACGATGTCAGCCGAGGTCGCCAACCGCATGCTCAAGACGCTCGAGGAACCGGCCGGGTACGTCCACTTCATCCTCTTGACCGCCGAACCCGAGCGCGTGCCGCCGACGGTGCTCTCACGGTGCCAGGACGTTCGCTTCGACGCGATCCCGGTCGCGGTCGTGGCCGGCCGGCTGCGCGCCGAGGGCGTCGAGCCGGCACGCGCCGGAAGCTGCGCGGCGCTCAGCGGCGGCGACCTCGTGCTCGCACGCGAGCTGGCCGGCGAAGCGGGAGACGCGCAGCGCAGCGAAGCCGGCCGGATCGTCGCCTGCGCGCTGCGCGGTGTCAGCG
>JBASWU010000025.1:0-12197 GCA_049276635.1 Solirubrobacterales bacterium | reverse complement strand
ACTGGCCGCCTACCGGCTCGGCGCGCAGGTCGCCTGGCGCGAGCTGGCGGCGGCCGGGCTGGCGGCCGGGCTCTCCCAGGAGACGCTCAATCTGCTCGCCGAATCGATCTTTGCCTACATCGACGAGCTCTCGGCCGAATCGGCCGAGGGCTACGCGCTCGAACAGGCAGAGCGCGCGGGCGAACTCGATCAACGCCGCGCCGTGCTGATCGACACCTTGATCCGCGACAAACCGGCCGCCGACCTGCGCGCGCTCAACGCCGTCGCCGCCGACGCCGCCTGGCGCGTGCCCGATCAGATCGTCGTGGTCGTCTGGCGTGACGACCTCGGTCGCGATCCGGCCGCGCGGCTTCCGCAGAACTCGATCGTCAGTTCGATCGACGGAGTGTTCTGCGCGGTCGTGCCCGACCCCGACGGGCCCGGACGGCGCGATCAGATCGAGCGCGGGCTGGACGCGATCCCCTGTGGGATCGGCAACGTCGTAACGCCGCTGCGGGGATCGCGTGGGTTCGCAAGCGCGATGGCCGCCCTGCGACTCGGAGAAGAGCGCGGCGCGCTCGGCGCGACACTCGCCGGCGAGCAGCGCGTCGCCCTGATCTGCCGATCGGACCCGGACCTCGTCGACGAGATTCTCGAGCAGCGACTGACGGCGCTCGACGACGAAACTCCCAACTCCCGTGTCCGGTTGCACAAGACACTGCTGGCCTGGCTGCGCAACGATGGCGACGTCACGGCCGCGGCTCGCGAACTGCACGTCCACGCGCAGACTGTCCGCTACCGCATGGCGCGCCTGCGCGAGTTGCTCGGCGGCTCGCTCGATGATCCAGACGTTCGCTTCGAACTGGAGTACGCGCTGCGCGCGCGGGCCTGAACCTCCCGACACGTCGTCGTCCCGCATGCATTTGCGGTATGATCGTCCACCAGAAATGGACATCGTGGCAATCAAACAGGGGCAGCGGGCGATCTGGTCCTCCGGTGACTACCCGGACCTCGCGCGATATCTGACTCCCGCCTCGGAAGACCTGGTCGACCGCCTGGAGGTTCGGCCGGGCACACGACTGCTGGACGTCGGCACCGGCACCGGAAACGTGGCGATCCCCGCCGCACAGCGCGGCGGCTCCGTCACCGGGCTAGACATCACGCCGGAGCTGCTCGAGGTGGCCCGCGACCGCGCCGCCGCCGCGGACGTATCGATCGAGTGGATCGAAGGCGACGCCGAGGAGCTGCCGTTCGGCGACGGCGCGTTCGACCGCGTCGCTTCGAACTTCGGCATGATCTTCGCGCCACGCCACGAGGTCGCCGCCGCCGAGATCGCCCGCGTCTGCGCACCCGGCGGGCGCTTCGCCCTGACCGCATGGACCCCGGCCGGTATGAACGGCGAGATGTTCGCCGTGATCGGCAAGCACATGCCCCCGCCACCTCCCGGATTCGTCTCACCCGTGCTCTGGGGCGACGAGCAGCACGCCCGCGAAGCCTTCGCGGGCACCGGCGCGGAGTTGTCGTTCGACCGCGCGGTCGCCGACTTCACCGGCGACTCCCCCGACGCCTGGGTTTCGTACTGCGAGCGGGCACTCGGCCCGATGCTGATGGCGCGCACGGCACTGGAGCCGGCAGGCGAGTGGGATGCCCTGCGCGCCGACCTCGTCGCGCTCTACGAGCGATTCAACGTCGCCGGCGACGGCAGCTTCCGCGGTCCGGCCGAGTATCTGGTCATCACCGGCGAGATGCCCGCCGGTTAAACCGGCCGCGGCGCGGCGGCGTATCAGATCATCCCGCCGAGCCACACGCCCAGCGCCAGCGCGCCGAAGCCGGCGGCGACGCCGGTGGCGAGATTACGTGCCGCTCCGCCGGCTTGGCCGTCGACGGCCATTCGCTCGGTCTCGAACATCCAGGTCGAGAACGTCGTGAACGCGCCGAACACGCCGGTCCCCAGCAGTAGGCGCGGACCGTGTCCGGCGCCGATGCCGGCCAGCAGCCCCACACCGAACGAACCGGCGACGTTGACCGCGAACGTCGCGAGCGGAAACTCAAGCCGATCGGCACGCACGATCCAGGAGTGAACAATGAACCGGCCGACCGCGCCGAGGCCGCCGAGAATCGCCACACCGGCCGTGAGCCAAAACGTCATCACGCAAGATCCCGCCCGCGCCGTACGGCATCGCGCGCCAGCCCTACCGTCACGACGCCGAGCGCGAGACTCGCGGCCAGATACGTGATTGCGGTCACCACATCGCCGCGATCGACTAGCTCGTAGAGCTCAAGCTGCAGGGTCGAAAAGGTAGTCAGCGCACCGCAGAACCCGCTACCGATCAGTGCCACCCGGCGGCTCGAGCCGCCCTCATCTCCGAGGTGGGCGATCGCGTAGCCGAGGATCGCGCAGCCGGCGACGTTGGCGACGAACGTTGCCCACGGCCAGTCGCCTGGCGATGTCGGGAGGAGTTCGGCCAGCCCTGCCCGCAGCAAGGTACCGGCCACGCCGCCGACGAACACGGCGACCACCTCGCCCCGGTCGATCGGCCGTCGGTGTGCTCGTCGGTCGGCAATCATCTACGCGTATGATCGCCGGCGGGCGGACGACTTCGGCCTGCGCCCGGATCACGACCACTCGCCCAAGGAGCCAACGTGCCGACACTCGATCGCGACGGAGAAGTGTTCATCCTCAACCTCGGAGCCGGCGAAAACCGGCTCAATCCCGACTGGGTCGGCGGCGTGATCGACGCGTTCGATCTGGTCGAGCGCGGCGAGTCACCAAGCGCGCTCGTATTGTCGGCCGAGGGAAAGTTCTGGTCCACCGGCCTCGATCTCGAGTGGCTCGCGGCCAACGCCGACCGGGCCAACGACTTTCTGGTCGACGTGCACGAACTGTTCGCTCGCGTGCTGGAATGCGGCATTCCGTCGGTCGCGGCGATCCAGGGCCACTGCTTTGCCGCCGGCGCGATGCTGGCGCTGGCCGCCGACGAGCGCGTGATGCGCGCCGATCGTGGATTTTTCTGCCTCCCCGAGGCCGACATCGGGATCCCCTTCACACCCGGGATGAACGACCTCCTGGTCGCGCGTATCTCGCAACCGACGACCCACGCCGCGATGGTCGGCGCCCGCCGCTACGGCGGCTCCGATGCCGTGACGGCCGGCCTGGTCGACGAAGCGGTGACCGAAGACCAGGTGCTGCCGGTCGCCCTCGCGCGCGCGAGGGCACAGGCGAACAAGGACCCGGCCACGCGCAAGAAGATCAAGCAGCGGATGTACGCACCGGCCTTGGCGACCCTGCGCGACCGCGAAGCAACCGTCATGCCGGCCGTGGGTGGATAAGCGCGATCGCGGCGGTCCCGGCAATTGGTCCCGGCAGCGGCCGCACGGCCCGGCCGCAAACATCGCCTACGGTCCTGGGCGACCCCGGATATCTGGAGGGCTGATGGACTTCGACGAAACGCAGTTCTCGCCACTGCCGCCGGAGACGTTCGACGAGGAGCTTCTGCGCGGTGTTGGCGGCGACGTCTGGCAGAGCGCATTCGACGACCCCGAGCGGATCGCCCGGATCACCGAGGAGTTCCGGGCGGGCTTCTCGGTGCTGGCGAAGGTCGATCGCGCGGTGTCGATCTTCGGCTCGGCGCGGACGCCGCCCGATCATCCCGACTACACCTTCGCCCGCGAACTGGCCGCGCGGCTCGGTCACGAGGGCTACGCGATCATCACCGGCGGCGGACCGGGCATCATGGAAGCGGCGAACCGCGGCGCGCAGGATGCCGGAGCGCTCTCGATCGGTCTCAACATCGAGCTGCCGTTCGAGCAGAAACCCAACGGCTACCAGGACATCGCGCTCGAGTTCCGGTACTTCTTCGTGCGCAAGACCCTCTTCGTCCGATACGCCCAGGCCTTCGTCGCATTGCCGGGCGGGTTCGGGACGCTCGACGAGATGTTCGAGGCGCTGACGCTGGTCCAGACGCGCAAGGTCAGGCATTTCCCGACGATCTTCGCGCCCGGTACTTACTGGGCGGGCCTGTTTGCGTGGTTGCGGGATCAGGCGCTGGCCACGGGCAAGCTCTCGCCCGGCGATCTCGATCTCGTGCACCTATGCGACGGCCACGACGAGATCGTCGACCTAATCGGTATCGAGGCCGAGCGACTCAGAGCGACCGCCGGATGAGCGCGGAAATCGCCTCGGCCGCCGATAGGGTCGCTGGATGACGTGGCTGAAACGACTCTTCGCGCCGGCCGGCTCGCTATCGGGAACGATGCTGATGGCGCGGACCGCGGGCTGGATCGCGATCGGAGTGCTCGGCGCCAACGCGATCGGCGTGGCGGTGCTCTACGCCGAGATCGCCTGGCTGCTGCCGGAGCCGCCGCTCGCGGATAGCGGCTACATACGTATGGTCAACATTTTGGTGCTCGTCGCCTACCTGCTGGTGATCATCCCGGTCGGCGCACTGTGGATGATGCGCTACCTCAACCCGCTGCGCCGCTGGCTTGCGTCCGGCCGGCCGCCGACAGAGGATGAACAGCGACGGGCGCTGCGTTTCCCGTGGCTGCATCTGAAGCCGCTGGTCGCGGGCTGGTTGATCGGCGTCGTGATCTTCGTCGGAATCAACGCTTATTTCTCGCTTCGGCTCGCGCTGGTGGTGGCGATCGCGACGATTCTCAGCGCGCTGGGCACCTGCGCATTCAGTTACCTGGCGGTCGAGCGGTCGACGCGCGAGGTCGCCCGCCGCGCGCTGGCCTCCGGCGTGCCAGAGAAGCCGGCGATCCCCGGCATGACGACGCGAGTGATGCTCACCTGGGCGTTCAGCACCGGTGCGCCGATTCTCGGACTGGCGCTGCTCGGTGGAGCGGTCGCGCTACACATCCTGCCCGGCGACGATCGGCAACTCGCGTTTTCCGCGATGTTTCTCAGCGCGGTCAGCCTGGTCGTCGGATTCTTCGGGATGCTGCTCGTGACGCGGTCGATCGCCGATCCGGTGAACTCGGTGCGCCGGGCTCTTCGCCGTGTCAGCCGCGGGGATTTCGATACCACCGTCGAGGTCTTCGACGGCAGTGAGGTCGGGTTGCTGCAGGCCGGCTTCAACGACATGGCCGCCGGGCTGCGAGAACGCGAGCGGCTGCGCGACATTTTCGGCCGTCACGTCGGCGCGGATGTCGCCGCGCTCGCGCTCGAACAGGGCACCGAGCTCGGCGGAGAGGTGCGCGATATCGCGGCGCTGTTCATCGACCTGACGAGCTCGACCGAGCTCGCCGAGCGTCTCCCCGCGCAAGATGTCGTCATGTTGCTGAACCGCTTTTTCGGCGTCGTCGTCGGCGTGGTCGCCGAGCACGGCGGTTCGGTCAACAAGTTCGAAGGCGACGCGGCGTTGTGCGTATTCGGCGCTCCTTCGGCGCGCGACGACGCCGCCGGCGACGCGCTGGCGGCGGCACGAGCGCTGCGCGAGCGTCTAAGCGTCGCGGTCGCCGAACTGGACTTCGGGATCGGCGTCTCGGCCGGGCCGGCGGTCGCCGGCAACCTCGGCGCCGCCGAGCGCTACGAATACACGGTGATCGGCGGTCCGGTCAACGAGGCAGCGCGACTGACCGAGCTCGCCAAGGGACAGCACGGGCGAGTCGCCGCGTCAGAGCGGGCCGTGACCGGCGCCCGCGAGGAAGAAGCGCGACACTGGCGCCTCGGCGAGTCGGTCGTCCTGCGCGGGCGCTCGACGGCGACGCGGATCGCGACTCCCGTGGCAGAGGGTTGACCAAAGCGTTCGCCGCCGAGCGTGGCGACTGCGGCCGTGGCGGCAATCGCGGCGACCGTGGTCATCGCGGCGGCGTCTATTAGACTTGGCGCTAGTTATGGAAGCCGCACAGTCCTTCGCGCCGTCGAATCCGCTTAAGCCCCACGGTTTGGTCCACAGTCCGACTCCTCCGTTCACCGAGGAGCTCGAGGAATTTCGCGCCGTCGCACGGCGCTGGATCGTCGACACGCTCGCGCCGCACGCCGACGAGTGGGAGGATTCCAAGCACTTTCCCGACGAGGTGTTCAAGATGGTCAGCGACCAGGGCTACCTCGGACTGAAGTTCGAAGAGAAATACGGCGGCGGCGGCCACGGCTACCTGGCCGACGCGATCCTGCTTGAGGAGCTGCCGGCGTGCCAGAGCGGCGGCGTCTCCGCCGGGCTCTGGGCGCACGCCGGCATCGCGCTGACCCCGATCTGGAAGTTCGGCACCGAGGACCAGAAACAGCGCTACCTGGTCCCCGGCATCAAGGGCGACAAGATCGCCGCGCTGGCGATCACCGAGCCCGGCGCCGGCAGCGACGTCGCCGGCATCAAGACCAGCGCCAAGAAAGTCGATGGAGGCTGGCTGCTCAACGGCTCGAAGGTCTTCATCACCAACGGCGTCCGCGCCCACACGATCGTCACCGCCGCCAAGACCACCGAGGAGGGCGGCCACCACGGCATCAGCTTCTTCATCGTCGAACGCGGCGAAGGCCTCACGTCGAGCCCGCTCGAGAAACTCGGCTGGCACGCGTCGGACACGGCCGAGATCGCCTACGAAGACGTCTTCGTTCCCGACGAAAACCTGCTCGGCAAAGAGAACGAGGGCTTCTACATGATCATGGCCAACTTCCAGTGGGAACGGCTGATGATGGCGCTCGGCGCTGTCGGCGCGATGAAGAACGTCTATGCCCAGACGCTCGACTACGCGCACGAGCGCAACGCCTTCGGACGGCCGATCAGCGACTTTCAGGCGATTCGCCACAAGTTCGCCGAGATGGCGACCAAGATCGAGGCCGGGCGCACGATCACCTACAACGCGCTGCGCCTGTTCATCGAGGGCAAGGAGCCGCTCTCCGAGGTGACGATGGCCAAGCTCTACACCCAGCGCACGCTCGTGGAAATCTGCGACGAGTGCCTGCAGATCCACGGCGGCTGGGGTTACATGAAGGAATACAAGATCGAGCGCGCGATGCGCGATGCCCGCCTCGGCCCGATCGGCGGCGGGACCGACGAGATCATGAAGGAGATTCTCGGCAAAACGCTGGGTATCTAGTCGCCGGAACGGCGCGGTCCGGCGCGGCGCCCACGGCGCGATCGCGTTCAGATCGGCTTCGGCCCACAGAAAAGGCCGGAGCGTGAGCTCCGGCCTTTCTGCAATCCATCAGTGTCCCCGAAGGATTTAGCTGTTGCGATCGGCCACCGGGGCCGAGTCCTAGTGGACGATCGAAACACTCAGTCGGCTGCTGCCGATGTACGGCCACCAGTTCATCACGCCACCGGATTTGAGGCGAAGCGTGATCGTATGCTCGGTCTGGGCCGAAAGTGAGAGGTTGGTCTTGCTGACCTGAAGATCGGCGTATCGGCAACCGAGCATGCTCGACCAGAGCGTCCGGCCGGCGCTGGCAACGCTCTGGCCATCCACAAGCATGTTCATCGTGTAGTCGGTGAACAGGCCGTACACGCTGCCGATGTCCTCGATGTAGCCGTTGAGGTTGACCAGGTAGTTTCCGGTCAGGCCGTTCGGATTGGCCGGAATCGTGATCGACAGCGTCACCTCGGGGCAGCCGTACTGCTGGGTGAACCAGCTCGAGTAGACGCAGCCGATGCCCCATGAGAAGCCGCCGCTCTTGGTGACGACCGTCGGGCTCTTGAAGACGCCGAAGCTCTTGGTGACCGTGGCGCCGGTGTTGCCGGCGGCGTCGGTCCCGCGGCAGGCGACGCTGTGGCTGCCGTTGGTCAGCACCGGCGTCGTGTATGAGGCGGCGACGCTCTGGAAGGAGCCGCCGTCGATCGCGCACTGGTAGCTGGCACCCTCGTTGGCGCCGAGCGTGAAGCTGTGCGTGCCATCCCACTTCGGCGGCCCATCGGTGATCGAGACGACTGGGCCGACCGTGTCGACTGTGACGCTGGTCGCGGTGGCCGCGCCGGTGTTGCCGGCGGCGTCGACCGCGCGGCAGGAGATCGTGTGGGCGCCCTCGCCGAGTGCGGCGGTCGTGTAGGGCGAGGTGACGTTGCCGTAGGAGCCGCCGTCTACCTTGCACTGGTAGGTCGCGCCGGCGCCGCCGCCGGTGATGGTGTAGGTCGGGGTGCGGTCGTTCGAAGTGCCGGTCGGTCCGGAAACGGTGACCGCGCCCGGGGCGACCGTGTCGACCGTGACGTTGACCGTGGTAGCCGCGCCGGTGTTGCCGGCGCCGTCGACCGCGCGGCAGGTGATCGTGTGGGCGCCCTCGCCGAGTGCGGCCGTCGTGTAGGGCGAGGTGACGTTGCCGTAGGAGCCGCCGTCGACCTTGCACTGGTAGGTCGCGCCGGCGCCGCCGCCGGTGACGGTGTAGGTCGGTGTGCTGTCGTTGGTGGCGCCCGACGGACCGGTCAGCGTGACCGAGCCCGGCACCGTCGTGTCAATCGTGACCACGATGCTGGTTCCGCCGCTCGTGTTTCCGGCGGCGTCGACCGCGCGGCAAGTGATGGTGTGCGTGCCGTCAGACAGGACGGGAGTGGTGTACCCGGCGGGGACCGTGACGTATGGGCTGCCGTCGATCGAGCACTGGTAGGTGACGTCGCCACCGCCGCTGATCACGATCGACGGAGTGTTGTCGCTGGTCGGGCCGCCGGGGCCGGTGACGGCCGGCGCGCCGGGGGCAGTCGTGTCGATCACGATCGTGATCGTCGTCTCGGGGCCGGGGTTGCCGGCGCCGTCGACGTAACGGCAGCTGATGGTGTGCGTTCCCTCCGCAAGGCTCGGGTTGAACGGCGGGGTGACCGTGACGTAGGGGCCGCCGTCGACCGCGCACTCGTAGTGGCCGCTGCCGTCGCCGCCGCTGAGGTCGATCGCCGGCGTGGTGTCGCCGGTCGAACCGCTCGGGCCGTCAATCGTGACCGAGCCGGGCGCGGTGACGTCGATTGTGACGGTGACCGTCGCGACCGGACCCTGGTTACCGGCGCCGTCTACGAGGTAGCAGCTGACGGTGTGAGTTCCCTCGGAAAGCTCCGGGGTGACAAAGAGTTCGCCGGCCTCGACGGCCGCGCCGTCGTCGACCGAACACATGTAGGTCTCGCCGGTTCCGGCGCCGCTGAGGTTGAAGGCCGGAGTCGTGTCGCTGGTCGCGCCGCTCGGACCGCTGATTGTGACCGCGCCCGGAGCCGTCGTGTCGACGATGACCGTGATCGAGCTCTCGGGGCCGGGGTTGCCGGCGCCGTCGACGTAACGGCAGATGATGATGTGCGTTCCGTCTTCGAGTGCCGGGAGAGTCCACGGGTCGGTCACGGTCTGGTACGAACCGCCGTCGATCTTGCACTCGAAGTGTCCGCCGTTCTCGGGGGAAGTCAAATCGATCGTCGGCGTGTTGTCGTTGGTAGGACCGCTCGGGCCGTCGATGATGACCGCGCCGGGAGCCGTCGTGTCGGCGTTCCCGCCGCCGTCGCCGCCGCCGTTGCCGCCGCCGTTCCCGCCGCTGTTGCCGTCGTTGCCGCCGCCGCTGCCGGATCCGCCGCCGTTGCCGTCACTGTCGCCGTGCCCGCCGCCGTTACCGGATAGATCGTCGCCACAGGTCTTCGCGAAGCTCACGGTCTGAGCCTTGACCTGCGACTCCAGCTTCTTGAGCCGCGTCTTCATCGTGCGCTTCTTCTTCTTGGCGGCGCGGTTCCTGCCCTTGAGCTTCTTGTACTGCAGCTTGCGGGTGTAGAGCAGGTCGAGCGTTTTCGCGACTGAGTTGATCGTCAGCGTGCAGCGCGCGTCGTTGGCGCTTACGGTCCGACTGCCGGTGCAGTACAGCTTGATCTTGAAGCGGACCTGCTTGCCCTGCTTCTGGGCGCGCATGAGGTTCTTCTTGGCGCGCTTGACTTTCTTCGCCCCCTTGCCCTTGGCCGTGCGAACCGCGATGCGGCGCTTGGCGACCAGGGTCAGTGTCTTGTTCATCGCCGTGATCGAGCCGTCGCAGCTGTTGATCTTCGTGACAACGTTCGCCGCCTTGGCGTCCGCGCCAAACGCAGAGGCCTGAACGAGCGCGATCACAACCGCGATCACCGCGATCAGAACGAGCTTCGCCACGGTGTGGATCCGACGGTTTCCGAGAACAAGATTCACTTGGTACCAATCCTTTGGTCTTAGTGGAAAACAGAACAAAAAAAAGCGGGCAACACGCCCGCGGCGATCACACAACGGCTCGGCCTTGTCCATGGCCAACGCTCGGTGATCACGATCAACGTAATCGAGGATCGCCGGTTTTGCAAGGGCCGCGAGAAAAGATTTCCGCTCCCCAGCGGGAATCGACCGACGGCGTTACTTCGCGGCGAGGTTCTTGGTGGTCTTGAGGCGGACGCCGTCGACCGAGAAGGTCGACGCCTTGAGCGTGAACTTGCCCTTGACCAGCTTCGAAGACCCGAGGAACTTCAGCGGCTTGACGAGCTTCTTGCCCGGCATCAAGACAAAGACTTTGCGACTGAGGACCTTGCCATTTTGAATCACCATGAAGGTGCTGACCGCGAACTGGTTGGAGCTTGCGGTCACCTTCATCTTGTTCGCTCCGATCTTGACCTTGCCGACCGCGGCGAGCTTGACCTTCATGCGCGGCGCGCCGGCTTCCTTGCCGCATTCGACGACGCTTGTGATCGGCTCGCCGATTTTGCCCGAAAGCGGTCCGACCGACCACTTGCCGGCGGCGTCGGAAACGACCGCGGCATTGGCGACGCCCTTCCCGCCACTGAGGCTGACGGAACTGAGGCGAGCGGTCAGTTTTCCGTTTTTGGCCGGGAGCTTCTTGATCTTGACGACGACCTGGCGCTTGCCGGAGTTAACGGCCCGCGCGGCCGAACCGACCTTCTTGGAACCGCTCTTGACGGTCACACGCACGATCGCGAACTGGTCGCTGGTGACGTTGAACTTCAGCAGCGTCTTGCGACTGACGGTCGCGCCGGTGACCTGGATCTTGGCCGGGACTCCAACCTCGCCCTCATCCGCCGGGCAGCTTTCGGCTGGCGGCGCGGGGGTCGGCACAGGGGCCGGCGCCGGTGGTGGTGCCGGATTCGATGCCGGCTCGGCCGAGACGACGAAACTGACGGTCTCCGTAGTCGTATTTCCGGCCGGATCGGTGAAGCGCACGGTCAGCGTATGTGTGCCGACCGGGAGCGCCGGCGGCGTGTAGGGCGATGAGCAGGGCGCGAATGATCCCCCGTTGACGCTGCAGGCGATCGTGGCCGTACCGTCCGGCGTCGCGATATCGAAGGTCGGGCTGGCTCCCGGCGGTACGGGGGCCGGCTGGGCGGTAACGGTTCCCGTCGGCGCCGTCGCGTCGACCGTGACCGGCACAGAGGCCGACGGAGGACTGTCATTGCCGGCGGCGTCCTCGGCGACCGCGTAAATGACGCGGGCTCCGTCGACCAGGGCGGGCGTGACGATCAAGCTCCAGTTGCCGGAGCCGTCGGCGGTCGCGGTACCCGCCGGCGAGCCATCGACGTAGACCGTGACGGTCGTGCCGGCGTCGGCCGTGCCACTGACCGGCGGTGTGGAGTCGGTCAGCAGGACGCCCGCCACCGGGGAGTTGATCGCGGGGGCCGCCGGAGGAATCGTGTCTACGTTCCAGCCGTAGGAAACCGGCGTCGGGTCGACGTTGCCGGCCAGATCGATCGCGCGGGCCTCAAACGTGTGGCCGCCGTCGGGCAGGTCGGTGTAAGCCCGCGGGCTAACGCAAACGCTCCAGGCGCCGCCGTCGATGCGGCACTCGAAGGTCGCGCCCGGCTCATTGGCACTGAAAGAGAATGACGGGTCGTTGGACGAGTCGTCGGCCGGCGGGGTGGAGTCGAGGGACGTAGCCGGGTTGGATGTGTCGATCGTGATGTTGACGGTGTTCGACGCCGGTCCCGTGTTGGCGGCGATGTCGGTCGCCGTCGCGGTAACCACGTAGACGCCGTCGGCCAGTGCCGACGCCGGCGTAAACGACCAGGCGCCGCCGGCGGAAGCGGTCGTCGAACCGAGCGCGGTCGCGCCGTTGTAGACGAGCACAGTCGCATTGGCCTCGGCGGTCCCGCTGATCGTCGGGGTCGCGTCGGAAGTGATCGTCGGGTCGGCCGGGCTGACGATCACCGGCGCCGCAGGGCCGGTCGCGTCGATTGTCCAGCTGTAGGCCGCGGGCGTCAGGTCGATATTGCCGGCCGGATCGATCGCGCGAATGTCAACCGTGTGGCCACCATCGGAGAGACCGTTGAACGTCCTCGGGCTAGTGCAGGCCGACCACGCCC
>JBASWU010000024.1:0-12771 GCA_049276635.1 Solirubrobacterales bacterium | reverse complement strand
CGTTAGTGCCGTTGAGGCCGTTGGTGCCGTTGACGCCGTTGATGCCGGCCGCGCCGGTGGCTCCGTTGGTGCCGTTGGTTCCGTTGGTGCCGTTTAGGCCGTTGGTGCCGTTAGTGCCGTTGAGGCCGTCGGTTCCGTTGGTGCCGGCCGCGCCGGTGGCTCCGGTGGCTCCGGTCGCCCCGGTGGCCCCGGTCGGGCCCATCGCGCCGGTAGCGCCGACGGCACCTGTCGCGCCTGTTGCGCCGTCGATTCCGTTGGTGCCGTTGGTGCCGTTGGTGCCGTTGGTGCCGTTGAGGCCGTTGGTGCCGTTGACGCCGTTGATGCCGGCCGCGCCGGTGGCTCCGTTGGTGCCGTTGGTTCCGTTGGTGCCGTTGACGCCGTTGATGCCGGCCGCGCCGGTGGCTCCGTTGGTGCCGTTGGTGCCGTTGATGCCGGCCGCGCCGGTCGGGCCCATTGAGCCAGAGACCCCAGCCGGTCCAGTCGCACCGATCCCACCAGCCGGTCCCTGTGCGCCGGCCGGACCTTGCGCCCCCTGTGAACCGCTGACGCCCGAACAGGCGAGCCGCATCGCTAGGCGGCGCGCGTTGTTCGACGCGATAGCGCGCCGCAGGGCGCGTTTTGCGCGCCACCGTCGTTTGGAGGTGGATGCACGTTTGACCGCCTGGCGCTTTTTGATGACAACGGCCGTCTGTTTTGTAAACCTATCGGCCGCAGTCACGCAAGCCGAGGCGTTCGCCGCGCTTGGGACCGTCGCCAGTGATAACCCAACCAGGCAGGTCGCCAACAACGCGCGAATCGAGTTTGCGCGCGTCACTTGCCAAGCGCGAGCAAAATTGCCGGAACCGGCACCGACGCGCCGCGCGCCACGCGTCCCAAATCTTTCGCTGTGAAGTTGGTCGATCATCCCATCTGCCCGACGAGGCGACGCCCCGTCCCGTGTCCCATGTCCGCGCAACGAACGATCCCGCCCGCCGTGCGCGGCGAACTTCTCATTTGAGTCCGCATTGGCAGTGAGACCGAGCCGGTTGGAGCTGGACATCATCGCCATGACGGGTGTGCCTACCGAACTCGCATCGGCAGGGTTAAGTGAATTCTTGAGATTCTCGACCACGTCTTACCCGTGCCCAGTGGACGTAAGTCGGCGCTCTCGGCTAGCGCCCCACCTCGCCCGTTTGGGTGGTAAGTTCAAGCTAGGTCCGCCGGTCCGCGCGGTCAATCGTGAAATTAAGGTAAGCCGATAAATACGGTGCACGGAGCGCGTTTGTGCAAGAAGTCGTTCTTCGGACAGGGATTTTGCGCACCGGAGTCGAAAAACCAACCGACTGTCCCCGCACCAACGAGCGGAGACCAAGCTGGCACGCCGGGCGCCCCGCGCTGGCGTTCTCGACAACGAATCCACGCCCAGAGAGCCAGGAGCGACGACGTGAAAACCCCCATTTCCAAGTTCAATCGATTGATCCGCACAGCATTAGCGGTCGCCATCCTCTGCGCAGCACTCGCGGCAACCGGCTGTGGCGGGGACAAGGAAGCTCAGTTCTCGACGCCGACATATCCCTTCAGCTTCGACTACCCCGATGGATGGAAGGTGACGCGCAACGCAGCCTTCAACTACGGCACCGGGTCGGGTAGCGAACGCTCAGTGTCCGTCGCGCTGAAAGAGCCGTATGACCAGGTCACCGTCACGCAATACAAGCTCCAAAAGACCCTCCCAGCCGGCGTAAACGGCAATCAGAGGGAGGTCGACCGCATCGTCGCGCGCCTGACAAAGCAAGCGAAAGGCACCGCTGGCGACGCAAAGGTCGTCGAGTTCGGCGGTCTACCCGGCTATCAGTACGTCGTGGAGTACGCCGCAGCCGACGGGGCCGAACTCTCAAACATCCTCACCTTCTTGTTCAAGGGCAGGGATGAGTTCCAGATCAACTGCCAGTCGTCGCCGGATAAGCGAGGCGAACTGGAAAAGGGATGTCAGCAGGTGCTCGGGTCGCTCAAGGTCAATTAGGCAGATCACATGAACGGCAATGAAACGCCCCGGAAAGATCCGGGGCGTTTCGCGTTCGAGGGATTTGGCCGGGGGCGATCAG
Organism: Solirubrobacterales bacterium; assembly: GCA_049276635.1. Classification (GTDB taxonomy): domain Bacteria; phylum Actinomycetota; class Thermoleophilia; order Solirubrobacterales; family JACPNS01; genus JACPNS01. Next base: position 10,690 of record JBASWU010000024.1, on the reverse strand, counting down.
CCGGTCGCTATCACCGAGATCGAAGCCCCGCCGGCCGGGACAGACATCAAGTCACCATCGGAACAGCCGAGGAGGCTGACGGTGTGAGTTGATGACGGGTCGAGGCCGGTAACCGTGCGCGTCGTGGATGCCGATCCGAATTCTGCGGTTCCGGTCGTGAAGTCGGCTCGGATCGAGCCTGTCAAGGGCGTCCCGTCGACATCGATCTGCACAGAGGTCACTCGGTTGCTAGCGGTATTGGGGTCAAAGGTGGCGCCACCGTTGATCACGAGGTTGTAGCTGGCGGTGATTCCACCCGGGTTGACCGGAACCGTCAGAGTCGCTCCGGTGATGACGTCCGCCGTGTTGCACGACGCGGGCGTACCGCCGCGCGTGGCCGGAGTGAAGCCAGCACTGCTCACGGCGTCCGACGACCAGACAGGACCCGTGAGACCCGTCGCGCCGTTGGTGCCGTTCGTGCCGGCCGGACCCGTTGCTCCAGTGGTTCCGGTAGCTCCCGTCGCTCCCGTAGAGCCGGTGGCCCCGGTGGCCCCGGTGGCTCCCGTTGCGCCGGTGGCGCCCATCGCGCCCTGAACACCTTGGATACCTTGGACTCCCTGCGAGCCGGTGGCCCCAGCGGTTCCAGTCGGGCCCATGTCGCCTTGGATGCCTTGAATGCCCTGGGCGCCGGTGGCTCCGTTGAGGCCGTTGGTCCCGTTGGCGCCGGTCGCGCCCGTAGCTCCGGTGGCGCCGATGGCGCCGGTGTCGCCTTGGGTGCCTTGAATGCCCTGGGCGCCGGTCGGGCCCATCGCGCCGCTCGCGCCGGCGGGTCCGACTCCGGCGAGCGTGCAGACCAGCTGCATTGCGGTCTTGGAGGCGGCGCTCGCGGCCTTCGCCTTGGCGTACGCGGCCTTCGCCTTCTTTTTCTTCTTTGCGCCCTTGGCCTTCTTGATCGCAGCCCGCTTGGCGGTAGCAACGGCGGAAGCCTTCGTGAAAGAGTTAACCGCCGCGATGCAGTCAGCCGCCGCGGCCCCACGCGGAATCAACAAACCAAGCACGCACGCGACGATTACGACAGCCCCGAACACCGTCGGCCTGAAGGCAAATCCCTTATATGACGAGAGCGTCCGGCGCGGCGCGGCGATACCGCGGCCTACCACCAGATTCGATTCATTCTGAACAGTTGAGTGCTTCATGCTCTCCATCTCTGTCGACGCGACGATCGCGCGGCTCGGGGAAATTGCCTTGAGCTTCGGCCTGGGGGCTTCCACGGGCGACCTCTTGTCCTCGATTAGCTCTGCCTGGACCAGCCTGTCACCGGCCGGTCCGCGTTCAGAACTCATCGACAGTTCTTGAGCCTTCCCTTAGCTCAACGGCGGTACCACTGGTCTCGCCATCAAAGCTGAATCCCTTGTCGGAGCATCCTTGCCCTTCGCCTTGAACATAGGCGTCGCGGCACCCTTGGTCAATCGTCGGAATTATGTAGCTGTGAAGCCGGCGTTCGGGCGTTAGAGGATTGACACCCATTCACCCCCGCGTTCGCGCAGCTCCATACGCGTGACGGTGGTCGAGGCCGGGGCACCGCGCTTGTCGGTGATGTTCACCGGAGTCGTCGTGTCGAACGCGGGCGTCGGCACCAGCACCGTTGCACCCTTGTCCGCGGGGACGGTCTCCGTTGGCTCGTCGCCGGCTCGGATCGAGTGTTTTTCGCGGGCCGGCGCGAACGTGATCCGCAGCTGACCCGGCTTCCCGAGAAATGTTCGAATGTTCATCGCGCCCTCGACGGATCCGTTGATCACATTGCGTCCGTCGACGATCGACAGCATCGCCGCCGGACCGTCGCTCTCCATCAGCGTTAGGTTCGGCGTCTGGGGGTTCGGGTGCACGCGCTTGGTTTCGTCCTGAAGATGGATCGACACGGTGTCGTTGCGGATGTAGTACGCCCGCGGAACCTTGTCGCATCCGGTTCCGAGGATCTCGCCACGCTCATTCCAATCGAAAGCGCAGGTCGGCGAGTACATGATCGGGGTCTTTATCGGCGAAGCCTCGGTCGCAAACGCACGTTCGATGCGGTCGTTCCAGAACTCCGCTGTGAAATACATTTCCGGCGCGTCGGTTGAGGTGACGATCATTCCGACCGGTTGATCGGTGGCCCGGTCGACGAAGTTCGCCGGTTTGGGAACGCCCTTGAAGGCGTCGTGCGAGTAAAGCCTCGCGAGGTCCCACGTCTTCGCCTGACCCCAGCCGAGGATTCCGATCACAATCAGAACGCTCGCGACGCCGAAGTAGTGGGCGAGCTTCGACCCTTCGATTCGAGAGACGCAGTAGACCGCGCAGAGCAGCGCCGCCACCCGCGCGAGCAGCATGCCGATTCGCTCGACGCTTTCGGCATGGGTTTCCATGTACTGGCCGATCAGGGTCAGAGAGAACGAGTCGTACGAGAACGGCACCAGCACCGAGTCGGTCTGGAAACCGCTGATCACCAGCACCGCCAGCACCGACGATGCGATCGCCGCCCAAATCCCGACGCGCTTCCAGGCGACGATCAGGCCCGCAAAGAAGACCGGCCCGAGATAGAACATGTAGCGCTCGTAAAATATGTTCCGGTTGCGCCAGTCGTAGGGGTTGGTGGCCGAAAACCACGTCACCTGCGCGATCAGCGCGAGTGCCGCAACAAGCGCAACCGCGAGCAGCGCGCCGACCAACGGGTCACGGCGATTCTCCCTGTGCATAAGCATCGCGACGGTCGCCACGACCGGCAGCACACCGGTCAGCACGTACACATCGGCGGTCAGCGCCCGGGCCCAGTACGAGATATCAGCAAAACTCGGAGAGACGCCATCGAAAACACCCGCGTAGAGCCCGACGGCGCTTCGGCCCCGGACGAGAAGCGCAAGCGCAACCAATCCGAACCCCAGGCCCATCAAGATCAGCGGTTCGCGGTTGATACGCCAGAACTCCCGCCGCATCGGCCGTTCACGCATCAGCCCGGCGACGACCAGCGCGGCGAAATAAATCGGTCCGAAGACGGCAAACTGCGCGCGGGTCAGGAAGGCGACGACGACCATCCCGAGCGCGAGCGCCCAGTTGCGTCTGCGCGGCCGCGCGATCGCGTAGATCATCGCGCCGAACGCCCCGGTCGCGACCGGGTATGCCAGCGCCTCGGTACCGATCACGCCCGCGTAGTTCATCGCCGGGGCGAGCAGCGCGAGCCCGGCCACGAGCATCGCCGGCAAGCGGTTCATGAACGGCCGCGCCAGCAGATATGCCGGGAAGATCACGCCGACCATCATCATCGAGTTGATCAAGTGGACGAGGGTGTACTCCGACGCCACCGATCCGCCAATCCAGAAGGCCGGCGCCAAGAGCACCGGGTACAGGAACGAGTAAAGCCCGAGTCCGACCCCGCGCCACGTCAGCCCAAGGCCACTGGCAAAGTCCTTGCCGACGTTCCAGAAGAGAAACTCGTCCTGGTATCGCCGCGGCGACTCATGGCCCGTGGCAAGCCAGAACACGACCACCGTAACCACCGACCAGACGCCGACGAGCAGCCAGAGCTCGATGCCGCGCTCACCGAACCAGCTCCGGCAATCGGCGCGCCAGCCACGCGCACGCGGTCGCATCCAGTCGCTCAGACCGGTACCTCGCGAGACACGACGAGGCGCGGCGGCCGGGCCGGCCTCGAGGCCTGCTGGAGCATCTCCTTCGTTCACAGGCGCGATCATATTTGCGGCCAGGGACGACCGAGGCGACCCAGCCCGCCTCCACGGTGCGCGAAGGCGCTCGATAAAGTAAGAACTAGTACTTCTTACCTTTTACTTTCGAGGAGCAGCGATGGCCACCGCCACGATCAAGCCGGATCACGATTCAAAGACTCGCCACTTCATCTTCAGCGATGAGCATGAGCAGTTGCGCGAGACGATCGAGAAGTTCGCCCAAAAGGAACTGGCGCCGTACGCCGACGAGTGGGAGCAATCGACATTTCCAGACTCGGTTTTCACGAGGATGGGTGAACTCGGGTTTCTCGGACTGACGATGCCGGAGGAGTACGGCGGGCAAGGCGGTGACTATTTCACCAGCGTGGTTCGATCTGAAGCGATGGCGTACAGCAACTCCGGCGGCCTGAACATGGGGGTCGCCGTCCAGACCGACATGACAATGCCGCCGATCCTCAAGTTCGGCTCCGAAGAGATCAAGCAGAAGTATTTGGTTCCAGCGATCAAGGGCGAGAAGATTCTCTGTCTCGGCATCACCGAGCCGGACGCCGGATCCGACGTGGCCGCGATCAAAACCCGCGCGGTACGCGACGGAGACGATTTCGTGATCAACGGATCGAAGGTCTTCATCACCAACGGGATCCGCGCCGACGCGATCGTGCTGGTCACCAAGACCGACGACTCGACGGGATATGAGGGATTCAGCCTGTTCATCGTCGACACCGACACGCCCGGCTTCAGCGTGTCCCGCAAACTCGAGAAGCTCGGGATGCACGCTTCGGACACGGCGGAGCTTTCGTTTACGGACATGCGCGTGCCGGCGACGAACATGCTCGGCGAAGAGGGCCAGGGCTTCTACAACATCATGTGGGAACTCCAAGGCGAGCGCCTCGTCGCCGCCTGCGGCTGCGTGGCCGGGGCGCAGCGCGCGCTGGAGAAGACGATGGAGTACGCCAAGGAACGCGAGGCCTTCGGGCGCCCGATCGGCAAGTTCCAGTCGATCCGCCACAAGATCGCCGCGATGAGCACGAAGATCGAGGCGTCTCGCCAGTTCAACTACTACGTCGCCTGGCGCTTCGACCGCGGCGACTACCCGGTGCGCGAGATCTCCCAGGCCAAGCTGTTCGCCTCGCAGATCGGCTGCGAGGTTATGGACGAGTGCCTCCAGATCCACGGTGGCTGGGGCTACATGAAGGAGTACGGAATCGAACGCGGCTGGCGCGACATGCGTCTCAACCGCATCGGCGCCGGCACCGACGAAGTGATGCTCGACGTGATCGGCCGCTCCTACGGCTTCTAGCCGGAAGGCGCCTCCGCGTGACCGATCAAGGCCGGATAAAGCAGAGGTGCCTCTCGGTGGGTGGCCGATATGCTCGCGCGCGGCTTTCGCGCCCGCGACGGGCGCCGTGACCGACCTTTTTCTCAACCGACCAATCATCCGCGGCCGCGCTTCAAGCGGCGGCACGCAAAACACCACGAAAGAAGACACACACATGAGCGAACTTGTGATCCCAAAGGTGCTCGAGGGCAAGTCGGCGATCGTCACCGGCTCGGCCCGCGGCATCGGCCGTGCGACCGCCGAGATGCTGGCCGCGGCCGGCGCCAACGTGCTGATCAACGACCTTGACGGCGACATAGCCCAACAGGCCTCGGACGATATCGCCGGCAACACCATCGCCATCGGTGGCGATCTGACCGACCCGAGCGTCCCGGCCGCGCTGGTCAAGAAGGCCGTCGACGAGTTCGGCCAGCTCGACATCCTGATCAACAACGCCGGCTACACCTGGGACGGACCGGTCCACAAGATCACCGACGAGCAGTGGGACGCGATGATCGCGATTCACACCACGGCTCCCTTTCGCATGATCCGCGAGGCCGCCCCGTTCTTTCGCGAGCCGGCCAAGGCCGAGCGCGCCGAGGGCAAGGAGGTCTTCCGCAAGATCGTCAACGTCTCGTCGACCTCCGGTGTGTTCGGTAACGCCGGCCAGGCCAACTACAGCGCCGGCAAACTGGGCGTCGTCGGACTGACCAAAACCGTCGCCAAGGAGTGGGGCCAGTTCAAGGTCAACGTCAACGCCGTCGCCTTCGGCTTCGTCGAGACGCGCCTGACGGCCGCCAAGGAGAATGCCGAGACGATCGAGAAGGATGGCGAACAGATCCAGCTCGGTATCCCGGAGCAGATGCGTCAGATGGCCGCGATGCTGATCCCGCTGGGTCGCGCCGCGACTCCGGAAGAGGCGGCGGCCCCGGTCTTCTTCCTGGCCTCGCCGTTCTCGAACTACGTCCACGGCCAGGTGCTCAACATCACCGGCGGAATGTTCGGCGGAATGTCGAGCTAGCCGGCTCGCCCGGTCGTTTTACGGCGCGCTCGTCGCGCCTGAAGCATGTGAGGAAGGCCCGGTCACCGCGACCGGGCCTTTTCTCACCGGCATGCCATATCCGTCTCTCGACGTACCTTTGAAGACCTGATGGACGACCTGGTCACGAAGACCCTCGACGAGCCGTTGCCGGGTGGATCGCCGAACGCCGCGGTAACACTGCGGCTGTTTAAGTGCGGCGAGATGCTCGTGCCGCCTGATCACCACCATCGCGACGGAGGCGTCGCCGGCAAGATCCGCGGGATCGGCATCGGCGTCGACAAGAAAGACAAGATCTGGGTTCCGCTGCCGGTGTTCTTGATCGAGCATCCATCGGCCGGACGCGTGCTGGTCGACACGGGACCGCCGGCCTCGGCCGCGCATGATCCGAAGGCGGCGTTCGGCCGCCTCGGCGCGGCGCTCTACACAATTCGCGTCACACCCGAGCAGACGATCGCCGGCCAGCTGCGCGCGCGCGGGATCGAACCTTCAAGCATCAAGACCGTGGTGATGACTCATCTGCATCTCGATCACGCCGGATCGATCAGTGAGTTTCCCGGTGCGCGTTTCGTAACCACGACCAAGGAGTGGGCCTCAGCGCACGCGCCGCGAGGTTTCGCGCGCGGCTACATCAAGCGGCAGTTCAGGCACGGCTTCGAGTACCTGCTCGTCGACTATGACGCGCAGGCGATCAATTCGTTCGCCAGCTTCGGCCGGTCATTCGACCTTTTCGGAGACGGGTCGATCACCCTCGTCTCGACTCCGGGTCACAGCGCGGGACATCAGTCCGTCGTCCTCAGACTCGGCGGCCGCGAAGCGCTGCTCTGCGGCGACGCCGCCAACAGCAAACGTACGATCGCCGAGGGCGCGCCGCCCCGCGCATTTGACGACGAACACAACTTCAAGCGATCGCTGCGCGAGTTGCGCGGTTACACACAGATCACGCCCAGCGCGCTGGTCGTGCCCGGCCACGATCCAGAGACCTGGGCACGGCTCGACGAGTTTTACCAGTGAGCCGGCGCGCGCGCGATATCTCGGCCGCGCTGATCGTCGCTCCGTGGGGAGTGTGGGCGATCGTTCGCGTGCTCGGACTCGATCGCGTCTATCCGGTCGTACCGGGCGTCGCGTTCACCCCATGGGCGGCGGTCGCGTCGTTCGCCGCCGTCGGGGTTGCACTGCTGTTGCGATCTTGGGCGGCAGCGGCCGTGGCAGCAGCAGCGGCTCTGGCGCTGGTGATCGTGATCGCGCCGCGCGTGACCGCCGACGACCAGCCGAACGCACGAGGCGAAATAATCACCTTGATGTCCGTCAACATGCTCGCTGGTCGCGCCGATGCTCGCGAGATCGTCGAACTGGTGCGCGGCCGAGACGTCGACATCCTCTCCCTCCAGGAGCTGACGCCGGAGGCGGTCGCCGCCCTGCGTCGCGCGGGCCTCGAACGCACACTGGCCCACGGACTCGACGAGAGCCGCTACGCCGTCGCCGGCGCCGGACTCTGGTCGCGTGAGCGCCTGCGGCGTGGAGCGCCGACCGATCCGCGCTGGTGGTCGGCGCCGGAGGGCGTGATCGAGAAGCTGAAGCTGCGCGTTCGGGCCGTCCACCCTCGCCCGCCGATCTCTCCAGAGGCCGAGCCGGTCTGGCGGGCGAATATCGCGGCGATGCCGACGGCGGACCCGAAGGACAGCGAACTGCGCATCATCGCCGGCGACTTCAACGCGACGCTCGACCACCGGGTGCTTCGCCGCCTGATCGACCGCGGCTACACCGACGCGGCCGAGGCCGCCGGGAAGGGCCTGATCCGCACCTGGCCGTCCAGCGGCTGGCCGTCGCTGACGATCGACCACGTGCTCGTCGACCGGCGCATCGCCGTCCGCGGTTTCGATGTGTTCACGGTTTCCGGATCCGACCATCGTGCGCTGATCGCCAGGCTCCAACTGCCGTAGGGCCCGCCGCACCGGCCTTTTCAGTCCACCGGGGGGTTGCCCGGTTGCTCGCCGCTGATCGCCCGCTGTCTGCGCCGCCACCGTGGCTCGAGTTCGGCATCCATCTCCCAGAACATCTTCAGCGAGCGGCTGAAGATCGCCTCGGCGGCGGCCTGCTGCTGCTCCTTGGTCGGGTCGGCGATCGGCTCGAAGCGCAGCGGCGCGCCGTAGCGAACGGTCACCTTCGGGAAGCCGTGGCGTTTGACGTCACGCAGAAACTGAGATCCGTACAGAGCGACGGGCACAATCGGCGCACCGGAGGTCAGCGCGAGTCGTCCCGGACCGCGCTTGGCGGCGTTTGGGTAGTAGGTGCGTGACCTGCCGCCCTCGGCGTACATCTGCACGACGCCACCGCGATCGAGGATCGCATGGGCGGTGATGAAGGTCTCCTCGTCGCCCTTTCCGCGCATCACGGGAAAGACTCCGCCATGCGAGTAGACGAAGTCGAGCGGCGGTTTGAACAGCTGGGACTTCGCCATGAACTGGATCTTCCGGCGCAGGTGGATCCCGGTGAAAAAATGATCGATGAAGCTGAAGTGGTTAGGCACGAAAATCACGCCCCCGGCGCCAGGCACATTTTGCGGATCGATCGTCGTGACGCGGTCGAGTACGCCGTAGCTGGCGGTCATCACCGCGCGCACCAGTTCGTACATCGCGCTCGGCCTGTGTTCTCGAACGCGGCGGTGGTACTTGGCCATGCCCTCGGCGCCGCGCTCGTCTATGTAAACCTGTGCCTTCAAACCGTTCCTCCACCTTCGCCGTCATCGGGAGTACCGCGCTCGCGAACGCCGCGCACCGTCGCCGACCACTGATCGATCAAGGCATTGCGGTGGGATTCTGTCATCCGCGGTTCGTATCGCCTGTCTTCACGCCAGAGACCTTCGACATCGTCGCGCGACCACATTCCCACTGTAATGCCGGCCGTCAGCCCCGCACCGTAGGCGGTCGTCTCGGTGACCGCCGGCACGACGACCGGCGCGCCGAGCACGTCGGCCTGAAACTGCATCAGCCAATTATTGGCGACCGCGCCGCCGTCGGCGTGGAGTTCCCGCAATCCGACGTCGCAGGCGGCCTGCATCGCGATCACCGCGTCGACGGTCTGGTAGGCGATCGCCTCGAGCGCGGCGCGCGCCAGGTGCGCTCGCGTCGTACCGCGTGTGATGCCCATGATCGCGCCACGCGCGTGCGGGTCCCAGTACGGCGAGCCGAGGCCGGTCAGCGCCGGTACAAAGTAGACGCCGTCGTTGCTCGCGAGCGATGACGCCAGGCGCTCCGTTTCTCCGGCGTCGGCGATCAGCCCGAGTCCGTCGCGCAGCCATTGCACGGCCGCGCCGGCCACAAACACGCTGGCCTCGAAGGCGTACGAGACCCCCTGGCGATCCCCCCACGCCACCGTCGTCAAGAGGCCGTCGACCGGAGCCGGTGGCTTGTCGCCGACGTTCATCAGCGCGAAGCTGCCGGTTCCGTAGGTGTTCTTGGCCGATCCCGGCCGCAGGCACGCCTGGCCGAACAGCGCGGCCTGCTGGTCACCAACGATCCCGGCGACGGGGATCGACGCGCCACCGAAGATCGGCGCGGCGGTGTCGCCGAACGTTCCCTGCGACGGAAGCACCTCCGGCAACGAGTCGCGATCGACGCCGAAGATCGCGCAGAGCCGATCGTCCCAGGCGAGCGCCGCGATATCGAAGAGCATCGTTCGCGCGGCGTTTGTGAAATCGGTCACGTGGCGGCCCGTCAGCTTGAAGGCGAGCCAGGAATCGATCGTCCCGAAACATATGTCGGCCGGCCGCCGGCCGCGCAGCCGCTCGACGTTGCGCAGCATCCACTCGATCTTGGTGGCGGAAAAGTAGGGGTCGAGCGTCAGCCCGGTGCGCTCGCGCACAAGTTGCTCGAGACCTTGATCGGCGAGTTCCCGGCAGCGTTCGGTCGTGCGCCGGTCCTGCCAGACGATCGCCCGCGAGAGCGGTTCGCCGCTGGCCCGGTCCCAGGCGACGACGGTCTCGCGCTGGTTGGCTATGCCGATTCCCTTAACGTCGGAGCCGCGAACTCCGGCCGTCTCGAGCGCTTCGCGCGCGACGCCGACCGTCACCTGCCAGATCTCGTCGGCGTCGTGCTCCACCCAGCCGGGCTTCGGGAAATGCTGGGTGAACTCGCGGCCGCACCGAGCGACGATCTGCCCGTCGCCGTCGATCAGCAGTGCCTTGCCGCCGGTTGTGCCCTGGTCGAGCGCGAGGATCACTTCGCTGTTCCTCGATCGCGCCGCGTGGCAAGGTAGACGCGAATGAAATCACGCAGCTGACGGCCGCGGTGGACAAACCCGCGCAGCGACTTTCCGGTCGCTCGGTGAGCCAGGTCAAGCTCGACCTCGCGAACGCGGTAGCCGCGCGACACCGCGTCGACGGTCATCCCGATCTCCATCCCGAAACCATCGTGAAATGGCGACACCGCGGCGAGCAGGTCATAACTGAGCGCGCGCTGTCCGCTGATCGGCGCTGCGGTGGCGAGGCCGCAGCGCCGCTTGATCGCCCAGTGCGCAAAACCGAGCGCGAGCCCGAATCCGCCGCCGACGCGGCTGGCGAATACGGCGATCGCCAGATCGGCCCGGCCGGAGCCAACCGCGTCGGCCAGCGGCGCGAGGCGGGCGGCCGACTCGGCG
>JBASWU010000023.1:0-7112 GCA_049276635.1 Solirubrobacterales bacterium | reverse complement strand
GCCCGCAGGCCGCCGCGATGTCGCGGCCGCGCGTCAGCCGCACGGTCGCCGGCACACCCGCGGCCTGCAAGCAGTCGCGAAACGCGCCGATCGTCGTGCGGCCGGAGCCGTCGTAGCCGGTGCCGGTCGGGTTGTACGGGATCAGGTTCACCTTGAAGGCCTCGTGCGGCACAAGCGCGGCGGCGAGTTGCTCGGCATGTCTGGTGTGATCATTGACCCCGGCGAGCATCACGTATTCGATGAAGACCTTACGGTTGTTTTCTTCCCAGTGCCGACGGCAGGCGGCCAGCACGTCGCCGAGCGGGTAGCGGTCGTTGACCGGCATGATCTCCGAGCGCAGCTGCGGGTCGGCGGCATGTAGCGAAAGCGCGAGGCGAATCGGCCGGTCCTGGGCGTTGAAGCGCTCCAATCCCGGCAGCCAGCCGACCGTCGAGACGGTCGTGCGGCGACTCGTGATCCCGACCTCCGGCAGTTTGTCACAGGCCTCCAGCACGTTGTCGATGTTCATCATCGGTTCGCCCATGCCCATAAATACGCAGTGATCGATCGGCTCGATTCGCCGGAAGAAGAGCGCCTGATCGATGATCTCGCCGGCGGTCAGGTTACGTCCGAAGGCCATCGTGCCGGTCGCGCAGAAGTTGCAGGTCAGCGGACACCCCGACTGGCTTGACACGCAGATCGACCGGCGTCCGTCCTGGTAACGCATCAACACGGCCTCGACAGGCCGTCGGTCGGCGGTATGAAACAGCGCCTTGACGGTGCCGTCGCGCGACTCGGCCTGATCGATCAGCTCCAGCGTCGAAAATGGCACGCGCTCGGCCAGACGCGCGCGCAGCTCGGCCGGCAGATTGGTCATGTCCGCGTACCCGCCGGCCCCGCGCGCGGCCCACTCCCACACCTGGGCGGCGCGATAGCCGGGTTCGCCGAGATCGGCGAGGGTGGTGTCAAGCAGCCGCAAATCCATCGAGCTCCAACGGTAGGGGGTGCGCGCGCCTAGGCTTACGGGTGTCATGCGCCTCGCCAAATACATCGCCCACGCCGGGGTCGCCTCGCGCCGCGCCGCCGAGCAGCTGATCTTCGACGGTCGCGTGACCGTCAACGAGAAGACCGTCACCGATCCGGCCCGCGACGTCGACGATCACGATCAGATCAGCGTCGACGGCGACCGCGTCGCGATCGAGCGGACGGTGGTCTATGCCGTCAACAAGCCGCTCGGCGTGATCTCGACCGCGAGCGACCCCGAAGGCCGCAAGACCGTCGTCGATTTGATCGGCAACGAGAAGCGGCTCTACCCGGTCGGCCGGCTCGACGCCAACAGCAGCGGCTTGATGCTCGTGACCAACGACGGCGATCTCGCCAACAAGCTCAGTCATCCCCGCTACGGCGTACCCAAGACCTATCGTGTGCGCGTGCGCCGCGGCGCTCCGCTTGGCAAGGCCGAGCTCGAACAGCTCGAAAAAGGCGTTCAGCTCGAAGACGGAATGACTCGTCGCGCCGAAGTCCTCAAGACCGCCGCCCGCGAGTTCGAGATCGTGATCAAAGAAGGTCGCAACCACCAGATCCGCCGGATGTGCGAGGCGATCGGCCGCGACGTCGGCGAGCTGGAGCGCATCGCGTTCGGTCCGCTTGCGCTGGGCCGGCTCAAACTGGGGACCGCACGCAAGCTGTCGCCCGGGGAGGTTCGGTCGCTTTGGCAGAATGTCGCCAGCGTGCCGACCGGCAAGCCGCGCAAGAACCAGGCGCCGCGACCGCAGAGGCCCGCCGCGAAGCGTGCTCGCAAGCCCAGCGCCCGCGCACCGAAACGATGAACGACAGCAACGCAACCGCCGGAGAATCCGCCGACCAGCCGGCCTGGCCGGCCGATCTGCGCCTGTTTGCGCTGCGTGGCGCGACAACAGCCCCGGCCAACACCGAGCACGACATCCTCGAGACCACCGAAGAGCTGATCGTCGAGGCGCTCAAGCGCAACAACCTCGCTCCGAGCGCGCTCGTCAGCTGCATCTTCACCTGCACCGACGATCTCAACGACCAGTTTCCCGCCGTCGCCGCGCGCCGCATCGGGCTCAACGCCGTCCCGCTGCTCTGCGCCCGCGAGATCGACGTCCCGGGATCGCTGCCGCGGGCGATCCGCCTGATGCTGCATTACTACGCGCCGGCCGGCCACGTCCCAAGTCATGTATACCTGCGCGACGCGGTGACTCTGCGGACCGACCTGACGGCCGCTCAGTAGCGCCGATGCCGCTGAAGATCAACAAGACGATCGCCGCGATACCGGTCTACCCGGTCGCGAGCACCTACGACTTCGGCGGGCCGCTGGCCAAGCTCGCCTCTAACGAGTCGCCGTTTTCTCCGCATCCGGCGGTGGCCGAGGCGATCGCCGCCGCCGGTCGCGACGTCAACCGCTATCCCGACCCGGCCGGCACCGCTCTGCGCGCCGCGCTCGCCGCCACGTACGACGTCGCGACCGAACGGATCGTGCTCGGAAACGGGTCCTGCGAGATTCTGCTCGCCGCGGCGCAGGTGATGCTCGAACCGGGCGCCGAGATCGTCTACGCCTGGCCGTCGTTTTCGATGTACCCGCATCTGGCGGCGATGACCGGGGCCGACGCGATCGAGGTGCCGTTGACGGCCGATCACCGGCACGATCTCCCGGCGATGGCCGCGGCGATCACCGCGAACACCAGGATCGTCGTGCTCTGTAATCCCAACAATCCGACCGCGACGTTCGTCGACCACGCCGAGATCGAACGCTTCATCGCCGACGTGCCCGGCGACGTCTGCGTGATAATCGACGAGGCCTACATCGAGTTCGTCGGCGACGCCGTCCGCGACAGGCTGCTGCCGCAGGCGGTCGATCGCGACAACGTGGTCATCACCCGCACCTTCGCCAAGGTCTACGGACTCGCCGGCCTGCGCATCGGATACGCCTTCGCCTCGCCGCGGTTCAAGCAGACCGTCGACACCGTGCGCCAGCCGTTCAGCGTCAACCTAGTGGCCCAGGCCGCGGCGACCGAGGCGCTCAGGCATCCCGATGACGTCACGCGGCGAATTCTTTCGACCCGCGCCGAGCGCGTCGTGGTCGAGGCCGAGCTGCGGGCGCTCGGACTGGCGACCGCCGACACCGAAGCGAACTTCTCCTGGATCGACCTCGGCGCCAATGATGAGGACGTCGTTGTCGACGGCCTGGCCAAAGCGGGCATAATCGTTCGCGCAGGCAAGGCGCTCGGGGCCGATGGCTTCATCCGCGTCAGTTACGGCGAGCACGAAGAGAACGAACGCTTCCTCACGGCGCTGGCCGGTCTGCTGGGCTGACCCGCAGGGGAGTCCTACCCTTAGGCGAACTTCGGAGCGAAGTCCGTCGTTTACCCACCGTCAATCGAAAAGACAGGCATAGAACAATGATGATCGTCATGAAAGAAGGTGCGACCGAAGACCAGATTCAATCGGTCGTCGACCGCATCGAGAAGGCGGGCGCCGCCGCCCATGTTTCTCGCGGGCAATTCGTGACGGTCATCGGGGCCGTCGGCGACGCCGACAGTCAGGTCCACGAAGCCGGGCTGGAACTCGTCGAGGGCGTCGATCACGTCGTCCCGATCATGAAGCCGTACAAGCTGAGCTCGCTGCAGTTCAAGAAGGGCGAACGCACGGTCGTCGAGATCGAAGGCCGCAGGCTGGGCGGCGGGCACTTCGCCCTGATCGCCGGGCCGTGCACGGTCGAGAGCCGCGACCAGCTGTTTGCCGCCGCCGAGGTCTGCCGCGACGCCGGTATTCCGTTCCTGCGCGGCGGCGCCTACAAGCCACGCACCTCGCCGTACTCGTTCCAGGGCCTCGGCGCCGAAGGCCTGCGCCTGCTCGGCGAGGCAAAGCAGGAGTTCGGCATGCCGATAGCGACCGAGCTGATGGACGTGCGCGACATCGACGCCGTCTGCGAGGTCGCCGACATCATCCAGATCGGCGCCCGCAACATGCAGAACTACAACCTGCTGACCGAGGTCGGCCGCAGCGGCAAGACGGTGCTGCTCAAGCGCGGTCTCTCGGCGACGATCGAGGAACTGCTGATGGCCAGCGAGTACATCCTCAAGGAGGGCAACCAGGACGTGATCCTCTGCGAGCGCGGAATTCGCACCTTCGAGACCGCCTACCGTTTCACGCTCGATCTGCTCGCCGTGCCGGTGCTGCAGCAACTGACCCACCTGCCGGTGATCGTCGACCCGTCGCACGCCGCCGGGCGCCGCGATCTCGTGCCGCCGATGTCGATGGCCGCCGCCGCGGCCGGCGCCGACGGCCTCGTCGTCGAGACGCATCCAGATCCCGAAAACGCGGTCTGCGACGGACCGCAGGCGATCCTCGGCAGCGAGTTTGCCGCCTACGCCGAGCAGGTGCACCGTGTTGCCGAGCTCGCGGGCAAGACCGCGGAGATCGTTCCGGCGTAAAGCGCTTGAGGTGCGGCCGATCGGACACGCCGATCGCCGGATACGCTCTCGGCCATGCGCGAGGAGCGGCCAACAGACACGCGACTCGCGCTGATCGGGGTCGGGCTGATCGGCGGCTCGGTTGGACTCGCCGCCCGCGACCGAGATGACAGCGTCGGCGAGATCGCCGGGTTCGATCCGACTCCGGGCGTGCTCGACGAGGCACTGAGGCTGGGTGCGATCACGCGCGCCGCGACGTCGATCGAAGACGCCGCGGCCAATGCCGATCTCGTCGTGCTCGCCAGCCCGGTCGGCACACTCGCCGAAAACGCGCGCGCTGTGCTGGCCGCGGCCGGACCGCAAGCCGTGATTACCGATGTCGGGTCGACCAAACGACAGATCGTCGCCGCGGTCGACGATCCGCGGTTTATCGGCGGGCATCCGATCGCCGGCGCCGAGACTTCGGGAGTCGAGCACGCCCGCGCCGACCTCTTCGACGATTCGACGTGGTTTTTGACCCCGACCGAGTCGACCCCCGGAACCGGGCTCCAACGCCTGATGCGCTTCGTCGGCGCGCTCGGCGCCCGTCCGCATGCGCTCGACGCCGAGGCGCACGACCGCCTGCTGGCCGATATCAGCCACCTGCCGCACGTGATGGCCAACGCGCTGGTGACCCAGGCGGCCGATTCACTCGGCCGTGGCGACGGCTCGGCCGGCGTCGTCGGCCCGAGCTTTCGCGACGCGACGCGCGTGGCCGGCGCCAACACCTCGATCTGGCGCGACATCTACCTCTCCAACCACGACGCTCTGGTGCCGGCGATCGACGGTGTGATCGCCCGGCTCAACGAGTTCCGCGACGCGCTCGAAAAACGCGACGGCGTCGAGATCGCCCGGCTCAACGACGTCGCGCTTGCCGATCGCCAGCAACTGCTCGAACGCGAATTGACCGGCGGAGAAGTCGCCGAACTTCGCGTTTCGGTGCCCAACCAGCCGGGAGTGCTGGCGAACATCACGCTCGCGCTCGGCAAAGAAGGGGTCAACATCGTCGACATGGCGCTTTACCCGGCGGCCGACATGCGCAGCGGCGCTATCAGCCTATGGGTCGGCGGCGACGAGGCCGCCGCGAAGGCCGAACAGCTGATCGCCGAACTCGGGTTTCCGGTCGCGCGGGCATAATCACTGGCCGATGCCGACGCTGTTTGCTCCATCCGGGCCGCTCAAGGGCCGAATCTCGCCACCGGCGGATAAATCGATCTCGCATCGTGCCGCGCTGATCGCCGGCATGTGCGATTCGCCGGTGACGATCCGTAACTACCTCGACTCCGACGACACGAACTCGACGCTCCAGGCCGTCGAGGCCGTCGGCGCGGTGGTCGAGCGCCGCGGCGGCGGCCTGCTTGTGCGCGGCGTCGGACTGCGCGGGGCGCTCGAGGCTCCGGGGATCGTCGACGTCGGCAACAGCGGAACGCTGATTCGCCTGCTGCCGGGCTGGCTCTGCGGGCAGCCCGTCGGCCGCTGGGTGCTTGCCGGCGATCAGAGCATCGGCCGCCGCCCGATGGGCCGCATCGTCGACCCGCTGCGCAAGATGGGCGCGAAGATCGAGGCCAGCGCCCAAGACACCGCGCCGTTGACGATCGAGGCCGCTCCGCTGCACGGCATCGACTACACGCTCCCGGTCGCGTCGGCGCAGGTCAAATCGTGCATCCTGCTGGCCGGCATGGCCGCCTCGGGACCGACCCGGATCCGCGAGCCGCAGGTCTCGCGCGACCACACCGAGCGAATGCTCGCGGCCGCCGGGCTGCCGATTCGCAGCGAAGGCGACACGGTGGTCGTCGACGGGCTGGTCGACGAACTCGAGCTCGGCGTGATCGACGTGCCCGGCGATCTCTCCTCGGCGGCGTTCATGATCGTCGCCGGAGTGCTGGTCAAAGGATCACGCCTGCTGATCGAGAACGTCGGTCTCAATCGCACGCGGACTGGAATTCTGAACATTCTCGAACGCATGGGGGCGGTGGTGCTGGCCGATCCCGAAGGGCCGAGCGACGACATCCGGCCGTTTGAGCCGGTCGGAGACCTCGATGTCGCCTCGGCGCCACTGGTCGGCACGACCGTCGGCGGCGACGAGATCCCGCTGGCGATCGACGAACTGCCGCTTGTGGCGCTGCTCGGCTGTTTCGCCGAGGGCGAGACGGTCGTCACCGGAGCCGAGGAGCTGCGCTTTAAGGAGTCTGACCGCATCGCCGCCGTGGTCGACGGTCTGCGCGGCCTCGGCGCGGACATCGAGGCGACCGGCGACGGGTTCGTCGTGCGCGGCCGAGGGTCACTGCGCGGCGGCACGATCAACTCGCACGGCGACCATCGTCTGGCGATGCTCGGCGCCGTCGCCGGACTCGCCAGCGACGAGGGTGTCTCCGTGATCGACATGCGGGCGGCGGCGGTCTCATATCCGGCCTTCCAGCGGGATCTCGCGCGGTTGACGGGCTGACGCCGTCCGCGGCACGGTCTCTAACCTCAAGTCGATGATCATCGCGATCGATGGACCGGCCGGAGCCGGCAAAAGCACCGTGGCACGGGCCGTGGCGGCGGCATTGGGCGCCAACTATCTCGACAGCGGGGCGATGTACCGGGTCGTCGCGCTGCGCAGCGTCGGCGGCGGCGACCCGGCGGCGGCGGCGCGCGCGGTCGCGATCGGGTTGGGGG
>JBASWU010000022.1:0-19568 GCA_049276635.1 Solirubrobacterales bacterium | reverse complement strand
CGTCGGCGCCGCCACCTCGGCGGCGCTGCGCGATCACGGAATCGAGGCCGATCTGATCCCCCGGCGATCGACCGCCGAAGGTCTGCTTGAGCTGCTCGCCGCCGATCCGCCCGCCGGGCGCGTCCTGCTCGCCGTCGCCGCGAACGCGCGCCCGGTGCTCGGCGAAGGGCTGCGCGAACGCGGCGCCGACGTGCACGAGATCGCGTTCTACGACACGATCCTCGAACGCCTTTCTGACGACCAAGCCGCCGCGGTCTCCGGCTCCGACTTCATCACCTTCGCCAGCGGCTCGGCCGTCCACTCGCTGATCGAGGCGCTGGGTGGCGCCGGTCCGCTGGCCAGCCGAACGCTCGTGTCGATCGGTCCGACGACGTCGGCGGCCCTGCGCGAGCACGGGCTTGAGCCGACCGCCGAAGCGACCCGGCACGACCTCGACGGCTTGATCGACGCGCTGCTGGCGCTGGCCGCCGATTAGCTCGCGCTTGCATGGCGGCCGGCTCCGGCGCATCCGCCCGCGCCCGCTCGGCTGCCGCCAAGGAAACGGCCGCGGACGCCGGCTCGGCTGCGCGCGCTGTTAGTTTGTGGGCGTGGGCCGGAGCATCGCGTTTTTGTCGGATTTCGGTACGGGCGATCGGTCGGTCGGGATCTGCCACAGCGTGATCCGCGGAATCGACGCGACGCTGCCGATCATCGATCTCAGCCACGCAATCGCCCCCCAGGACGTTCGCGGCGGAGCGATCGCGCTGACCGACTGTCTTGCGTACCTGCCGCCCGGCGCGGTGGTCCTCGCCGTAGTCGATCCAGGCGTCGGCGCCCAGCGACGGGCGGTCGCGATCGAGACCGCGAGCGGCCTGACCTTTGTAGGCCCCGATAACGGGTTGCTCGCTCCGGCGATCGAACTCGGTGGCGGCGCGGTGGCGGTCGCCGAACTGAGCAACTCGCCGTGGCGAATCGAGCCGGTGTCGAGCACCTTTCACGCTCGCGACATCCTCGCCCCGGTTGCCGCGCGGCGGGCGGCGGGGTGGGCGCTGGCCGGCGCCGGCCAGCCGCTCGACACGGCGATGCTGGTCGGTCTGTCTCTACCGCGCGCGCAAGCCACCGCCGCCGGCGGCGTCGTCGCCGAGGCGATCGAAATCGACTCGTTCGGCAACGTGCGACTCGCCGCGACGCTCGAGGACCTCACGACGGCCGGCCTGGAAACCGGCGCGCAGGTCGAGATCGACGCCGGCGGCCTGCGCACGCCGGCGCGCTTCGCCGCGACCTTCGGCGATGTAGCCGAGCATGAGCCGCTGCTGTTCGAGGATTCCGGCCGCTCGCTCGCGATCGCCGTCAACATGGGCAACGCCGCCGCCGAGCTTGGGATCAAACGCGGCACGCGGGTCCGGCTGCTAAAGGTGGGTGCTGCGTGAGTTTCGTTCCGGAATCCCCGTGAACCAGGCGCTGGGCAGCCCGCGCCTGCACTTTCGCCGCTGCGAGTCGACCAACTCGACGGCGAAGTCGCTCGCCGAAGCCGGGGCGCCGCACGGCACAACCGTGACCGCCGACGAGCAGACCTCCGGCCGCGGCCGGCAGGGCCGCGCCTGGGTCGCTCCCGCGAGCAGCGCCTTGCTGGTCAGCGCGCTGGTCCGGCCGGTCGTCGACAGGCACAAGCTCGCGCCGCTGGCGGCCGCGCTGGCCGTCGCCGAGACCTGCGAGCGGTTGGCCGACGTGCGCGCCGCGATCAAGTGGCCCAACGACGTCTGGATCGACGGGCGCAAGGTCGCGGGGATCCTCGTCGAGGCGCGTCCGGACCGGTCGCCGGAGCGATCCTGGATGGTCGTCGGGATCGGGCTCAACACGCGCGTGCGGCTGGCGGAGATGCCGCCGGAGCTACAACAGACCGCCTACTCCCTGAATCTGCCCGTCGATGTCGAGGCGCTGCCGCCGCTGCTCGCGCGCCTCGACCACTGGCTGGGGACCGACACCGAACCGATCGTCGCCGCCTGGCGCGAGCGCGACGCTCTGCAAGGCCGGCGGATCGCCTGGGCCGATGGCGAAGGCGAAGCGGCCGGCGTCGACGAACTCGGCAATCTGATCGTGATTGGCGACGACGGCGCAAGCGTGACGCTGATCGCCGGCGAGGTGCACCTGTCGGTCGGCTGAGCACGCCGGCGGATCGGGCGAGTTGCGTTTAGCCACTTGCGACTCGGAGCGCCCCCGGACGCCTCGGAGCCGAGTTAGTCGTTGCCGCGCGAAAGTTCTTCGAAGCTGCCGAGGACGGGTATCCGGCCGGACTTTCCATCATCGCGCTCGGCGGCGCCTTGCCCGTTGTCGTTTCCGCCCTCGCCGCCGCGCTCGACGCGCGCGCGGCGCTCGGTGGTCTCACGCTCGTCCTCATTACCGCCGTCACCGGCACCACCGGAACGGCTCTGGCGCCTGCCCGCGCCGGGCTTTCCGCCTGCGTCGGCCGCGCCGCTTTCAACGCCGCCGCCTGCGTCTCCGCCGGCACGACCGTTGCGCGATCCGCGCGAACGCCTGTTGCCGCGTGGTTTTTTCGGCGGTCCCTGGGTTGCCGGCTTGTCTCCGACGGACTCGACCGATCCGGCCGGGATCGCCGTCGCGCCGTCGACGACGACGCGGGCGTTTTTGGCCGCCGTCTCCTTGCCGCGCGGCTTCTTGCCGCCTTCGCCCTTCTCCGAGCCACGGCGGCGACGGCCCTTGCGACCGCGAGCCTTGGGGAAGTTTCGGCCGAGTTCGCGTGCCAGCGCAGCCGGTTTGCGCGCCAGCCGCGTTCGCCCGCCGCGCAACGCCTCTTCGGCCTCGGTCGAGTGCGAGACGGCCGCGGCGAGGATCGCCGCGGCCAAGCGCAGGTCATGCTTGCGCGTCTCCTGAACGATCCGCCGCGCGTTGCGGCCGTGCGCCGGGCCGGAAGAGTTCACCAGCAGGCCCAGGAGCCGCTTTGTCTCGGGCCAGCGCTGCACCGCATACTGCTCGTGCAGATCGCGCGTGTAACCGGCCAGCGCCCAGATCCAGGCCGTCGACTGCTCGCGCGAGCCGATGTTCTTGTCGGCGATCGCCTTCAGCAGCAGCTTGGTCGCCTCGCGGCGCTCGTCCTTCTGCCAACCGCCGATGATCTCGACCGCGTAGTCATACGCCTCGGGATCCTTGGAGTTGGCGAGATCCTGCAACGCGCGCAGTCGCACGGGGCGGTGCTTGTTGCGCTCGAGCGCGGTCAAAAACAGGTGGCGGCGCAGCTCGCCGGTGCGGTCGTGCTGGATCATCGCGCGGGCGCGGCGCCAGTTGTTGGCGTTGGCCTTCGAACCGGCCAGCTGGGCCCAGACGCGCTGCTCGCCCCAGTCCAGGTTGGCAACGCTGATCCGCCAGAGCTCGCGCTCGAAGATCTGCGCCCGGCGCTCCGGATCCGGAGTCACCGGCAGTACGCGGCGCTCGACGCGCAACCTACGGCCACGGCCACGGCGGACGGGGCCGACGACGATCGCGCCGCCGCGGTAAACATCGCGGCCGAGCAGCGAATGCAGTGTCACGACCGGATCGTCGTGCGGCGTCGCCGGGTGAACGAAGTCGATCACGATGCCGGCCTCTTTGCCGGGGTGGCGGCGCGTCACACGTCCGACCCGCTGCTGGTAGATCCGCTTGGAGGCAGTTGGCGCCAGGTGCATGCAGATCGTCGCGCGCGGTGAGTTCCAGCCCTCGGCCAGCAGCTGGGCGTTGACCAAAACATCAAGCTCGCCGCGTTCGTAGGCAGCCAGGGTCTCGGCCAGCTCGCGTTTGGGCGTCTCACCGGAGACGCCCTTGGCCTTGATCCCCATTTCGCGGAAGGCCTCGGCGACGTTGTAGGCGTGCCTGACGCCGGCCGCGTAGACCACGCCGGGCATGTCCTTGAAGCGCGCCCGGTAAAGATCGGCGATCGCGAGGTTGAACGGAGCCTGGTCGAGCAGCGCGGCCAGCTCTTCCTGGTCGAAGTCCTGGTCGACCTCGCCACGGCGCAACGGCACGTTGGCGATCGTGCGCACGCCCGGCCCCGGCGGGATTCGCACGCAGCGCAGCGGCGCGATCACGCCGCGGCGCGCGGCCTGAGCCAGGTCGAAGCGCGAGGTCTGGGTCGGGAAGAGATCGGTGACGTGGCGGGCGATCAGCGCGCCGGTGGCGGTCATGCCGACGAAGATCGGCTCCTTCCAGCGGCGAATCGCGGCCGAAGTCTTCTCGCCAAGCGCGGTGTGCGCCTCGTCGCAGATCACGATCGAGTAGACATCGGAGATGTTTCCGGCGTGGCGTACGAACCACTGGTAGGTCTCGACGGTGACCGGGCCGTTGCTGTGACCGTCGGAGCCGAGCATCGGCGGCGACAGGCGGTCCTTGTATCCACGGTCGACCAATTCGCCGATGAACTGGTCGACGAGGTTGCGGCGGTGGGTGAGGATCAGGATGCCGCCGGTGCGCGAGGCTTCGACAAAACCGAGCGCGGCGACCGACTTACCGGCGCCGGTCGCGTGCTCGAACCAAAAACGGCGAGCGGCGTTGGGATCTTCGGGCTGTTCGGGAAGCTGTTCCTCGTCGTCGTAGGCGGCGGCGTCGGCGCTGATGTAGCTCTCGCTGGAGCCGGCGCGCGGGACGTCGTCCTCCTGCTCCGCGTCTCCCTCTTCCTCGGCAAAGACATCCCAGTCGATGCCGTCTTCGTCGTCGTCGGCCTCGGCCTCGTCTTCGGTCTCGTCGACGGCGTCCTCGATCTCGTCGTCCTCGAAACCCTCGTCATCGAACTCTTCGGCTCCGTCAGAGAGAGCCTCGCCGAAGACGGCCTCCTCCTCGGTCATCAGCGCGGCGAGCGTGCCGCTCAACACGTCGACCTGGTGGGCGTTGAGCGTGGTTCCGTCGACGAGCTTCGGCTCGGGGTCGCTGATCGCGCGTTCCAGGCCGAGCACCAGGGCGTACTTGCGCGCCCACTCGCGCGAGACCTCGTCGCGGCCGGACTCAAGCTCCTCAAGCGCGGTATCGAAGGCGCGGCGGCGCAGGGTTCCAGGGGCGAGCGCGACGGCGGGATCGTCGCCGTTTAGAACCATCGGCTCGCGCGCGAATTCTTCGACGCGCTTGATGTCTTCGGCCTTGGGGGCGCTGGGTGTCATTTGGTAGGAAACTTCCATGACGACGCATGTGCGCCGCAGTGACTCGAGCTCGAGGGGAGCTACGGAGAAACGAGTCTTGAAAAGGAAGAGCCAGTTAAGGCCCTGGGGCGGTCGGCTTAGCGGTTTGCTACAGCTTCGCGAGCCCAGAGGCGAGGTAACTAAGGATCAGTATATCGTCGTTTTCGGCCGCGAGCGTGCTTGACTTAAGACTTGTGTACAGACAGGCGATGCCCCTCCCACGACCGGACGTGGCGCGCCGCGCGATTTTGCTGGCGGTGCTGGCGGTGATCTGCGCGGCGCTGGCCGGCTGCGGCGCAAGCTCCGGTGAGGCCTCGCGGTTCGGCTCGATCGAGGACGTCAAGCCCGATCTGACCGGTGCCGATCCGCGACTGGTGAAGATCTACGACGAGGCGGGCCAGTTGCTCGGGGGCGGCCGCGCGGCCTACGACGCGCGCATCGCCTCGCTTCAAGGCCTGCCGATCGTCGTCAACAAGTGGGGTTCGTGGTGCGGCCCGTGTCGCAACGAGTTTCCGATCTTTCAGCGCCTCGCCAAGGAGATGGGCGGGAAGATCGCGTTTCTCGGCGTCAACATCCTCGACGGCCGCGACGACACGACGAAGTTCCTCGAGCAGCTTCCGGTTCCATTCCCGAGCTACGTCGATCAAAAGCTCGAGATCTCGAAGCTGATCCGCCCGGTTCAAGGCGCGCCGTCGACGGCCTTCTACACCAGGGAAGGCGTGCTGACCAAGGTGAAAATCGGGGAGTATCGATCGATCGACGCGCTACGTCGCGATATCAACACCCAGGCGCTGCAGCAGTGAGCGGTCGGTCGGCGCGGCGTTCACCAAATCGACCCAGCCGATGTGCCATATTTCCCGCATTCGATGAGCGGATCGGCGATTGACATGACGCAACATCCCGAGGTCAAAGACGGCCTCGAAGGCGTCCTCGCTTTCGCATCCGAGATCGCCGAGCCCGACCGCGAGGGCGGCGCGCTTCGTTACCGCGGTGTCGACATCGAAGACCTGGTCGGCAACGTGCCATTCGAGCACGTCTGGGGACTATTGGTCGATGACGCTTTCGAGCCCGGCCTGCCGCCCGCCGAACAGCACCCGCTGACGATCCGCAGCGGCGACGCCCGCGTCGACCTGCAGGCATCGCTGGCGACACTGGCGCAGGAGTGGGGGTTCATGCAGCTGCTCGACATCGACGACGAACTCGCACGACTCGACCTAGCACGCTGCAGCGTGATGGCTCTATCGCATGTCGCCCAGAGCGCGCGCGGGATCGGCCACCCGCCGGTGCCGCAGGCCGAGGTTGATCGCGCCAAGTCGATCTCCGAACGATTTCTGATCCGCTGGCGCGGCGAGGCCGACCCGCGGCACGTCCAGGCGATCGACGCCTACTGGATCAGCGCCGCCGAGCACGGCATGAACGCTTCGACCTTCACGGCGCGCATCGTCGCTTCGACCGGCGCCGATGTCGCCGCCGCACTGAGCGCCGGCGTCGGTGCGCTGAGCGGACCGCTGCACGGCGGTGCGCCCTCGCGCGTGCTCGACATGCTCGACGCGGTCGAGCGCTCCGGCGACGCCGAGAAGTGGGTCAAAGACGCACTCGACCGCGGCGAGCGTTTGATGGGCTTCGGTCACCGCGTCTACCGCGCCGAGGATCCGCGCGCTCGCGTTTTACGCCGTACTTCGGCCGAGGTCAAGTCACCGCGATTCGAAGTCGCCGAGGCGCTCGAGCAAGCCGCGCTCGCCGAACTTCACGCACGTAAACCCGACCGCGTGCTTGCCACCAACGTCGAGTTCTGGTCGGCCGTCGTGCTCGACTTCGCAAACGTTCCGCCGGAGCTGTTCACGCCGATGTTCGCCTGCGCGCGCACGGCCGGCTGGTCGGCCCACATTCTCGAGCAGAAGCGCACCGGCCGGCTGATCCGCCCGAGCGCCAAATACGTCGGTCACGGACCGCGCGGTCTGGCCGACGTCGCGAAGCGCCGCTGAGTTCGAGGCTGGCGAGCGTGTCTTTGGACTCGCCGGATACTCCCGAAGTTCGGATCGATCCGCTGACCGGGCTGCGGGTGCTCGTCGCCGGCGCCCGCGCCGGCCGGCCGGGAGCGATGCCGGAGTTCAGCGAGCCCGCTCCGCTTGAGCCGGCCGATGACCCCTTCGCCGAGGGCAACGAGTCGATGACGCCGCCGGAGGTCTGGGCGGATCGACCCGGCGGACGAGCGTCGAACGGCCCTGGATGGAGAGTGCGAAGCGTTACGAACATGTATCCGGCGCTGGTTCAGGCGTTCGCCGGTGACGCGGGGGCGCCCGCGGCTGGCACGCATCCCGCGGGCACTATCGACCCCGGCTCCGGTCCGCCGCCCGATCCGCTCGGAGCGATGCGCGGCATGCCGCAGTTGTTGGCGAGTGGTCCTGCGTTCGGCGCGCACGAGGTGATCGTCAACTCTCCCCGCGGCGTGCGGTCGCTTGCGCAACTGACGCTGGACGAACTTGAAGTCACGATCCAGGGCTGGGCCGCGCGCATCGCCACGCATCGCGACAATCCCGAAGTCGCATACGTACACCTCTGCGTCAACGAGCGCGCCGAGGCCGGCGCCTCTTTGCCGCACTCACATTCGCAGCTCTACGCGCTGCCGTTCGTGCCGGCGCTGGTCGCGCGCGAACGCGAGCGCATGCGGGCGTACTTCGAGCAGACCCAAGGGCGCAACCTCGCCGAAGACCTCTTGATCGAGGAGGTTCGCGGCGGCGAGCGGTTGGTCGCGATCGACGATGACGCGGCGTTGATCGCACCGTATGCGTCGGCGACGCCGTACCGGTTGAATGTCGTGCCGAGGCGGCCGGAGGCGCGGTTCGAACTGAGTGAGCATCGCGGGACGGCGATGCTGCATCGAGCCCTGAACGCTTTGACGGGCCTATTCGGTCAGACGCCACCGCTGAATCTATGGATCCGTACGGCTCCGGCGGATGCGGAGAGTTTCGGTTGGCGAATTGAGATCGTCCCGCGGATCGGCCAACCGGCGGGGATGGAGTTGGGGACGGGGGTAAGCATCAACTCGATGTCCCCGGAAAAAAGCGCCTCCGAACTGCGAGACGCTCTCGCAGCCGCTTAACTCGCCGCCCCGCTCGTAAGGTTGATCGGTGATCTGGATCGTCCTGACAATGGTCGTCGCGGCGGCGGCCGGCGCGACCTTTGCCCACCGGCGGCCGCATCCCGCCGAGCTGACGGCCAAGCGGATCATGGACATCGTTTTGTGGGTGCTGATCCCCCCGATCCTGTTCTTCAACCTCGTGCGCTTCGAGTTCACCGCCGACATCGGCGCGGCGCTCGGGCTGGCCTATGTCGCAAACATCGTCGTCGTCGTGATCGCATATCTCGCAGCCCGCTACATGTTCACGCTGACGCGCCCGCAGATCGGCGCGATGATGGTCTGCGCGCTGATGGGCAACACGGCCTATCTCGGGTATCCGTTCGTCAGCGCGGCGCTCGGATTTGACCAGCTCGGGGCCGCGGTCAGCTACGACATCATGGTCTCGCTGCCGCTGATGCTGGTGGTCGCGTTCAGCGTCGCGGCGGCCTTCGGGACTTTCGCCGAGACGCCGCGCGAGCGGATCAAATCGTATTTCACCCGTAACCCGCTGCTCTACGCGGCGATCCTCGCGCTGATTTCCCCGGCGTCGTGGAGCCCCGACTGGGCCGTAGACGCCAGCCGGCTGATCGTGATCGCGATCCTGCCACTTGGGTTCTTCGCCGTCGGCGTCGTGATGTGGCGCGAGTCCGAGGACGACAAGCTCGGCTTCCCGCCCCCGCTGACGGCACCGGTCGCGGTCACCGTGCTGCTGCGGCTGAGTGTCGTCGCCGGCTTCCTGGTGCTGATGGACACCTGGGTACTTGAGATCCCCGACGCCTACGAGATCGAGGCGGCGATGGCCGTCGGCGTCAACAACCTGCTGCTGGCCAACAACTACGGACTCGACCGCAAGCTCGCGGCCAGCGCGATCGTCTGGTCGACGATGGTCGTCGCGGCGGCGGGGCTGATCGTCGAGTTTCTGTAGCCGGACTCAGCGCCGGTGCTTGGACGCAGTGCCCGTGCTTGGACGCGGTGCCGGTGCTTGGACGCGGTGCCGGTGCTTGAACTCCTGCCCGTGCCAGGGACGCTGCGTCGGTGTCTGGGACTCAATGCCCCTGCTCGCGGCTCAGTGCCCGTGATTGCGATGTCGTCTCACATCCTTGCTCTTGCACGGCGAGCGGTGGCAGTGGTACTGGCCCGTGTACTTGCCGTACTTCGAGCATTTGGTCCAGCAGTGGTGGCCGCCGCGTTAGTCCAAACCGCCGGGCGATGCCGAAAGTCCCGCCGGCACGGCAAGAAAAAGCGTCCCCGCGAGGATCGAAGCGACTACAAAACGCATCATCTAATTGCCTCCCCAGGCAGTGAGTGTCGAGCCACGCCGAACACTACAGAACCTTCCGGGCTCGGGGCGTTGAGCGGTTTTTCTCGCAAGGACGCAGGGTGCGCGGTGTGCCAACGGCACATAAGCACCCGAGGACGCCGCGAGAAAACCGCTCAATGCCCCGAGCTGGAGTCGAACCAGCGGCCTACTCCTTAGGAGGGAGTCGCTCTATCCATCTGAGCTATCGGGGCGGGCGACTCAACTTTACCTGCGCCGCCCGCCCTGAAAAGCCCTCCGTCGGCGATTGGATCAGCCGCCGGTCTGCTTGAAGCGCGCCTTCGCGCTGAAGTTGTGCTCCGCCATCTGCGCGGCCGTGCACTCACCCGATGTGTCTGAGACCGTGTACTTACCGGTGATCTTGTTCGACGTCTTGAACTTGCCGTCGATTTTGATCGTCACGGTCGTCTGAGCCTTGAGCTTCGGCGAGTAGAGAGTGGCGGTCGTGTCGACAGAGAACTTCTTGCTCTTGCCCTTGATCTTCGTCTGACCGCTGATCGGATTGAGCGCCCGGTAGAACGAGCAGCCGCCGGTGGCCTTCAAGTAGTCGAAGTACTTGTTGCTCGAAACGCCGACGTGAGCGGCGAAGGCGCTTGTCGTCGGGACCCTGCCGGTCGAGTACCAGTAGGCCTTCTTGGGTTTGACCGGCGGCTTTTTGGCATCCGCCGGCGCGACGGCGAAGGCAACCGCCACAGCGGCACACAGCGACAACAGGGAGAATCGTTTGAACATCCAGGCTCCTGACCGAGATTGCTGTTCCTAGGACCCGAGAAGACTACCCCGGAAAATCGCCCCGCCCGCGAAGCTCAAACCACCAGGTGCGGATACTGCTGCTCGATTTGCTCGCGGTAGTGACCGAGCATCGGATGGCAGATCGCGAGGGCCTTGAGGCCGGTGGTCAGGCTGCCGTGGACCTTCACCTTGCGTAGCGCCAGGACGGCGGCGACGCGCAGCTTGCCCTGTAGGAAGCGATTGGCGTCATCTGATCTGCACTCGACGCTGGTGACCGGCTCCCACTTGACCTTCTTGGACCAGACCCAGACGAGATTTGATTCTCCGGGCTGTCCGGCCCGCACGTTGACGGTCGCGTCGAAATCGGTGAACGTGACCTGGATCGGTGTGCCGAGGTCGCGCAGCTTGGGTCCGACCACGTCGTCCTCGTTGAGCGAGGCGATCACCTGGTCGATCACCAGCCGTAGTTCCCTCTTTGGCTTGAAGTGGCTCATCCCGAACCGTCCTCGTGTTCCGTTCTGGACCGCCGTCGCGGCGAGTCCGGCCAAACAGCGCCCGCTTATGAATCCTCGTATTAACTATCTGTCAGGTCGGTCGGGATGTACGTCGTCAATAGTCGTGAATGGCAGATATCGCGCCCCGGCCGCCTGCTCAATAGCTGCGCCGCCGCCGGCCAATCTGTCGAGAACGCTGCACACACCGGCGATCTCGAAGCCTTCGGCGCGGACGCGCTCGATCGCCCGCACGGTCGAGCCGCCGGTCGTGACCACGTCCTCGACGATCAGGCAACGCTCGCCCGGCGCGAGCAGCGGGCCTTCGATCCAGCGCTGCAGCCCGTGCTGCTTGCGGTCTTTTCGCACGAAGAACGCCTTGGCGTCGGAACCGGCCGCCAGTGCCGAACATGCGACCGGATCGGCGCCCATCGTCATGCCCCCGACCGCGCTCGCGCCGACCTCGGCCGCGAACCCAGCGACCAGTTCGCCGAGCGCCATAAACCCCGGCCGCCGGAGAATCGCGCGCTTGGCATCGACGTAGTACTGGGCCGTCTCGCCGCTGGTCAGCGTGACCTCGCCGATCACAAGAGCGTGCCGGCGCAACTCGCTGATCAGTAACTCGCGCGCGGTCGACATCGACAAACATCCTAGTCGCGCGGCCCTAAGGGGCTAAAGGGGGTCCGGCGCGGTTGAAACTGGACGCCCGGTCACACACCGGGCGCAGGAGGCTAAAGATCGCTACCGAAAATGCCGAATAACGGTGATCACCGCCGAGCAGAAAATCCAGAGCGTCAAGCCGGAAACGCGTGCCGCGGTCGCTCGTGCCGCCGCTCCCAGAGCGGGACTGCGCGAGTCGCGCCCGATGCGGGTACCGCTCGACTGCCCGCGGCGACTGTCAAACCTGCGAGCCGCCAGGGATCGACTAAACGTCCAGGCAAAGGCGTAGGAAGACGCAACTTAACCTCCCGGTAGGTGATAATTCATCTAATGGCCGGTATGGAAGTCGGCCCGAAAAGAAAAGAGCAGGACGGGGCAATGATTTCCTCCGCAATCAGGATCGTCTCGAGGGCAATATGCCTGGTATTGATCGCCAGCTTCACGATGTTTGTGGTCGATGAGCTCAGCTCGGCCTCGACGCGGCAGTCGGGCGCCGTGGCAAACAGCACTCCCGCTCCAGCGGTGGTACGCGACGCTCACGGGCGCGAAATCGACCCGGCGCGCACGCAGCTCCGGGCAAAGGTCGACGAACTCAACGACCGCATTACGGCCACTGCCGAAAGCATGGTGGCCGGGCAGTCGCCGTTGGTGATGCGCGGATTCCCGTTCGTCGTCGGGATGTTGCTGTTTGGGCTCGGTGGACACTTCCTCGCCAGCTGGCTGGCGCTAAGCCGGGGCCCGCGCTTCGGCGAAGTGCCGATCGACCGCGAGTTTCGCACCACCTTCACACCCGGTTACCGCTAGCAATCGCTGGTTACCGGCCGCGTGGCGCTGCGCCGGCGTCGCGCGGCCGGTAAGTACCCCCGGCCGACGGGTCCGGCCCCGGTCTTGCGCACAAGCCGCTAGCGGTAGGTGTCGACGCGGGTGCCCATACGCACCCATTTGAAGATCGATGCGGCGTTGGGCACCGGGACGCGAACGCAGCCGTGACTGGCGTTGTAGATCGGCACCGGATCGAAGCCGTGGATCGCGTAGCCGCGGATGAAGTAGCTGCTGTGAACCATGCGCTTGGCGTTGGTCCCGTAGTCCTTGCGGTAGACGCGGTAGGTGCCGCGCACCGTCGGCGTCGACGCTGTGCCCGTCGACACGTGGTAGGTCCGCAGCACACGGCCCTTGTCCGCCAGCACCATCACCTGGCGGCCGAGGCTGACCTCGATGTGCCGCCCGGCGTTTTTGTAACGCAGTTTGAACGACCCTTCGTTCGCGGCGAGCTTGCCGGCGACCTTCGACCCGGCGGCCTCGATTCGCTTCATGCGGTTGGCCTTGCGGAAGGCCAGCAGCGCGCGTCCGGTGGCGGCGTCGAACCGGCCGCCACGCGGGACGACGTACTTGAGCTTCGCGAGCTTGCTCTGGATAACGCGCACGG
This sequence comes from Solirubrobacterales bacterium, assembly GCA_049276635.1. Lineage (GTDB taxonomy): Bacteria > Actinomycetota > Thermoleophilia > Solirubrobacterales > JACPNS01 > JACPNS01. The sequence goes on along the minus strand of JBASWU010000022.1, from coordinate 6,682 downwards.
AGACGCTCTTGGCGCCGCGGCTGATGTTGCTCTTGGTCACGCTGAGGCTCTTCGCCGGCGGGGCGTCGGCGATCGCGGCGGCCTCGGGGGTGAGTTCCACGCCGACGAGGTACTTGCCCCTCTTGCCGGCGCGAACCCTTGCCGTGAAGCTAGTCTTGCCGGCGCGCGACTCGAGCCTGACGCGGTCGGAGCTGACGGTCTTGCCCCGCTTGGTGACGGTGACGGTGATGGTCTGCCCGTCGAGATCGGCATTGACGGCGCCGCGTACGGTCACTTTGGCGCGCGGGAGCACGTAGGCGCGGCCGCGGAAGCGGTAGGCGTCACCGATCGAAAGCGAGAACCGTGGTAGCGCCTTGGCGGTTACGCGCTCGGGGGTGGAGACCGTCGGCTCCGTCGGACCGGCGATCACGGCCGGGCCGGTCACGTCGGCGGCGGCGGGCGCGGCCGAGATCGCGACGACGGCCAGCGCGAGCACCGACATCACTGACCTCCGTGCCGCACCGGTTAACACGCCGTTCACACCGTGAGGATAAACGACCGCGCCGGCGGCCGGCCGCGCGCTCGGCGATCCCCGGTCCCGAGTTGTCAGGAAACGGTCGCGGCCGGTTCCGGACGCTCGGGCGCGACCATCGGTCCCGGGCGATTCGGGCGGTCGGTGAGACGCCAGCCGAACAGACAGAAGGCCATCATCGTCAACCAGAGGACCGCGCCGAGCACGATCCCGAATTCCGACTGCTTGTCGGCGGCGTACGCGATCACGGCGAGCGAGTTATTCGTCGCGTGCAGGGCGATCGACGCGTACAGCGTGCCGCTCCAGGCGTACAGCAGAGCGAACACGATCCCGAGGATCATCAACGGAACGACCTGCAGCAAGCGCTCTTGCGCAAGCGAGTCGATATGCAGAGACCCGAAGAAGACCCCCGACACGACCGCCCCACCGACTACACCGAGGCCGTTGGCCAGCGCGCGGAAGACCATTCCGCGGAAAAAGAACTCCTCGGCGATCGGCGCGATCACGGCCGCGACAAGCGCGAAGGCGAGCATGCCAAAGGTGCCGGCGGCGGCTCCGAGCTTGTCCGGCGCGTCGTCTGACGTCAGATTGACCAGCTCCGCGTAGACGGCGAGCGCGGCGTAGTAGGCGACGCCAAACACGACGACCTTTCCGACGGTCGGCCACAGACGCGCACGGACCAGGCCGAAATCGCACGCGCGGACCGGGCCGATCGTGCGCGCGATCGCGACCGCCGTAGCGGCGAAGATCACGCCCTGAACGACCGACGCGGCGACGACGAACGCCGGATCGGACTTCGTGTCGCCCGAGCCGGTGTCGATATCGCCGCCCAGCGCCACATAGATGATCGCGAGCACGCCGATCACCACCTGCGCCGCGACGAAACCGAGAATCGCGCTAAGGACGCCGAAGCGCGCCGGCCAGCGATCGGCCCCGGTTTCGCCGCCGGGAGACGATGCGGCCGACGAGCCGGACGGCGGTATGAACACCGGCGCACCCCGAACCTCGGCCGGGGGCCGGGAGGGCGGAGGCCATGCCGGTGGCTGGACGCCGCCCGGCGGCGGATCGTCGCGCGGCGGGGTTTGACCGTTGTGGTCGTCGGACACGGGCCATATTGTGGCTTGACCGGGCGTCGGCACGTCCGGTGACGCCACCGATCCCGATGATTCCACTTGCGGACCTAAACGACTTCGTCGACGAGAACACCGATCTGATCAACGCCACGGCGACACTGCTGGCGGCGTTGGTGATCGCGAAACTGGTCGACCGATTCGTCTCACGCAGTGGGATGAGCGCCGCCCGCAAGGTCGCAAAGGACGATCTTTCGCGAGCCACCGTCACCCGCCTGCGGTTGATCCGCCGACTGGTGTTCGCGGTGATCGTACTCGTCGGACTCGGGCTTGCCCTCTCACAGATTTCGGCGCTCAAGCCGCTGGCCAACGCGCTGCTTGCCAGCTCCGCCGTGCTCGGGATCGCCGTCGGACTGGGCGCGCGCGGCATGCTCGCCAACGGCGTCGCCGGAATCATGATCGCCTCAGTTCAGCCATTCAGGATCGGCGACGTGATTCAGTGGGAAGGCCATCACGGTCTGGTCGAGGACATCACGCTCACCTACACGTTTGTCCGCCTGCCGAGCGGCCACAGGCTCGTCGTTCCCAACGAGGCGATCGCCTCGAGCCCGCTTGAGAACTACACGATTACCGGCAGCGCCGTCGACACCGACGCATCGGTCTGGGTCGTCCCGCCGCGCGCGACGGCCTCACTGGCGCTGCTGCGTGACCGTATGGGGGATTTCGAAATCAACATCGGCGAATGTGAGCAGCACCGCATCGAGTTGAAAATCGGCTTCTCGACCAGCGCCGAGCAGGAGGCGCGGCGGCGCATCGCCGCCCGCGAGCAAGCGGTTCGATTGCTCAGCGACGCCGGTATGCTCGAAGCTCCGCCCGGCTAGCGCAAAGGCAAAACATCGAAACCGGCAACGGCGTTATATCACCGGTTGAGCCGGCCGGCGCCGCGGCGGCAGGTTCGCCGAAGCGGCCGGCGAACGACTTACCCAGATACTTGCCCAGATCGACCCGATGACCGCACGCTGACGCTGATGACCTCGCGCGAGAGAAGAAAACGCCGGCGCCGCCGCGGCTCCAAACACAGGCCGCTCGCACTGACGGTCGTCGTGCTCTTCACGGTCGGCGCGATCGGCGGATTCGGCGCGATCGGCTACGTGATCGCAATCGCCGCGAGCGCGCCCGAGCTGGGCAAGCCGGTCAACCGCGGTCTCACCAGCAGTGTCTACGCCGCCGACGGATCACTGCTCGGCTACATCCAGTCCGACGAGATCAGCACACCACTTGACTGGAAAAACATCCCCCAGGATCTAAAGGACGCGACCATCGCAATCGAGGACGAGCGCTTCTACAAACACACCGGGGTCGACTACAGCGCGATCGTCCGCGCGGCGACAAAGAATCTCGCCTCGGGCAAAACGGTCCAGGGCGGGTCGACGATCACGATGCAGCTGGTCCGCAACCTATACATCCAGGATCCCAAGCGCGACTACAAGCGCAAGATCCGCGAAGCCAAGCTCGCCAGCGAACTCGAACGGGAACACTCGAAGCGCTGGATCCTGCAGAACTACCTCAACACCGCTCCCTACGGAACCGTCGGCGGCCAGAGCGCTATGGGCGTGCAGACGGCGGCGCAGACGTTCTTCGCCAAGAATGCCAAGGACCTCGACCTCGCCGAGGCGGCGACGCTCGCCGGCCTACCCCAGGCGCCGAGCCAGTACAACCCGTTTCTCAACCCCAGCGCGGCGGTCGAGCGCCGCAACGAGGTGCTGACGAAGATGGCCGAACTCGGCTACATCACCCAGGCCGAGGCCTTCACCGCCAAGAGCAAAGGCGTCAAGGTCAAGCGCGGGACGCGTTACACGAAGATCCGCGAGCCGTACTTCTTCGACTACGTCAAGCAGCGGCTGATCGACAAGTACGGCATCAACACCGTTCGCCGCGGCGGCCTGAAGGTCCACACGACGATCGATCGCAAGCTACAGGAGGCGGCGCGCGCCGCGATCAACGGCACGCTCAACCTGTCGGGCGACCCGAGCAGCGCGATCGTCGCGATCGATCCGAAGACCGGGTACATCAAGACGATGGCCAGCAGCGGCGGGTACGGCCAGAGCCAGTTCAACCTCGCCGCCCAGGGAGCGCGCCAGCCCGGTTCTTCGTTCAAGACGATGGCGCTGGTCACCGCGCTTCGTCAGGGGATCAGTCCTTCGACGGTCTACAACTCCCACCCGATAGATCTCAAGAACACGCCGTACGGTCCGATCAAGGTCACGACCTATTCCAACAGCTACCGCGGCAACATCAGCCTCGCGTCGGCGACTACGTCGTCGGACAACGCGGTCTACATCCAGCTAGCGCTCGACGTCGGCCCCAAGAACGTGCGCGAGACCGCACGGCTGCTCGGCATCCGCTCGAAACTCAACGGATACCCGGCCGAAACCCTCGGCGGCCTCGAGCGTGGCGTCTCGCCGCTGGAGATGAGCCGCGCCTACGCGACGCTCTCGGCCGGCGGCGTCCGCTCGCAGCCCGAGGCGATCGAGCGAGTCGATTTTCCGGGCGGCAAGAGCGACGAGCTCGGCAAGCCGCGGCGCAAGAAGGTGATCACCGACGGCGTTGCCTTCGAAACCACGAAGATCCTGCGCTCGAACGTCACCGGCGGCACCGGCACCGGCACGCGCGCCCACTTCACCTGTCCGGCGGCCGGCAAGACCGGTACGACCGACGAGTTCAAAGACGCCTGGTTCGTCGGCTACACGCCGGTGCTCTCGGCGGCGGTCTGGGTCGGCTATCCCAATGCCGGCATCCAGATGACCAGCGTGCACGGACAGTCGGTCGCCGGCGGCAGCTTCCCGGCGACGATCTGGGGCAAGTTCATGGCCAAAGCCCAGGGCAAGAGGTGCCGCGAGTGGCCGAAGCCCAGCGAGCCGTTTGAGGCCAAGCCGTTCTCCGGCAAGTACGCCGAGCTGGGCAAGAAGCAAGGCGGCGGTCGAACCGGCGGCGAATACAGCGAGGGCAAGAAGAAGAAAAAGAAGAACCAAGACAAAGCCGACGGCAAGACCAAGGATGACGGCGGCGGTAATAACGGCGACGCCGAGCAGCCCGCCGAACCCGTTCCGGCGCCCGACCCGGCGCCGGCACCCGAGACGCCCGGCGCGGTCACGCCCGGCTAGCCGCCTCGCATGCGGGCAGTCGAACCCGGCCGTGACGCGGCCGAAAGCCGTGGTCTGCCGGGCGGCGCCGTTACCGCGCGAGTCGCGCTCGGCGGCTTCGTACTGATCTCACTTTGGCTGGCGATCGCGCCGGCCGTGGACAGCTCGCGGATCGTGCTCGCGACCGCCGGCGCGTCGCCGGACTGGCTGCTGGGCGTATGGCGATTCGCCGGTGCTGAGAGCCTGGCCGGTCAGAACGCCGACTGGAGTTACTACAGCGTGTTGCTGGCGGCGATGACCGTCTACGCGATGTTGATCGCGCTGGCGCCGAGGTTGTCGATGCGGTCGATTTGGACCGCTGTGATCGGGCTGCACGTGGTGTTTTTTCTGGCGCCGCCGTTGTTGTCACAGGATGTCTTCAGTTACATCGCGTATGCGCGGCTTGGGATCGAACACGATCTCAATCCGTACGGCTACCGGCCGTTCGACGTCCCCGGGGATCCGGTGTTTCCGTACGCCGGGTCGAAGGACGCGGTCAACGTGTACGGCCCGTTCTTCACGTTGTTGACGTATCCGCTGGCGTGGTTGTCCGTGCCAGCGGCATTTTGGATCCTGAAGGGGGTTGCGGCGAGTGCGAGCCTCGCGCTGGTGCGAGTTGTGGAGCGGCTTGCTTCGCGCGTCGGCACCGATACGCAGCGCGCGGTCGCGGTGATCGGGCTTTGCCCGGCGACGCTCGTACACGTTGTCGGCGGAGCGCACAACGAGGCGCTGGTGATGTTGATCGTGTTCGGCGGCATGGCGCTGTCGGTGAGCGAGCGTGAGCGGCTTGGTGGGTTTGTCTCGGCGCTTGCCCTCGGGATCAAAGCGTCGGCGTTGGTGCCGTTGCCGTTCATGCTGGTGGCGGCGCGGGACAAGCTTCGTATGTTCACTGGGATCGCCGCCGCCGCGCTGCTGTCACTAGTGGCCGCGCTAACCGCATTTGGGCCGGCCGCGCTCAACGGGTTGAGCTTGATCTCGTCAAACCAGGACCGCACGAGCAAGTACTCGGTGCCGCAGGTGACGGCCGACAGCTTTGGAGTGGCGCTCGAATCTTTTGACAGCGCCGAGGCGATTGACGAGATACGGGCGGTGTTCGTGATCGCCTTGGCTGCGGTCGTGATCTATCTGCTCTGGAGATCGTGGCGGAAGCCGGATACGTGGATCGCGAACGCGGGGTGGGCCACGCTGGGTGTACTGATTGCTTCAGCCTGGTTGGTGCCTTGGTATTTGCTGTGGCTGCTGCCGTTTACGGCGCTGGCGCGAAGCCGCGCGCTGATTGTGGCAACCGTGGTCTTCACGGGGTACACGATGGCGATCACGATTCCGTTCTAGACGATCTGGCCCGCCGCTACGTTCTACCCCACCATGCCCACAAGCGAATCCCAACGAATCGCCCGGCTACAACAGATCTTTTCCAGCCGTAGCGACCGGGTCCTCCGCGGTATCGGAGACGACGCCTCCGTCGTACGTAGCGACGGCGTCATCGTCACCTCCGTCGACGCACTCGTCGACGGCGTTCACTTCGAGCGCTCGTACGCGTCGCCGCGGGCGATCGGGCACAAGGCCGCGGCCTCGGCGCTCTCGGACCTCGCCGCGATGGGCGTCGCGGCCGGCGAGATCTACATCGCCGCCGGGCTGCCGGCGGATTTCACCGACGAAGATTTCGACGAACTCGCCCGCGGCATCGAGCAGGTGGCCGCCGACACCGGAGCGACGGCCTCCGGCGGCGATCTCACGGCCTCGCCGGTGCTCTGGCTGTCGGTCACGGCCGTCGGTCACGCCGCGTCGGAGGCCGACGTGATCGCGCGCGACGGCGCGCGGGCCGGCGACCTGATCGCGGTGACCGGAACGCTCGGCGGATCGGCCGCCGGGCTCGAACTGCTGCGCGGCTCGCCGGCGCTCGCCGAGATCGGCGACAC